>NZ_JCAIOL010000012.1:0-161956 GCF_059587065.1 Neobacillus sp. DZ-9
TTAGGCACGCCGCCAGCGTTCGTCCTGAGCCAGGATCAAACTCTCCAAGAAAGTTGATTAGCTCATAAAATAAAACGTTGGCTCGTTTCAAAAAGAAACGAATATTATTGTTTGTTGACGTTTTTGTTTGTTTAGTTTTCAAAGAGCAATTTTTTTCGAGACAGAATATTAATATATCATCTCGTCCAGGTCGTGTCAATCTTTTTTTAAAAAACTTTTTCAATCAACTCAGCGACAGTTATTAATAATATATTAAAATATTAATCTAGTCAAGAGTTTTTTTGAATCCTGAAATAAGAAACAATCACTCTAGGCGCTTCCCTCTCAGGAATTACTATATTACTATCATGCAACGATAATGTCAACAATAGTTTTTAAATTTATGTTTACTTTGTCTTAATCTATCAAAGCCGCTAAAAACCCAGTAGCCAATTAAAAAGCACCTGACCACCATTAAGGATTCAGGCACTACTTTTAATAATCAAGTTTGATTTTCAAGAATGTCCTTTATTTTCTTGAGATCTTTGTTGTTTGCACTTTTCATCATGGTAGACATGAAGGGGGCAGCTATTTTTGAAAATCCAGTTGGATTTCCTTTATTCCTTAATTTCATTAAAGTACTGTTGTCAGAAAGAGCTTCCCATGTATATGTGGTCTCCATTGGAAAAGGACCATTCGCTGTTCTCATTACAAGCTTCTTCCCTGGTGTATACTCAGAGATTTCATAAACATAAGCTAGTTCACGTCCAAGAAATTGAGCTTTAAAGGCAACTTTCGAACCAACTTTCAAGGGCTGTGGAGTTTGCCACTCCGCTGATTGAATATTTACATACCATTCTGGTGCATTGTCCGGATTCGCTGCGTATGCTGATACTTGATCAACTGGACGCTTAATTTTTATCTCTGTAAAAACATCTACCAAGCATGTTCCCTCCAAGTGCCTCTTATTATTTTTCACAATATTTTTTAAGCAAGGTGCCAAGCAGGTATTTCCAACCCTCTGCATGGTCTTGTTCACATCTATCTCTAAGAACCCAGTATTGATGTGCACCTCTTGCTCAATACGAAAAGCATTACTTAGTTCTTCATATTAAACACATTGGGTCAAGTCGCAAATCAGATAGCTTTATCATACATTAATTTACCCAATTATTATTTTGAATCACTTTGAAACCTGGATGGCTTGCATAAGTTCGGCCTCCTGAAAATATGATTAAAATAAGAATCTTCAATAAAGGGGTTGTTCGAATGATCATTTTTAATAAAATCGCTTTATTTTTTGTAGTTCTATATTCAGTATTCATTATTATCAATACTTATTTAGGAGAAACCGAACGGATCCAATCAAATGTTTTTTACCTCTTTATGAATGGATTTGCCTACATTGTCTCAGCTTTAGAACTTGAAAAAGAAAAGCAGAAATTTGAAGTGAATTTGCTTTAGTTTCTATTGATAGCTACCTCTATAAACGAAATGAAAAAACTAATCAAACGTTTGATTAGTTTTTTCAGATTTCGGCATTATTACCCTGCAGCCCATTTCAATTCGTCATTCGAAGTGTTTTGTTTCGAATAAAGCTCTTCATAATAACCATTCCGCTTTAACAAGCTTGGGTGGCTGCCACTCTCCACAATTACTCCGTTTTTCACTACAAAAATCATATCCGCATTCAAAATCGTTGAAAGTCTGTGAGCAATCATGATAATAGTTTTATCACGATTAAATTGATTAATAGATTCCTGGACAAGCTTTTCACTCTCATTATCCAGGGCACTAGTGGCTTCGTCTAAAATAATCAAAGACGGATTTTTCAAAAATCCCCTGGCAAGGGCGACCCGTTGCTTTTGTCCGCCACAATCTGTGACGGGCACTATAGGATGTTCATTGAGAATAATTATTTTTGAGATGCTGTATTCCCCATTGCAATAGAAATTCTATTCCAACTGTTGATTTGATTGATTATTAGAACAAGGTCAACATATTGTCTCTCGTCATAATGTACTCGTACTCGTTGATAAAGCTCATCTGGCACACGTTTTGTCGGGATTAAAGTCACGTACTCTGTCAATTCAAGAGCTACTTTTTCTGCATCTGTGTAAAATGTACACTCTCTCCAAGCACTAATACAATATAAACGTTGTTCCGTTTCTCCCATTTTTCGGGCATCTGCCGTGTGCATGTTCAAACAATACGCACAACCATTTATTTGAGATGCCCGAATTTTTATAAGTTCACGAAGTTTCCGGTCTATACCTGTTGTTTTCGTATACTTCTCCATTTCCACCATTATTTTAAGTGCTTCTGGTGCTACTTTATAATAATCAATTCGTTGTTCCAATTTAATTACCTCCTTAAAATATGCCTATAATTAAAGACAAACTTAATCGTCGATTAATATAGTCTATAATATATATTATAATTATTTTTGTCAATTGATCATTTATTTGACTAGAACTCGAAATACTCCTAAGATACAATTTAATAATCCTTAATTAAATGTAGGTGAGTTTATATGCAGTATAGCGTTGGAGTTGAATATGCTTTACATTGTCTGGTTTATTTAATTGATGTTCCTTCCAAGGAAAGTGTTGGGATAAAGGATTTGGCAGAGTTCCAAGGACTTTCTGAGACATTTCTCTCAAAAGTTTTCGGTAAATTATCTAAGGCTGGTATTGTAAGTTCTGTTCCCGGTGTAAAGGGAGGATATAGGTTATCTAAGTCCCCAGAAGATATTTCCTTTTGGGATGTAGTTGAAGCAGTTGAAGGTCCTAAGCCAATTTTTCAATGTAAAAATATTAAAGATAATGGTTATTTGTATAGAGAAAGCTGCTGTTCAGCTCCCACCTTTTGTACCATCAATTTAGTTATGCTTTCTGGGGAAGAAAAAATGCGTGATTATTTACGTAGTAAAACACTTTCATGGTTAAATGAAGAGCTCGACCGTGTATTACCTAAACAAATACGTGAAGATACTCGGAAATATTTTTCGAAGAGCAACATATAAAACAAACCTCTCCTAAAATTCCTAAATAAGGCATTTAGAGAGGTTTTTCTTAGTTCAAGGAAATGTTCTTTCACTTTTCTATTGATAATTACAACCACTCCTTAACTCCCTCGAGTGAAAAATTCTGGTACTTGTTTAGCATCATTCGCGATTACCGAAAACACCTCAAATGGCCCTGAATAATCTAATACGTCTACATCATCATATAATACGATGCCTACATTCCACTGCATTTTCATTTCATCCACCTCTATTTTTTTATTTCAATTACAAACGGGAAGGCTCTTACTTTTCCATTTTGCTTGAACTCTGCCCAAACCTTGTAGATACCAGGCTTTTCAAACTGTGTTTCAAAAATTGGTTCCTTATCATTAGATGGATGAACATGGAGAAACTTTTTACCATATTCATCAAGAATCACAACATGCCCCATTGCTCCTAAATATGGAGTCAAATTTGTTTGATCTAAGTCGAAGGATAATGTTACGGGTTCTCCTGCCTTAAAGGAATTCATGCTTAATGTTACCGTTTCACCATCTAGCGTTTTGCTAAAATTAGTGTCAGGTACTAGCTCATGACCGTGTTCTAGAGCGCTCGGATTGCCCACGATAAATGGAACCGGCTCTACCTCATATGCTAGATTCTTTGGTTTAATATCGATATAAGCTTTGTAAAATCCTTCAGGGAGATTACTTTCAATTGTAAATTCGCCTTTTCCAGTTCGTTCTGGGTGTAGGTGGTAATACTTCTGCAAATGTTCATCTACGATAATAAGATGCAAAATCTTCTCATGATTTACTTCTAATTCATCAACCGGGCTTCCAGCTTTATCTTTTAAGAAAATCTTGATATTTCCTGGATTGTTTTGCACAAATGCATTGACTTCGCTGCCTTGCTGATGCGCATTACCTTCATGTGCATGGCTGCTTCCATTTTCATCGCCGTTATGATTTCCATTCTCTTCTCCCCCGGTACCATGCCCTGCCGTCTGAGCCATTGATCCGTGACTGTCTGCCTCGGCAGCCATTCCTTTATCATCTGCAATCCATTTATCATAAGCACCGAATCCAAGCACGACTAAAGTAACGTAAAGAATTCCTGCAATTGCCCATTTTCTCATCCTTTTCACTCCTAAAGGTTTTCACCTGTATTAGATGATTACATTGTACGTCGATTCTATTCCGTTCAAACCGCAGATATTTTGAGTGAAACCGCAGAATTTTGTGGTAGTGCCGCACAAGTTTTGCTAAATATTTTTTGACTTAAAAACTTACTAACATATAGTTGGGTTCATGATTTCCCAAAGGCCAACGGGATAAAGACCGGCTCCGCTCTTTTTCTGGTCTGTCAGGCTTAATGAACCGCTCTTTTTTTAACTTGACGGTCACTCTGAACTTTTCTTAGTGACCGCGGCGCTTCTATTTTACCCTTGACGGGCACTCTGAACCTCTCCAGTGACCGTGGGTGGCGCTTTCTTTTCACCTTTGACGGGCACTCTGACCCCCTCAGAGTGACTGCTGCGCTTCTTTTTCATCCTTGTCGGGCACTCTGAACCTCTCACAGTGACCGTGGCACTCGCTTTTTACCCTTGACGGGCACTCTGAACCTCTCATAGTGATCGCGGCACTCGCTTTTTACCCTTGTCGGGCACTCTGAACCTCTCACAGTGATCGCGGCGCTTTCTTTTCACCTTTGACGGGCACTCTGACCCCCTCAGAGTGACTGCTGCGCTTCTTTTTCATCCTTGATGGGCACTCTGAACCTCTCACAGTGACCGTGGCACTCGCTTTTTACCCTTGACGGGCACTCTGAAACTTCTCAGAGTAGCACCCCCAGCAATTTGCACCTCGAATCAAAAAAAAGACCGGTACATGTACCGGTCTCACCTAATGTAAATCCTCTGCTGGCAGAATCCCCAGGCTTTTCGCTTTTTTGATGGCTTCCACCCGTGAATTCACATTTAGTTTTTGAAAAAGTTCTGTCAGACTATATTCCAATGACCGCTGGCTGATCAGCAATGTCTTGGAAATTTCTTTATTGCTATGCCCCTTCGCCAATTCGCGCAGGAGTTTTTCTTCTTTTTTGCCGATGGTGGTCTTTTCATTTGTGTTCTCGCCTTGAACCACAATTTCTTGGCGTCTCAATTGTTTCAGCAGCTGCATCGGGATGATAGCCTCTTTCCTTGCAGCACTTCTTATCGCCTGAACCAATTGCTCGCGAGTGGAGGTTTTTGAAATAAAGCCAGAGACACCTGAATCCATGAGCAAATTAAAATGCGGCGCAATATCGAATCCTGAATAAATCAGAATGATGGCGTCCGGGACATCGGCGAGCACCTTTCGTGCCAAATCAGCTCCATTTATATTCGGCATATATAAATCAAAAAGAATCACATCAAAATTCTTAAGACGTACCAGGTCCGAAACCAGATAGACATCTGTCTCAATCGTGACATTCATATCCGGCTCTGCTTCAATTAACATTTTGGTTCCTTCGACAACCGATCTATGATCATCAACTAATAATATTTCCATAGTAATCACCTTTTTGCTGCATAGTTGTTGGGATATTAATATCTACTTGAAAACCTTGTTGAGGAGCAGAATATAGTTCTACTTTCCCTTCTAAACTAAGAACCCTGTTTTTAATTCCTGCAATTCCCATATGTTTAAATGAACCTCCATAACCAGATAAATCCATTCCTACCCCATTATCAGCATAAGAAAAATGAATCGTATCCTTATTACTGGTTAATTTCATCGTTACATTTGTCGCCCTTGAATGCTTATTCGCATTATTTAACAGCTCTTGTACAATCCGATACAACCCCAATATCTGATCTTCCGTCAGCGGATTTTGTAGGTCCGTTGCTGAAAAATCAATTTCATAATTCGAAAACATCCGTGCATAGGAAAATAGGCTTTTTAACGATGCTACCAGTCCCATTTTTAGGAGAAACGGAGGCCGCAATTCATTGCAGGTAATGCGGATTTGATGGATCGCATCCAGCAGCCCCTCTTCAATTTGCATCAATTCATCCTTTGTTTCATTATGAAAAGAAGAAGACGATCGCAATGATTCCAGCTTGCGGTACCAGATAATCAAATCCTGCAGAACAGAATCATGCAAGTCGCTCGAAAGGGATGCCCGTTCCTTTTCCGATAATCTATACAAAAGTTTTAGCATCCATTTTGGAGTTATGTTATAGGTGACCATGTCCTCTAGACGTTTCATCAGATCTTCAGTCCGCTGCAAATTATCATAAAGGATGGTGACATAATGAACGGCTGTTTCAAGCCACTCTTCCTCCATCTTTAGCAATGGCTGCTTGATACCTATCCTTAAATAAATCCATTGCTCCTTTTCGGTAATCTTGACCCATTTTTCATTCTTGCTATTGAGAACTTCTTGATGGTCTCTAGGTACTTCTTCAATGGATACTTCGGTAACTGGAAGTACCTGCTTTACTTCATCTATTAGTCGATTCTCAAGATCTGTTACTTTCATGACGTTGGCAAGGTCGTTAGAAAAACGGTTGATGCTTTCTGTCAGCGACTTATATCTTTCTTCACTTTGGATTAACTCCTGCTCTTCCTTTTTGCGCTCGGTAATGTCTTTTACGATGCCATGTACACCATTGAGTTGACCGGAAAGGAAGATAGGAACAAAGGTAATATTAACAATACGCTGCTCTCTTTGCCCTGACCGAAGGATCCGACATTCGACGTCCTTTGGTTCCCTCTTTTTCATGACCTCTGAAAGAACTTGATAAACATCGATATGGTCCTCATCATATATCAACCCGAGAAAACACCGGTCAGTAAGTTTATCAAAATCGATACCTGAAATTTTTTCAAATGATCGATTAGCATTGACAAAATCTCCATTTAAATCAATGGAAAAAACCCCATCCAAATTATTCTCAAATAAGGACTTATATCGCTGCTCGCTCTCTTCTAATGCCAACTCAGACCGTTTTTTCTCGGTAATATCCAGGCTTATGCCATCAAGACGTTCAATCTCGCCCATATTATTCATATAAGGTTGGATGATCATTTGATTCCACCTTGTTTCTCCTTCTCCATGGATGAATCGGATTTGACTATTGACCGCCATTCCTTGATCTAGATTATCCTTCGCTTCTCCCATGAGCATCTCATTATCATCCGGATGGATATGATCATGCATACGTATTGGACTATTAATTATCTCATGCCTTGGGATGCCTACTAATTTTTCAATGCTTCCTGAACAAAAGGTTAAGCGGGAAAAATCCTTATCCGTTGACCAAACTGCCGCGTTTACACTTTCCAAAATATTCTCGAGTAATTGCTCCGTCTTTTTTCGCTCCGTTATATCTCTTACGACGGCTACAACATATTTCACATTCCCAAAACTATCGAAAACAGGCTTCACCTTTGTCTCAACATAAACGGTTGTACCGTGTGAGTGCAGCAAACGGTATTCCAAATCCATTGGCATTTTAGTTTGAATCACTTGAACGTGTAAGGAGCGGACTCGGTCTCGGTCCTCTGGGTGAATAATTTCGAAGGCATCCATTCCCTCATATTTTTGAACGGTAAAACCTGAAATTTGTTGAATGGATGGTGATACATAACGAACAATTGCTTGATTATCAACAAGAACTATACCGTCCGATGTGTGATCAGCAACAATTTTATACCTTATCTCTTCCTTAAGAAGATCCGATTCATTTTTCATTCACTCTCCCCCTCTTTCTCCCCGTTTCTTTTCTTTAGTAATCATTATAATAGAAGAAAAATATCGAAAACACGCAAAATTATGGGGAAGGAACGCAATTTATTAAAAGAACCTGCTAAATAAAGAAATTTTATAAGGGGATACTAATGTCATTCAATGGGAAATGGGAGGATATCAACTTGCGAAGCAATGAAAATACATTATCCATTTTCGCCTTGGGCGGCATCAATGAAATCGGAAAAAACATGTACGTGGTGCAATATGATGACGATATTATTGTCGTCGACTGCGGCGGTAAATTTCCAGATGAGAGTTTGTTAGGGATTGATTTGATCATCCCTGATATGACTTATTTAGATGAGAATCAGGAAAAAATAAAAGCTTTACTTGTGACCCATGGGCACGAAGATCATATCGGCGGGATTCCTTATTTTTTAAAAAAATTAAATGTACCCATTTATGCAACCCAATTTACTTTGGGGTTAATCGAATTAAAAGTGGACGAGCATCGCCTTAAAGGGGATACCAAATTGATTCCAATTGACTCGGAGTCCAGGCTTGAGCTTGGCCAGATAGGTGTTTCCTTTTTCCGTGTCAGTCACAGTATTCCTGACTGTCTGGGCATTGTTTTTCATACACCTGAAGGAAACGTTGTCCATACCGGGGATTTCAAATTTGATTTAACACCAGCTAATAACCAATTTTCCGATATCCATAAAATGGCCGATATCGGCAGCAAAGGTGTAATAGCTTTAAT
Organism: Neobacillus sp. DZ-9; assembly: GCF_059587065.1. Classification (NCBI taxonomy): domain Bacteria; kingdom Bacillati; phylum Bacillota; class Bacilli; order Caryophanales; family Bacillaceae; genus Neobacillus; species Neobacillus sp. DZ-9. The sequence goes on from NZ_JCAIOL010000012.1 coordinate 8,484, forward strand.
TTCGGAAAGCACCAATGCCGAACGAACTGGACTATCCCCATCAGAACAAATGGTAGGCCACCATATGGAAGAGGCATTTATGGATGCGACAGGAAAAATATTAGTATCGACCTTTGCATCTAATGTGAATCGAATTCAGCAAGTCGTGGAGGCAGCTATCAAGACAAACCGAAAGCTGGCTCTTTTAGGCCGGAGCATGGTGAATGTGGTTTCTGTCGCAATTGAACGGGGTTATCTTGATGTGCCGGAGGGAATGTTGATTGAGGCAATGGAAGTAGATAAACTGGCTCCTGAAAAGGTCGCGATTCTCTGTACCGGAAGTCAGGGGGAACCAATGGCCGCCCTTGCCCGCCTAGCCAGCGGCAACTATCGTGATGTAGCTATTTACCCTGGAGATACGGTTATTTTAGCAGCCTCTCCTATTCCCGGAAATGAAAAGGATGTTTCAAAGATCATCGACAACTTATTTCAACTGGGGGCAAAAGTGATTTATGGATCTGGCAGTACAACCGGAATGCATGTTTCCGGACATGGCTATCAAGAGGACTTGAAGCTGATGCTTACCTTCATGAAACCAACCTATTTTATTCCGATCCATGGTGAGTATCGAATGCTGCACCATCACCGTCTTCTCGCTGAAGCGATTGGGGTGGAGAAAGGAAATACCTTCATTATTAAAAATGGAGATGTCGTCGATATTGAAAACGGGGTGGCCAGGCAAACTAGGAGAATACCTGCGGGAGATACGTATGTAGACGGAATGGGTGTCGGTGATATTGGGGAGATTGTGCTGCGCGACCGAAGACAGCTTTCTGAGGACGGAATGCTAGTCATTGTAGTAACAATCAGCAAAACAGACCGAAAAATTATATCAGGTCCGGATACGATTACCCGAGGCTTTGTCTATGCAAGAAATTCCGACGATCTCCTGAAAGAAGTGAATCGTCTTGTGAAGAAAACCGTCACCGACCTGCAGGAAGAAAACAGACATCAATGGAATGTAATGAAACAAAGCATCAAAAAATCTGTCGGGCAATATTTATTCACCCAAACAAAACGTAAACCAATGATCCTTCCCGTTATTATCGAAATCTAGATACGACGGTGTCAGGCACCCTCCGTGGACAAATGTCCACGGAGGGTGCCTGACACTTTTTTTAATTCCAAATTAGTTGACCTAACTAATGATTCGAAGTATAATCTAAACATAAGTTTAAAAAATAAACAAAAGTTTAGAGCGCATTTCGGCGCATTAAAACAACCATCATAAGGGGGAACATAAATTGAAGAAACGTAAAATTGGAATGGCATTATCACTTGTTCTTGCTGCAGGTACGCTTTTAGGTGCTTGTGGAAAAAGTAATGATAAAAATGGTAACGGAGCCGATAATGAAAAAACCTTCTCTGTCGGAATGGTGACAGATATCGGCGGTGTTGATGACAAATCATTTAACCAATCTTCTTGGGAAGGTCTTAAAAATTTTGGTAAAGAAAATGGCTTGAAAAAAGGTAAAGGCGGCTATGATTACCTTCAATCCAAATCAGATGCCGATTATACAACAAACTTAAATACACTTGTCCGTCAAGGATTTGATTTAGTTTATGCGATCGGATTCTTAATGCCATCAGCAGTTGAGGAAATTGCTAAACAACAAAAAGATTCTAAATTTGCGATTGTCGATGCGGAAGTAAAGCTGCCAAACGTTGCAAGTATTCTATTTAAAGAGCAAGAAGCCGGATTCCTTGCGGGAATAGCAGCGGCTAAAACAACAAAATCCAATCATATCGGTTTTATTGGCGGGATGGAGATTCCTGTTATCGAGCGTTTCGAAATTGGTTTCTTAGCCGGAGTGAAAGTTGCTAAACCAGAGGTAAAAGTCGATGTTCAATATGCAGGAGCGTTTGACAAGGCCGAGGTTGGTCAAGCGATCGCTTCTAAAATGTATTCTTCGGGAGCGGATGTAATCTTCCACGCAGCAGGAGCATCCGGTGTCGGTCTATTCAAAGAAGCAAATGACCGAAAGAAAAAAGATCCGAGTAAAGACATTTGGGCCATTGGTGTAGACCGAGATCAATCAGATATGGGTCAGGATGTTGTCCTTACATCCGCTTTAAAACGTGTGGATGTAGCAGTTAAAGATCTTGCAACCAAAACAAAAGCTGGCAATTTCCCTGGCGGAGAAGTCACGTTATACGGTTTAACAGAAGATGGCGTAGGCTTAGCACCAATCAATGCAAAAGCTGCTAATAAAGCTGAAATTGAAGCTGCAGTTAAAGAATGGATTGAAAAGATTAAATCTGGTGCCGTAAAAGTTCCTGAAACACGTGAAGAATTAAAAACCTTTAGTGCAAAGTAATAACGTATGTATAAGATAAATGGGGTGAGTTTTATGCCTGAAAGTATGACAGAGAAAGAGCAAACGATTCTGGATTTAATACGCAAGAACCCCTATGTTTCACAGCAAGAGCTTGCCCAAATATTAGGCCTATCCCGGCCTTCTATTGCCAATATTATTTCTGGTTTAATTAAGAAAGGAAATATTTTAGGCAGAGCTTATATTTTAAATGAATCACAGCACGTTATTTGTATCGGCGGGGCTAATATTGACCGTAAATTACACGTCAAAGAAAAAGCCCAGTTAGGTACGTCCAATCCGATTTATGCCACTCACAATGCAGGCGGAGTTGCACGGAATATCGCTGAAAACCTAGGACGGCTTGGGCTTGAGGTGTCACTTATCTCTACGAGCGGCGCCGATAAAGACTGGTCATTCATCGAAGAAACATCGTCACTATACATGAACTTAGAAACAGTGGCCCAATTCCCTGAAAAATCAACTGGTTCTTACACGGCAGTTTTGGATTCCTCTGGTGAATTAATTATTGCGTTAGCGGATATGGAAGTGTATGAGGCAATTACACCTGACCTGCTTGTTAAGCAGGATGTATTACTGAGCAGAGCAAAATGTATTATGGCCGATTTAAACTGTCCGAAAGAAACTCTTCAATTCTTGTGTCATTTCGCCAAAAGCCATGACCTGCCGATTGTTTTAATACCTGTTTCATCACCAAAGATTAATCGATTACCAGACGACTTAGACGGTGTTACCTGGCTTATCACAAACCGTGATGAATCTGAAGCTTACTTCCAAACGGAAATCAAAAATGAGGAAGATTGGAAAAACACTTTAGAAAAATGGCTGTCACTTGGGATAGCCAATGTGGTCATTACCAACGGTAAACAAGGCTCCATGATCGGCAACAAAACAGAAGGGGTTTTTCATGTTCCTTCTATTGAAACGAAGGAAATTGTCGACGTAACAGGTGCAGGTGACGCTTTTTCCTCAGCAGTTATTTACTCCTGGTTAGAAGGCAAATCCTTAATTGAAATTGCCAAAGCTGGAAGCATTAATGCATCGAAAACACTGCAATCATCTTATACAGTCAGACAGGATTTATCTGCAGAAAAACTACAAAAAGACATGGAGGAATAATCATGAAACAATATATTACATTATCAGAAGAAGTACGTACTGCCAAGGAACAAGGAAAACCAATCGTTGCCTTAGAATCTACGATCATCTCTCACGGTATGCCCTATCCACAGAATGTTCAAACTGCCCGTGAAGTGGAACAAATTGTCCGTGATCATGGAGCGGTACCAGCTACTATTGCCATTATAGATGGAAAAATTAAAATTGGCTTATCCGATGAAGAGCTTGAAATGTTCGGGAAAAGTTCAGATGTTGCCAAAGCATCACGACGTGATTTAGCCTATTTAATCGCTACAAAAAAACTTGGCGCTACAACGGTTGCCGCTACCATGATTTGCGCAGAAGCTGCAGGAATTAATATCTTCGTCACTGGCGGTATTGGCGGAGCACACCGCGGCGCTGAGACCACTATGGATATCTCTGCAGACCTTGAGGAACTTGGACAAACAAATGTAGCCGTTATTTGTGCGGGTGCCAAATCAATTCTAGATTTAGGATTAACCATGGAGTATCTTGAAACAAAAGGTGTACCTGTTATTGGCTATCAAACCGATGTACTCCCTGCTTTCTATACACGTAAAAGTGAATTCCCGCTAAACTTACGTGCTGATGTTGTAGAAACAATCGCTTCAACACTAAAAGTAAAATGGGATTTAAACCTAAAGGGCGGAGCGGTTATTGCCAATCCAATTCCAGAAGAATTCGCTATGGATGATAAAGTCATTAATGGCGTCATCGAAGCTGCTTTAAAGGAAGCAGAAGAAAAACACATCACTGGTAAAGATGTAACACCATTCTTACTAGGTAAAGTCAAAGAATTAACCGAAGGCAAAAGCCTTGATGCCAATATTGCTTTAGTAAAAAACAATGCCGTTGTTGGAGCGAAATTAGCAGTTAGTTTCAATGCAATGAAATAATTTATTTTGGGGAGCGGATAGCTCCCCATTTTTTATAGATACTTTCTGAGCTTTTCCTTTGTTTCTTGGTCAGCAAAGGATGCTTCAACACTGTTGATGTAGATTTGTTTATATTCCTCGTAACTAGCCTTAAATTCTTCGAATATGATGCTGCATTCATTCGCCATCGTTGTATCGGATACGGTTCTGTTGTCTGTATTTACGGTGACTCTGATTCCATCCTTGTGGAAATCATAGATGGGATGATCGCTAAATTGACTCACTGCTTTTGTTTGGACATTGCTTGTCGGGCACATTTCCAGTACCACTTGTTTTTCCTTTACGACGTTATATGCCTCCTCACAGTCTCTGATAAAAACCCCATGGCCGATTCTTTCAGCACCCAAAAGCTCAACAGCTTCCAGGACATTTTCGCCGATTCCCGTTTCACCTGCATGAATGGTGACTCTGTAGCCATATTCTTTGGCAAGGGCGATTGGTTCCACGAATTTTCTAGAGAAACCGGCCTCTTCAGAAGCACATAAATCGATAGCCACAACCCCTTTACCTAGGAATCTCTTTCCTTTTTCAACAACCTCAAAAGCACTTTCCGGAGACATCGTTCGCATACATGACAAGATTAGGTTTCCTTTTATATCGAATTGAGCTTCAGCATCCTTCATACCCTCCAACACACTTTGGATGATTTCTTCAACCTCTAATCCCTTTTTTGTATGAAGTAAGGGAGCAAACCGAACCTCCATGTATTTCACATTTTCCTTGGCTGCATCTTCATACAGCTCAAACGTTATTCTTTTTAGATTTTCTTTCGACTGCATCACGAGGTTGGGTATTGCAAATTTCTCCAAATACTCGTCGAGTGATTCACAGTCTAACGGTGCAATGAGATCCGTTTGGAGCTCTTCTATATCAAAGGAAGGCAATATAATCCCCTCTTTTTTGGCAATATCAATAATCGTTGCTGGTCTAAGACTGCCATCTAAATGGCAGTGAAGTTCTATTTTAGGTAGCTTTTCAAAGTTCATGGTGTACCTCCTTAAAATTTTTTAAAATAAAAAAAAATTCCTGATTACGAAGAAAATACAGTTACGTGTACCTTCTTCGTAATCAGGAATTATTGGCTCCTGGTAGAAACCTCCAAACCATATTATTGGAGTTATACGAAATTTTTTGTTCCTATCAATTTTATAAAAGGATAATAGAATTTATTTTTATTGTCAAGCACCTCACTCAAACAAGTAATGTTTACCAGAGCATTCTGCTATAATTTTTATAACAATCTCTAAGAATAAGAAAGGCTGTCTTTATGAAAAAAATAATACTCTCTATCGGATTGGTAATTTGTATTATCCTTTTATTATTTGGAACCTATAAATTAATGAATTCCCGAACATTCCAGCTTTTCGGCGGTTTAACCAATCAAGTGGACACCAATCAAAAGGTGGTTGCCTTAACCTTTGATGATGGACCAACCAAAAATGTCGAGCAAATCCTTCCACTACTTAATCAATATCATGCGAAAGCTACTTTTTTTCTAATTGGCGGCGAGATCAAAAAATTTCCTGAAGAGGCAGCAAAAATCGTAAAAGCAGGCCACCAGGTTGGCAATCATACCTATTCCCATAATCGAATGGTGTTCAAATCCCCTTCCTATATCAAAGAGGAAATTGAAAAATCTGATGATTTAATTCGGGAGGCTGGATTCAAGGGTGAAATCGATTTTCGACCCCCTAATGGAAAAAAGCTGCTAGGATTGCCCTACTACCTCAATAAGCACAATCAGGATACGATCACTTGGAATCTTGAGCCAGATACCTACTACACCACTGCCTCTGATAAAGTGAAGTATGTAGCCGATCATATCAAACCGGGTTCGATTATTCTGATGCATCCCATGTATGATCGCACTGACAATGAGCTAGAGGCCATTGAAGGGATATTAAAAACCCTTTCGGACGAAGGATATAGGTTTGTAACCGTTAATGAACTTCAAGCAATGGGAAGTAACTGAGTATAATAAGGTGATGAAATGACAAACATTAGAGATTTGGCAAAAATGGCTGGTGTATCGGTAACGACGGTGTCCCGTGTGCTAAATAATCACCCATATGTAAGCGAGGAGAAAAGAATCGCAGTTTTGGAGGCCATCAAGCAAAGTAACTATCAGCAAAACATTAATGCTGTCCATTTAAGCATGGGAAAAACGTTTCTTATTGGTGTCGTTGTTCCTTTCATTGAACATCATTATTTTGCCTTATTAATTAAAGGGATCGCTAGTGAAGCCTTGGAAAACAACTACAAGCTGGTATTAATTCAAACTAACTATTTGAAGGATAGAGAACTGGATGCCATGCAAATGTTGAAACAAAAGCAGATTGATGCGTTAATTATCTGTTCGAGAGAATGTGAATGGTCGACCATCGAAGAATATTTGCCCTACGGACCCATTGTCTTGTGTGAAGATACAAGAGACAAAAAGGTGTCCTCAACCTTTGTCGATCACTATAAAAGCTTCATGTTTGCGTTAGAATACTTACATGGTAAAGGTCATCGAAGCATCGGCTACTGCATTGGCCGCCGCACCGGAACAAATAGCAGATTCAGAGAAGCGGCTTTTAAGGATTTTCATGTGAACCATCACATTCCTTATGACCCTTCTTATATTTTTGCGGATTGTCTTTTCTTTGAAGATGGCGAGAAAGTTATTGAACGGATGGCGCAGATTCCGAATCCTCCCACTGCCTTATTGGTGACCAACGATGATGTTGCAGCAGGGATCATCTTGTCTGCACAGAAACGAAGCCTTTCGGTACCGGGCGATCTCGCCATAATTGGCTTCAATAACCAGCCGATTGCAAAAATGATGAATATCTCGACGATTGAAATTCCTCTGCTGGAAATCGGGAGAAAACTATTTCACCAAGGTATGAACGATAGCAGTGAAATTATCCACCAAGAAATACCTGTTACGCTAATTGAACGGAAAACGGTTTAGACTTGAGGCTGGTAATGCTTCAAGTCTATTTTTTATCGCAAAAATCTTTCCAAAAAACGCTTGACCTGAAACGCGTTTCATAAAATATGCTAATTTTGTAAGATTTACAACACCAGGCTGGCGTGATCAGATTCTTCCCGAGCGTAACGGCGGTGTTGTATTTTTCCCGGAGGTGTATGAAATGCAAAAACCAATTGTGTTTTTTGATATTGATGGAACATTATTAACTGAAGAAAAAACCATTCCCGATACTACAAAGAAAGCTGTTCGCTTGCTTCAGGAAAAAGGAATTCATACCGTTATTGCCACTGGCCGTGTGCCAAAGATGTTTTACTGGATTCAAAAAGAATTAAATATTGATTCCTATGTATCTATGAATGGGCAATATGTAGTCTTTGAAGGGAAGGAAATTTACGCAAACCCCATTGATCCAGAGAAGCTGCAATCACTTACAACCATGACCGCTAGTAACGGCCATGCCTTAGCCTACTGCAGCCACAACGATTTTAAAGTAAGCGAAAAAAATCATCCGTTAATCGAGTCTGGCTTCGACGCTTTGATGATGGCCTATCCTGAAGTGGACACCGAGTTCTATAAACATTCCTCCATTTATCAAGGACATCTTTACTGCGAAGGTAAGGATGAAAAATTGTATTTTGATAACTTCCCTGACCTTAGTTTTGTAAAGTGGCATGATAGTGCTTACGATATTCTCCCAAAAGGGGCATCAAAAGCAGTCGGCATCCGAAAAATGCTTGAAGTATTGGATATGAAGATGGAAAACAGTTTTGCTTTTGGAGATGGGTTGAACGATTTGGAGATGCTGACAGAGGTCGGAACGGGAATCGCAATGGGTAATGCCGTGCCTGAAGCAAAGGCTGTCGCAGATGTCATCACCACTTCCTCCTCTAATAATGGAATTCTCAATGGTCTCATTCATGTAGGATTATTGGAAAAAGATCTTGTTTTATAAAATAAATAAGGGTACCACTCAGTTAAAGTCGGTACCCATTTCATTATTTTGCTCCAATTTCCCGTCGCACGACTGGCACTACTTTTGTGGCCAAAAGCTCGATGCCTTTCGCCACTTTCTCAAAAGGAAGAGCGCCTATATCCATCTGGGCGATAAACCGTTTATGTCCAAATAACTCATATTGTCTGAGGACTTTTTCAATAATCTGCTGCGGACTTCCCACAAACAATGCGGTTTCGGGACTGGCCAGTTGCTCAAAATCAGCTCTCGACATGCTGGCGTCCCTGCCCAGTTGAAAATTGAAGTATTCCCAGTAGTTAGCGTAATAAGGAAAAAATTCTTCTTTCGCCTTTTGAGTTGTTTCCGCTATATAGGTATGACCTGTCACACCAACCTTTAACAACTCAGGAGCATGACCTGCTTTTCCTGCGGCCTGCCGGTATGCATCGACTAAAGGCTTAAACTGAATTGGATCACCGCTGAGGATTGCTAATGCTAAGCCCGTTCCTAATCTTCCAGCCCTTGCAGCACTTTCAGGAGTCCCGCCAACTCCAACCCATAATGGGATATTTTTTTGAGCTGGCCGGGGGGCAATTTCGGCATTATACAATGGTGACCGAAAACGTCCCTTCCATGTAACCCTTTCGTTTGCATTCAACTCTTGAAACAACTTAATGTTTTCTTCAAACAAATCATCATAATTTTCAAGGTCATATCCGAAAAGTGGGAAGGACTCAACAAAAGCCCCACGCCCGGCCATAATTTCTGCCCTCCCATTAGACAAGAGATCGAGTGTCGCAAAATCTTCGAATAAACGAACGGGATCTACTGTACTTAATACTGTTGTCGTACTTATCAGTCTTATTCTTTTTGTCACTTGAGAAATAGCAGATAAGACCACCGGCGGTGCTGATACTGCATAGTCTAACCGGTGATGTTCTCCAACACCGAATAAGTCGAGACCTGCCTGATCAGCGATTTTTGCTGCTTCAATTATTTCTTGGAGACGCTTTCCAGCACTGATTGTTTTACCTGTAAGTGGGTCAGGACCTAAATCAGCTAATGTATAAATGCCAAATTCCATTCCAGAATGGTCGTTCTGTTGTTTTACGTCCATCATTTGTTTTCCCCCAACGTATGTTAAATCACTAATCGAATTTGGTTTCCGGATGGATCACTTGTTACATAATAGTCAGCTTCTTTAGTGATTTGGGCACCTATATGCTTCAATTGGTTTATGATGCCCTCTCTAGTATATTCGTCCGGAAAAACAAGTGTGTACCAATTTAAACCGACACTGTTTTTCGGCGGAGTCTCTACACCAACCCCCTGCCACGTATTGATGGCTATATGGTGATGGTAGCCGCCTGTAGAAAGGAAAGCCGCTTGTGGGTAGTAGCTTACAGTCTTAAACCCAAGCCCTTTTGTATAAAATTCTTCTGCCTTTTGCAAATCACCTACATGGAGGTGGATATGCCCCATTAGCGTGCCAGCCGGCAAGCCCTTCCACTCGGCATTGCTTTCTGCCAGGATTCCTTCTCCATCAAGTTCTTCTGTTGCCATTGAGACGAATCCGTTGTTCCACGTCCACTCTGATGAAGGGCGGTCTCGGTATACTTCAATCCCATTTCCATCCGGATCATTAAGATACAACGCTTCACTGACATAATGATCTGCCGCCCCTAACGGATAGCCGGTTTGAAGCAGATGCCGCAAGAAGACGGATAAGTCTGAGCGGGTAGGCAGTAAAATTGCAAAATGATACAGCCCTGAGGTACGGCCTGTTTTTGGAATGACATCTGCAGGCTGCTCAAGCGTCACTAATGGTGTTTTCCCGTCCGTGGTTAAGACTGCTTTACGATCCGTTTTCTCCAAAACTTGAAAACCAATAATATTTTGGTAAAAATTTAGCGAGTAATCTAAATTTTTCACCTTAATATTGACCTCGCCAACATATATATTTGGTGATTGATGGAATTTCTCCATAATCGTCACACCTCTCTCATTATTCTTATCCATATGGTTACTTTTTCAATTCCTACTTTATTCAGTAATAGTCCTGTATTTACATCTTTCATTATATCTTCAATTTATCTCAAATTCAAATATTTAAAATTCGAGATTTATCTTTATTTTTAACAAAATTCCTACTATTTAAAAAATATAGTAATATAAAATGTATAGAGAAAATATGGGGGAATGACATTGAAAAAACGAAAACTGTCTTTCATTATACTTGGTGGTCTTATTTTATTATTCTTAATTGTAACCGGTTTCAATACTTTCAATGTACGATCGAAACAACCTTCGCCACATCCTGCAAAAGTGACGATAAACCAAGATGAAGCGGTTCAACATTTATCCAAAGCGATTACATATAAAACCGTCTCCTACCAAGACCGGAGTAAATTTGATTTTAAGGAATTCGATAAGTTTATTACTTTTTTGGAAGAAAGTTTTCCAGAGATCCATCAGAAGCTTTCGTTTGAAAAAGTAAATGGCTATGCCCTAGTCTATAAATGGAAAGGTTCCAATGCTAATAAGAACCCTATCGGCCTGACGAGCCATTATGATGTTGTCCCTGTATTAAAAGGAACGGAAGCCAATTGGGAGCAGGATCCCTTCAGCGGTGCCGTGGTAGAAGGCCGAATTTGGGGACGGGGAACCTTAGATGACAAAATTGGCGTCATTGGCATTTTGCAAGCTGTTGATTATCTATTAAAAGAAGGCTATGAGCCAGACCGGGATATGTATTTTATGTTTGGCTTTGACGAAGAAATCGGCGGTGACGAAGGGGCAAGTAAAATCGTCGATACTCTTAAGGCGAGAGGAATAACATTTGAATATGTGTTAGACGAAGGCGGAGCGATTGTTGAAAACATGGTGCCAGGTGTGACTCTGCCAGTTGGTGTTGTCGGTATTTCTGAGAAGGGATCAGCGACGGCGGAATTATCGATTGAAGGCAGCGGCGGCCACTCCTCCCAGCCAAAGGATCACACCAATATTGGAAGAATAGCCAGTGCGATTGCTAAATTAGAGGATACCCAGTTTAAAGGCGACCTTAGAGGCCCTGGGAAAGACATGTTTGAATTCGTTGCTCCTGAAATGAGCTTCGGAATGAAATATGTGTTTGCCAACAAAGCGATTTTTGAACCGGTTATTGAAAAAATTTTACTAGGTCAACCCGCATCTGCCGCTTTAATTCGAACTACAATCGCGCCAACGATTTTTCAAGCTGGCGAGCAATACAATGCCTTGCCTGAAAAGGCCTCTGCCATCATTAATCTTCGGCTAATGCCAGGGGATTCTTTGGAAGAAGTAAAACGATTCATTAAAGATACGATTGAAGATAAAGATATAAAGGTGACAGTGACTGGGAGCGAAGCTTCAAAGGTATCCTCGGTTAACAGCTGGCAATTCAAGTCGATTCAGCAGGCGGCTAGAAATGTTTATAGCAATGCTGTTGTTGCACCCTATTTAATGTTTGCCGGCTCTGATGCACGGCAATATGATCCTGTCTCCAAGAATACCTACCGGTTCCTCCCTGTGCAGATCACCTCCGAGGATCTTAATCGGATGCATGGAACGAATGAACATGTTACTATTGAAAATTACATTAACGCGATTAAGTTTTATGTGGAAGTGATTAGGGAATCTAATAAACGACAATCTGTAAAGTAATTTTTGTTATCGAGGACACAAGGCTTTTGTTTACAGCTGGCCCGTGTCCTCTATCGCTTTTATTGCAGACTCTGCTTTTCCCTTTTTGGGGTCCCGTGTCCCCTATCGCCCGCGCTTAAGCGCCTGCTGGGTCTCCCCTGACCCGTACTCCCGCAGGAGTCTCGCGCCTTCCGCTCCAATCAACAGGGCCAAAAAAATCAACAGGGACCTTAAACACAGCCTATAGAAAAAACAGACGGGTACACCCCGTCCACTCTAAAAACGAGTCTTATCCTTCTTTTTTCACTGATGTTAAATCAGGCTTTTTCTCTTCTTCTTTTTCCTCACTCGAAACTAATTCCTTTGTTGCCTTTTTAAATTCTGATAAAGTCCGGCCAAAGGCACGGCCGACTTCCGGCAGCTTCGAAGGTCCGAAAATAATGAGTGCAATCACAAGTATAAGGATTAATCCTGGAATACCAATATTAGAAAACATAAAAGACAACTCCTTCATTAATGATTTGGAACTTTAGCTCCTTTTTTCTCTAACTGCTTTGATGGGCACGGCTATCCCCTCTCAGAATCAATTTTTAATATGGGTTTCATTATAGAGGGGGAATTTTAAGCACATGTAAAGATTTGTAAAGAAAGGGATCTTTACCATTTCTAAAATTAGGTATTTTTTAACAGGGCAAAAATTTATGAAACTTGATTAAGCTGGTTTTTATGTAATTCTATTACTCTGTACATAATGCTAAATTCCTAGTTTTCTTTATAATATCTTCATAAAAGTTGACAAAACATTTTGATCTGTCTTTCTATACATAGACTTTACACTCTCTTAACACTAGGTTAAGAAAAAATCCATCATTCCCTAATAAAATGGAATTATAAAACTCATTGGAGGGATTGGATGAAGATTACCGTTGCTGGAGCAGGATATGTAGGACTTGTCACAAGTGCTGGTTTAGCTGATATAGGACATAACGTAACATGCATAGACATTGAAAAAGACAAAATTGACATGCTTCAAAACGGCCGTTCTCCGATTTATGAGCCTGGACTAGAGTCACTCATTGAAAAAAATCTACTTAACGGGCAGCTGCAATTTACCATGAACCCCGAGCACGCCTATTCAGGAGCTGATATCATTTTCATTGCGGTCGGTACTCCTGAACAACCGGATGGTTCAGTAGATTTAAAATACATCCATGTGGTTTCACATACCATTGCTCATTATATCGATAAGGATGTAATTGTATGTACAAAAAGCACAGTCCCGGTTGGAACTAATGAGTTAATTAAACAGATTATTCAAAGCCGAAAGTCTTCTGCTATTAAGGTCGGGGTGGTCGCGGCTCCTGAGTTTCTTCGAGAAGGATCTGCTGTCCTTGATTTTTTCCAAGGAGACCGGATCGTGATTGGTGCTGATGATCCTTATGCTGCATCGATTATTGAGCAAATTTATCTGCCATTGAAGATTCCCATAATGAAAACAGACATAAAAAGTGCAGAAATGATTAAGTATGCTTCTAATGCCTTTTTAGCTACAAAAATAAGCTTTATCAATGAAATTGCCAATCTTTGTGATAAAGTTGGGGCCGATATCAAGGAAGTGGCATTTGGAATTGGTCAAGATAAACGGATCGGCCATGATTTTCTTAAGGCCGGCATTGGGTATGGCGGTTCTTGCTTTCCAAAAGATACAAGAGCACTTGTCCAGCTTGCGGGAAATGCCAAGCACCAATTCGAATTGCTCGAGGCTGTCATAAAAGTAAATAACCGTCAGCAAACCCTTCCGGTTTTAAAAGCGAAGGAAATGCTTGGTTCGTTAAAAAATAAAAAAGTAGCTGTACTAGGCTTAGCATTTAAACCTGATACCGATGATGTTCGGGAAGCTGCTTCGTTGAAAATTATTAAAGAACTTCTTCAGGAAGGCGCGCATGTTAGAGCTTATGATCCGATTGCCATCCCGAATGCTAAAAAGGTTTTAGGGGATAGCATCGAATATGCCTACAATATTCACTACGCTCTTTATGAAGCCGACATAGCTATCATTGCGACAGAGTGGGAACAAATAAAGCATGTCCGGCTGAGTATGTTTCAAACTTATATGAAAGAACCTATTGTTATTGACGGAAGAAATTGTTACTCACTCGAGGAAATACAAAAGCATCCGATTACGTATCTCTCGATTGGTAGACCTGATGTTTATAGAGATAGACCAAAAGATGCGTTACGTATTATTAATTTTTAAGGGGAAGTGGCGATGATGAGATGGATCAATGTGTTTTATGGCTTCGACTGCCGTGTGTTTCAAACGGTGAATCGGCATTTTGATAAAAAGCTGTTAAATCTATTTTTCCGTGTGGTTACACATTTTGGCGGAGCGGATATTACCATCGCTGCAGCCTTCGTTCTCCTTTTCATCTCGCCAGGGGAAACTAGATTGATTGCCCTTGCCAGCGCTCTTGCTTTATCGGCCAGCCATATTCCCGTACAGCTTGCTAAGCGGCTGCTGCCAAGAAAAAGACCCTATTTGATAATAGAAGAAACAAAGTTCCCAGCCAATCCATTAAAGGATCATTCTTTCCCTTCGGGACATACAACGGCGTTTTTTGCCGTTGTGACCCCTTATATATTATTCCTGCCGCAGCTTTCTTTTTTTCTCATCCCCCTAGGGCTGTGTGTTGGAATATCAAGAATTTACTTAGGTCTTCACTATCCTTCTGACGTTCTTGCTGGCGGTATTCTTGGAATGGGTACGGGAATTTTATGCTTCTGTTTATTATGGTTGTGAGAGATTCGGTGAGGAGGGATTTTATGAAGATTGCTATTTTCACTGATACCTTTTATCCCGATGTCAACGGGGTTGCCAGGACGCTTAAGCGGCTGACGGATTATTTTGAAACGAAGAGTATTACTTTTAAAATCTTTGCACCTGATTCGAACGGCAGGGAGTATGTCTCTGACAATATTCATCGCTTAAGGAGCCTCTCTTTTTTCCTTTATCCTGAATGCCGTTTGGCTTTTCCAAATCCTTTTTCCCTCAAATCAGAATTACAACGTTTTTCACCCGATTTAATTCATGTGGCTACTCCGTTTAGTGCCGGGCTCTGTGGAATTTATTATGCCAAAAAATTAAACATCCCCCTCGTTGGTTCCTATCACACCAATTTCGATGATTATTTGAAATATTATGACCTGCAATTTCTAACCACAATCGTCTGGAAATATATGCATTGGTTTCATCGAACATGTGAAAAGCTTTTCGTACCCTCTAGTGAAACCTTAAGGCAGCTAATGCAACGTGGATTTTCAAACTTAGAAATTTGGCCGCGCGGCGTGGATTGCCAGCTTTTCCATCCTCATTATAATAAAACTTCAGTTTATGAGCGATACGGCCTAGATCAAAAATATCTGCTGACGTTTGTTGGCAGATTGGCCCCTGAAAAAGATATCGAAACACTTCTCGCTATTGCAAAATCCATTCCTAAAGATATAAATGAAAAAATACATTGGCTTATCGTCGGAGACGGCCCGTTACGTAAGGAGTTGGAGGCTCTTCAAACAGCTACCAACATGACGTTTACCGGATATCTAAGCGGAAATCGATTAGCTGAAGTCTACTCAGCTTCCGATTTATTTGTGTTTCCCTCCCCTACTGAAACCTTCGGGAATGTTGTTCTTGAAGCCCTTGCAAGTGGAACCCCCGTAATCGGGGCGAATGCTGGAGGTGTGAAGAACATTATTCAATCTGGGGTTACTGGCCATTTATGTCCAGCGGGGAATGTGGAGGAATTCAAAAATTCCATTATCCATCTTTTAATAAATTTCGAGCTAAGGAAACAAATGGGAATTGCAGGAAGAAAATACGCACTAACACAAAAATGGGATCAAATATTCGAAAACCTCACCATGCACTACACCCAAACACTTAACGAACATAACCACCAAAAATATGCTTGAAAAATGAGTAATGGTGTCAGGCACCGCCCGAGGACAATTGTCTTCGTGCGGTGGACACCAATAAGACTCTATCAATATTCACGCCCTAGTTCTATTGCGGTTACTTTTTCACTGTTGAAGTGGGAAATCCGGAATGCTAGGGTGAAGTCTTCGAATTTGCAGCGGTATTTTTCTAGTTGGTTTTGGCCGCAGGAGTTGCTGCCGAGCCCATTTTGTTTGTAGTCCAGATTCAAAACTAGATAATCCCTAGGCTTCAAATCGATCGTGTGCTTTGCTTTCTCAAGGTCATCGATTTCAAAATAAGAAGCACTAAAGTTGAACGTTTCATCCGTGATAAACATGAGTCCGTTATTTGCTTGATCCGTAAAGCTTACCCAGTCACAATCTGAACGGTTGCCGTTTTCTTGCGGCTTCACATAATTAGTAAACAACTCCTCGACAGATGAACTGAAAACTCCTAAATGATTTGCCTCCTTTGAATCCGGATAACTTTCACCCGGTCCTCTGCCACGCCATTGGGTTTCAGCAAAATCTCGATTTAGATGCATGTGCACTCCTAAACGCGGGATCATGATCGGAGCATTTTCCTTCACACCGGAGGCAACCCCATTAATACGGCAAACCACATCGCCATCTGGATAAATATTGTAATGATATTGTATTTGATAATACCAAGAACTGTTTGTTGTACCGTAAAGGGTATCCGTTTGCCACTCAAATACTCCGTCTTTCAATTCATATTGGATATCCTCAACAATTTCATGGCCTAAATGCATAAAATATTTCTTGCGATAATCATCTAAAAGATACATATCATTATCAATTGGCGCCCGCCAAAAATTGAACTTCGGTCCCTTTTCAATTTCAACCACACCATTACGGATTACTTGTTTTAATGTTCCTTTGACACAATCAAATGTTACGGTAAAGTCGGTACCGCTGACATTTAGCAATGCGCCTTCCTTTTTAACCTGAAGCTCTCCATCTAAATGAACTTTCGGCATCTTCTCTTTCCCTGGGAGCACGAAGGAAGCATTTGCTAATTCGTGGCCCTTCGCAGCCCATGGTGTATCATGTTTTAGTTTATATGAAAATACTAAATAATAATGGGCACCGCTGATTTTCTCCATATCCTTCCCTGCAGTCAGCTGAATCACTGCTAATTCACGTCCGGCAAGCGCCGGAAGCTCCACAGGAAAGCTTTCTAATAACCTATCATCCTCATAAAGTGAACAGGTTAATTCCAAATGATCCAATGAGAGAAAATCATATCGATTAATGAGACGGAACACACCATTTTCAATATCGATACATTCCGTTTGAACAGGCTCAACCACCTTTTTATATTCAAATAAGCTTGGTGACGGCGTCCCATCTGGCATAATCAACCCATCAATACAAAAGTTGCCATTCGTCGGATCATCACCAAAATCTCCGCCATACCTGTAGTAAACCGAACCATCCTCCGCCACGGTTTCAATTCCGTGATCAAACCATTCCCAAATGAATCCGCCTTGCAGTTTATCATGTTTATAAAATAAATCCTGATATTCTTTTAGATTGCCAGGTCCATTCCCCATCGCATGGGCATACTCACAGAGAATATGCGGCTTTGTCGATTTTTCAATAACCTGATCCATTGTCCGCCTTTCCTTAAAAGGCTCGAGCCACGTGTACATCGTACTGTAAACATCAGTCACTTCTGCCTCAAAATCTCCCTCATAATGGACAAGCCGTGTCGGATCCATTTCCTTCGCCCTTTTGGCCATGGCACGGAAGTTGCTGCCAAATGAGGATTCATTGCCAAGCGACCACATGATAATACAAGGATGGTTTTTATCACGTGCAATCATCCGCTCAAGCCTTGAAACATAAGCCGTTTCCCACGCAGGATCATCGCTGATCCAATCGTAATTTCCAGTCAGTTCAAAGCCGTGGCATTCTAAATCCGTTTCATCAATGACATACATGCCATAAAAATCGCAAAGGTCATAAAGATAAGGAGCATTCGGGTAGTGAGCCGTCCGGATGGCGTTAATATTGTGTTGCTTCATCGTCTTGATATCCCGCTCAATCTCCTCTTTCGTCACCACACGCCCGGTCTTGGGATTATAGTCATGGCGGTTTACGCCCTTAAACTTGATCGCCACCCCATTGACGAGGAATGTATCCCCGGCCAACACAATCGAGCGAAAGCCCACATGCTGATGAATCACTTCTATAATATTTCCATCTGCCATAACCGTCATATAAAGATGATAGAGAGCTGGCTGCTCCGCACTCCACTTTAAAGGTGCAATAATATTTTTACATAAAGGTTCGTCCGCCTTTTTTTCCTCAATAAAAACTTGAATTCCTTCCTGGTCAATTAATTCATAAACAATGGTTTGATCTCGCAGTTCAGTCAATTGAACGGACACTGATAGTGTTGCATCCTCCCATTCACGATCAAACTCCGTTTTTACGGTATAGTCATAGAGTCCAAGAATAGGTCTAGAATACAATTCAACATCCCTGAAAATTCCACTTAACCACCACATATCCTGGTCCTCTAAATAAGTCCCATCTGACCACTGGAATACCCTTACTGTCAAGGAGTTCACTCCTTCACGGCATAAATCAGAAATATCAAATTCAGATTGAATCCGTGCACCTTTACTATAGCCCGCGAATTCTCCGTTTACATACAATTCGAAGGCCGAATCGACGCCATTAAAGCGAAGGATCAATTGCTCTTTGCAAAAGTTACGGTCCAACTTAAATTCGCGCCGGTATATCCCAGTCGGATTATCAGTAGGAACACGTGGCGGGATTATCGGAAAGTTATACCACAAATCCGAATAATGCATGTTTCCGTAGCCCTGCAGCTGCCAGTTCCCAGGAACTGTAATATCATCCCATTCCTTAAGGTCCAATTCATCTTGATAAAAGCCATCCGGCCCATATTCCGGTGCTTCAAGGAAAATAAATTTCCACTTTCCATTAAGATTTTGATAGTAATGAGCTTGACGGGCATCAACAGTTTCTGCCGCCGCACGAGTTGAGTAACTGATATAGTGAGCCCGAGGGGCTAAGCGGCTAATGCCGTCTGTATGGATATCTTCCCATCTCTTTATGTTTTTCATAAGAGTATCACTCCTTGATGTTTATTCTTTTACCGATCCACCCAAAATCCCAGAGATAAAATGCCTCTGCAAAAGTAAGAAAAAGATCATTATTGGAATGGTCGATAAAGTGGTTCCTAGCATGAGTTGCCCATAATCAATCCGCGCCATTCCAATTAAGCTCGATAATGCGACAGGCAGTGTAAACATTTCTTTTGAATTCATCGTAATAAGCGGCCAAAGTAAGCTATTCCATTGGGACATAAACAGAAAAATAGAAACGGCTGCAAGCGCCGGCCTTGTTACTGGGAGAATGACAGTAAAGAATATTCGTAATTCCCCTGCCCCATCCACCCTCGATGCCTCAATAATCGAGTCTGGCACAGCCTTCATATTCTGCCTCATTAAATAAATCGCAAAGGGAGAAGCGAGCGTTGGCAAAATAATCGCTTGATAGGTATTCAGCCAATTAAAGGAGACCATCATTTCAAACAATGGAATCAAGGTTACCTGTGATGGAATCATTAAGGTACATAAAATAATGAAAAAGAATACCTTCTTTCCCTTAAATTGAAATTTGGCAAAAGCATAGCCAGCCATCGCGCTAATAAGCGTGCTGACGAACGTATAAACAAGGGCAATAAATAAGGAATTCCAGAAAATTTTCGCAATCCCTAACGACTCATTCAGGGATTGAAAGTTTTTCGCTAAATAATCACCTGGCAGAAGCTTAGGCGGCAGATGAAAAATCTCTCCTGACGGCAGGGTAGAACCGACCAGCATCCAATAGAATGGTCCAATCGATAAGATGACCCCGGCAATCAATAAACTATAAATCCCTATTTTTTTAGTAGCAATCATTCATCATCACCTACCAGCTTCATTTGGATCCAGGAAATGATGGCCGTAATGATAACGAGAACATAGGCAATCGCGGACGCATAGCCAAAATCGAAAAACTTAAAGCCTGTTTCATATAGATAGAGCGTAATCGTCATCGTGGCGGCATTTGGACCGCCATTGGTCAAAATAAACGGCTCATCAAAAAGCTGCAAAGTACCAATGGTTGACATCACAACGGTAAAAATAAACACAGGCTTCAATTGTGGAATCGTAATCATGAAAAATTGCTTCACTTTTCCTGCTCCATCAATACTCGCTGCTTCATATAATTCAGACGGGATATTTTGCAAACCTGCTAAAAAAATCACCATATTATATCCGGTCCATCTCCAAGTCATAACAAGAATTACCGAGACCTTTGCCCAAAATGGAGTGTTTAACCAAGAAATAGCATCCAATCCTATAAATGATAAGAAATAGTTAACCAGCCCGAAGTGCTCATCTAGTAGAATCATAAAGACAATCGAGGCGGCTACTAGGGCTGTAATCGCTGGCATGAAATAAGAGATTCGAAAAAATGCCTTGCCTTTTAGCATCGAGGAATGGAGTCCCACCGCGATTAATAATGATAAAAAGAGCATGATTGGGACTTGGACGATCAAAATCTGAAAGGTATTTAATAGAGATTTATAGAAAATGGGATCATGGAATAAGCGGGAATAATTAGCAAATCCCACAAATGACTTCTGTAATCCACGAACCTCTTGAAAGCTCAAAATAAACGAAGAAATAACCGGATAGACGGTAAATATTAAGATTAATAGAAATGCCGGCCCGATAAAGAAATAGGGAGCATTTTTTGGAGTTAACACATTTTTTCTCGTTTTGACATGAACGTTTGCCGTGGTATTTACAACCTTTTCTGTCTGATCCAAGCGAGCCACCTCCCTAACTTAAGTAAAAAGAAAGAGCTGAGAGGAGTTGGAACATGACCTCTCAGCTCTCCTTAAAATTATTTTTTGACTTCATTTTCTAATTGTTTTTGTGCATCCTTTAAACCAGACGCCACCGATTTATTTTCAAGTAAAATGGCTGCCTGGGCATTACTTGTTAGAGCACTTGCTTTTGCTAAGTGTTCATTCACATTGATTCTTGGTACTTGATCGACAATATCGGCAAATTTTTTGAAAATCGGGCTATTATGAAAATACTCACTATTGGATGTAAATTGTGGTGCACTGTAGGTTTCCTTCAAGGATGGGAAAAGTCCATATTTTTCAAAACCTAACAATTGTGAGGCTTGATCGGTCGTAAAAAATTCAACGAAGGCATAGGCAGCCGATTGATTTTTGCTAGTTGAAGGAATTAATAAGGACGAACCTCCTACGTTCGCATATCTCGTGCCGCCTTTTTCAAAGCTTGGTAAATAGAAGACATCCCATTTCCCCTTTAAATCTTGAGCCTGGTCCATAATCGAACCCGCATACCAGACGCCATAAGGAACAGTGGCGACACTGCCATTTACAGTTGCGGTTACAATCCCGTCCCAGCCTTTATTATTAAGGATTAGATTGGCATCATGAAGCTTCTTGATGACCTCCATTGCCCTGATTGCTTCCTTGGATTCGAGGGTAATTTTCCCGTCTTTATCAAAATAAGAAAGCCCTTGCTGCTGCATCATCATTTGGAAGACACCGTCATAGTTCGGGATATCAATCGGCAGCATCTGAGCACCCGTTGCAGCTTTAATTTTCTTACCGGCCTCAATATAATCATCCCAAGTTTGGATGGAATTAGGGTCCACATTGGCCTTCTCAAAGTAATCCACACGGTAAAACACACCTGCCGGCCCAATATCCCATGGAGCCGCAATGAAATCTCCATCTTTATTCTGAACGGCCGCTACTTTTGCTGGATTGAATGAATCCTTGTATTGGTCATACCCAAGCTTGTTTAATTTTAAAAATCCTTCGGGAAACTGGTGCAGGTAGCCGGGGATTCGTTCATCCTCCATCAACACCACATCTGGAAGTCCGGATCCTCGTGCCGCAAGACCAACGGTTAACTTGTCATAAAGGTCAGAGCTATTAAAATCCTCCACTTTCACTTTTACGTCCGGATATTTTTTCTGAAAGTCTTTAACCGCTGCTTTCATCGTTGCTGCCGCAACGTCCCATCCCCATACTGTGATGGTTCCAGCTGGATTTTTGGAATCCCCTGATTTCCCTTCATTCCCAGCCGTATTATTGGAGCAGGCGGATAACAATGACAGCAGCAAGACAAGCATCATCGACATGTACTTTTTCATTTAATAGCCCCCTATTTTCTAAAATAATGTCGTTTATTTAACCGATTCACATGTTTCTGTATTTTTTAAATACGTGCGCCAGGTGATACACCATTTCTCTGGATGCTCCAAGTAATCCTGCTCGTCAATTTTGTGAATGGTGCTATTATGCGGGGCAGTTTTGACGATTGCTGGATTTTCATAGGCTTCTTTTGAAATTTGCTCGAGCGCGTGGATATATTCATCTAAATCTTCTTTTGAATACGACTCCGTCGGCTCAAGGGTGAATGGCTGCTTGACGATATATGGGTGATGGCTGGTCCAATAATGCAGACCAAAATCCGTCATCCTTAACGTAACATCCTCAGTGGTTACTCCCGTTTCCGTTGTCAGCTGCTCCCAGCTGTAACGCACCTGCTCAAGGCGGTGTCCTTTGACATATGGTGCACTTGCGCCGCGAATCGCCAACACCTTGTGATACATATAGTTATTGTTCAATACTGCTATTTTCGCAACTTCCTTCAGACCGTTCGCACCGAGAGCGCGAATCCAGGCATAAGCGCGCAGCACCGTTTGGGCGACACCGTGGAAGGAGCGGACCTTTCCAATTGAATGCTCTAAATCGTTCTTCAGAGTATATTTTCCATCAGTAAATTCCACAATCGGCGCTGGCAAGAATTCTTTCAATTCTGCAGTCACTCCAAGGGCGCCGGTTGCCGGGCCGCCGCACATATGCGGTGCCGCAAAGGTTTTGTGAAGATTAAAAAAGCACATATCAAAGCCTGCTTCTTTTGCACGGGTGATTCCTAAAAGACCGTTAGCATTCGCCTGATCGTAAAAACAAAGGCCGCCGGCTTGGTGAACAATGTCTGTAAACTCTTTAATCTTCGAATTGAAAATGCCGGTATCTTCCGGATTTGCCACAACAAATCCCGCTGTCCGCTCGGATATTGCTGCTTTTAATTTTTCAATATCAGGAAAACCGTTTTCGTCTGGATGCAGGGTAATAATCTTATAGCCCTTGACCGCTGCCGTCGCCGCTTGAGATGGGTGGGAGAAAATCGTGGTGATGATTTCATCCCGCTTTTCCCCCTCGCCCTTATGTTCATGGTATTTCCTTACGATTGATGCCATAGCAAACAAAGCCTGGGTGCCACTGCTTGGCTGGAAAGAGAAATAATCCATTCCTGAAATTTCCCTCATGCATAAGTCAAGCTTATGAAAAATCTCGAGCATTCCCTGAACGGTATCATCAGGCTGCAGAGGATGCAGCTCCATCATTTTCGGATCACGAATCAGCAATTCGTTGATTTTCGGAATGTACTTCATTGTACAAGTCCCTTGCCCGATTTCTACGTTAAAATCGGAACCAAGCGTTTCCTGTGATAGTCTTAAGTAGTGTCTTAATACACGCGCCTGGCCAATTTCCGGAAGATTCGGCTTGTTTTTTCGCTGCATTAACGCCGGAATCGCCGATGTTCCATCACCTACTGCCAAGGCAATATGTTCATTAACAGGCGGCAGCTCTACTCCCTTTTCCCCAGGCTGATGAAGTTCGAAAATAATCGGTTCATTCCATTTTGCTTGGTGAAAGTCGCGGGTCTTACTCGTACGTTGAATCCTTTGCATGTGAAAAAACTCCTCTCTATTTCGTTAAAATCTCTTGAATGGATTGAACGAGATGGTCGATATCCTCTTTCGTATGAACCTCTGTTACACAAAACAATGCCGACTGGCCAAACTCAGGAAACTCTTGTGAAAGATCCTTGCCTCCAAAAATCTTCTTTTCTAATAATTTTTGATTAATTTGTTCTACGGTGCAGCCTGACTGATTAAAATCAACGATAAATTCTTTAAAAAATGGTGAATCCAAAAGAGATCCTTTTACACCTTCAATTTGATTTAATTGCTGTTGCGCATACTGGCTATTTTGCATAATAGTTTGACCCACTTCCTGCATACCGTCTGGCCCTAGAAGTGCTAAATATACCCCGGCAGTAATTCCCCATAGGGCTGTCTGTGTTCCGACCGATTCTTTGCCCTTTTCCCTTTGGGCAAATGAAGTCCGCTCATAGGCAACATCGCCAAATCCATATTCTCCTTCCTTCACAGTAGGGACGATTCCAAACAATCGGGATGGATATTCATGGACAAACTTCTCCTCATTACGGGTTGCGATGAAACCTGCCTGACCGCCGCTGTAATTCATGTGCATGCCAAGCGGCTGCAAGTCGCCGCAGACAATATCAGCGCCATAATGACTTGGCGGTGCAAGAACACCAAGTGAAATCGGATCAACCCCAACCACCATTAAGCTCCCATTTGCCTTAAGCAGTTTAGAAATTTCCAGGCCCTGCGCCTCGATAAAACCGAGGTAGGATGGATTTTCAAAATAAACGGCTGCTACATCTTCGGTTAATTTAGACTGTAAGTCTCCTAAATCCATCGCTCCGTATGTCGTATCAAATTGCACAAATTCGAACTCTAATTGCGGTGTGCCGTAGTTGATGATGATTTTGCTCCGTTCCGGTGCGACCGTCCTCGCAAGCAATACCTTCTTCCTTCCTGTAATACGGGCAGCCATTCTCACTGCCGTGGCCGCTGCCTGGCCCCAGTCAAAGGTTGGAACATTGACCACATCCATATCAACTAATTCGGCTACTAAGCTTTGATACTCAAAAAGTGCCTGAAATCTTCCATGATCCTCATAAGGCTCGCCTGCATAGGCGGTTAAAAATTCGGAGCGCTGATTAATTTCATCACAAACGGCCGGAATAAAATGCTGCCAGCAGCCAGCTCCGAGGAAATTGATATATTCCTTCGTACTGGTGTTTTTATTAAGAATTCCTTCAATATGTCGTCTGAGCTCATATTCCGTTAAAGCCGGCGGAAGGTCTAGCGCTTCCTTTAGCTGAAGCTCCTCTGGAATACAAGAGTATAACTCCATAATCGATTCGGCTCCGATAACCTTTAGCATCTCGGCTTGTACTTCTGGTACCATATTCGGTATATAAGGGTGCACCTTTTGTGCCATGACCATTACCTCCTGCAGTTAATTGATTTTTGAATTTTTAGAAAAATTAAGCTAATCCGCCGCCGTCCACTATTAAATCTGTCCCAGTTACCCATGCTGATAGGTCACTTGCGAGGAATAAAACGCCTTTGGCAATATCTCTTGGTGTGCCTAGTCTTTCTAATGGCCTGCCTTTTGCCGATGAAACTAAGAAAGCATCCTCTTTCAGGTTTAGTTGCTTCGCTTCGTCCCTTAATAACGGAGTATCGGTATCACCAGGACAAATACAATTCACCCGGATATTTTGCGGCCCATGATCGATCGCCATTGCTTTTGTTAAATTGACGACCCCTGCTTTCGCCGCACAGTAGGCTGCGGCTTGATCGCCACCCTTGATTCCCCAGCCGGAACCCGTATTGATAATACTGCCGCCTCCGCTCTCTGCCATCAGTGGAATAAGGTATTTGGAAAGTAAATAGATTCCTTTTAAAGAAACATCAATCACTAAATCCCAGTCAGCCTCTTCTAAATCCACAACCGTTTTTCTTCTGATAACTCCTGCATTGTTAAAAAGGACCTCAACGGAACCGTGTTCTTTTTCTAAATAGTCCCTTACGGCGATACAATCTGATGCCTTGGTTACATCACAGCGGAAAAATTCAGCCTTATGATCTTTTGATTGCAGGTCAGCCGCTGCTTTATGGCCATTTTCTTCATTAATATCTAACATCACTACCTTCGCGCCGACCTCTGCTAATAGAGTGGCCGTTGCCAATCCAATCCCAGATGCTCCTCCTGTTACGACACATACTTTATCTTTTAAGCCGAAATAATCTTTCGTTACCATCGTAATACCTCCTGTTTAATCCATTAGTGAATGAGCCAATAGCAGAAAGACACTGGATGTCCATGTGAAAGCCGGGTCCCGTAAGCCTTCGCCCGTAAGAGCATGGAAATTCTCAGCCATTCCTGACTTATTAGCCATAGTGCAAAATTTCTCAGCAACTTCTCGTGCCAATTCCGTTTCACCTGAATCCATTAAACCTTTGTAAATCAGCAAAGTGGTCGGAGCCCAAATCGGCCCTCTCCAGTAGCCATCCTCTCGAAAAAATGGGCTGCTTGGCTTTTCTGTAGCCAAACCAAAATCGGTTAAAAAGCCATTTGAGACTAATCTTGCTACTAAACTTTTTCTAAACGGTTCTGGCAATCTTTTACCAAGAATAATAGGAACATAGAGAACTAGACTTTCGGATTGAATTTCAGCGGGATTTCCAGACCTAACCGCGATAAATCGATCATCCTTCCAAAACAGGCCCATAATTCGGCCCAGCAAATGCATAGATTCACTTGCCCATTTTTCTGCTTCCTCTTTTTTCCCTAATTCTTCGGCTATCTCTGCCAGAACTTCCATTTGTATAAGTAAAAATGATGCTAAATCCGGACTTTTCACCGGTGTTCCTTTATGAAAAATCGTGCTGTTATCCCAGCCGCTGTCATTGCCGTGATTATAGTGCGGGATTCCGTCCCCATCATCATCCCTATACTTGAACCACCATTCTGTCCACTTAACAAGCGGTTCATATACCTCTTGAAGTTTTTCCTTTGTTACGAACGAACGGTTTTTCATAAGTTGCTTTAATGTCCAGCCATGGATTGGCGGTTTCGTAAAATTCCATAAGGCAAAGCGGTTATTCAGAAAATCAGGCAGCATTCCCGATTCATCCTGATGGTCGAAAAATATCATAAATTGGTCCCATGCTAAGTCCGGAGAATTTTCCGCAAGTGCCAGCGCATTAAAGCAATGGTCCCAGCTCCAAATATTCGTCATCCAATTTTTCGACATATACATGGCAGGCCTGTTTAGCAATCCCTCCGGCTGCACCACACAGGACCACGTAATATAGGAAGCTAGCTCTCTCCCATTTCTCCATCTTCCATCACATTCCAGACCGTGCTCATTCCAGGTTCGATATTCCTTCCGGACCAATTCTTGCCCTTCCGAAAAGGCAAGGTACGACCGCTCTTTATAAACCGTAAAGAACTCTTCGATTGCCCCTTCCATTTCCTGTGTTTCTGGATCTGGTAAAAAGTCGGCGATAATTTCTAAACAGCGCTGTTCTTGAAAGGGAGCATCCACCAGGAGAAGACCCTTAATCGGCGTTAACATATAGCGGATTTCCTGACTGGAATGGTTAACCTCCCAGCAGCCCTGATGAGCTGGAACTGCATAATCGTAGGATCCAGTCATCCCAGTTAAGCGGAGTCCTGCCCCTAGACCTCTAACCTGTAATACCCTTGCTTCAGAGATAATAATTTCTACAGAGCCCCCATCTGCCTCCAGCCTTAAAGCGTCAGGAAACATTTGGGACCGATATGGCACAACCTGACCTTCCAATAAAAGCTCGAGGCGAAAAACTTCCCCTAAATCGTTATCTCCATTTCGGATATTACGTAAATAGAGATGGTTTTTATCCTTTCCGTGCAGCGGGGAAATTACGATATACGAACCGTAACGGCTGAACGGAACCTTTGAAATATCAAACATGTTCTGTCTCCTTTCTTATCCCTTGACACCAGACCTTGAGGTATCTTCGACAATATAGCGCTGGGCAAAGAAGAATAAGATCAGCGGCGGAATGCTGATTAAGAATGTCACCGCCATGATGCCCTCCATATCGACGCCAAACATTCCCTTAAATTGAGCGAGACCAAGTGTCAACGTATATTTACTTTGATCATTTAAGAAAACGAGCGGACCAAGATAATCATTCCAGCAGGTTAAAATATTAAAGACCGCCACTAAAATTAAGGATGGCTTCATTAATGGCAGATAAATTTTGTAGTAGATTTGAAATGGATTGGCTCCGTCCATTCTC
Organism: Neobacillus sp. DZ-9; assembly: GCF_059587065.1. Classification (NCBI taxonomy): domain Bacteria; kingdom Bacillati; phylum Bacillota; class Bacilli; order Caryophanales; family Bacillaceae; genus Neobacillus; species Neobacillus sp. DZ-9. The sequence goes on from NZ_JCAIOL010000012.1 coordinate 36,615, forward strand.
GCTGCCTCATCCAGTTCCTTTGGAATCGACATAATGAATTGGCGCATTAAGAAAATATAAAACGGTGCTCCAAACCAGGATGGTACAAACAACGGCTTCAACGTATTGATCCAGCCAAGATAATTAAATTCCATATACTGCGGAATCATCGTTACCTCCCATGGAATCATCATCGAAGAAAGGAGGACGATAAATAAAAAATCCCTTCCCTTGAACTTGAATCTGGCAAAACCGTAGGCTACTAATGACGATGAAAGAAGCTGTCCGATCGTCGACATTCCTGTCACGATCACGGTATTAATAAAAAATTGATTAAACGGCTGGGACATCCAAGCCTCTTTAAAATTGCTCCATTCAAACTTTGATGGAATCCATTTTGGCGGGAACAAGTAAAGTTCCTCCGGCGATTTCACTGAAGTGCTCAACATCCAGAAAAACGGTGCTATAAACAAGAGTGAAAAAAAGATTAATAGGATATAAATGGTTGTTTTCTCAATTCTTCTTTTAGTTTTCATGCGAGACGCTCCTGCCTAGTCTTGGGTCATGCCGACTATTTATTTTTGACTTCTCCTTCGTAATACACCCAAGCAGATGATGACTTAAATACAATAAGCGTTAACACTAAGACAATGACAAACATAAACCAAGCATTAGCAGAGGAATAGCCCATTTTAAAATACTTAAATGCATTCTCATACACATACATCGCATAGAAGTAGGTGGATTTGAGCGGGCCTCCGCCCGTTAATACTAGAGCCAGCGTTAGTTGCTGAAAGGCGCTGATGATTGTTGTAATTAAATTGAACAAAATTGTCGGTGTTAGCATCGGAATCGTTATCTTGAAAAATTGCTGAATTTTATTTGCCCCATCAATCGAAGCCGCTTCGTATAACTCTCCGGGAATCGCCTTTAGTCCTGCTAAAAAGATGAGCATCATCGTGCCCTGCCCCCACAGGCTGGCAATGACCATCGCGATTAAAGCCCAGTTCGGGTCATTGAGCCAATCGGGACCCTTTACCCCAGTAAGGGACAAAAAGTAATTGAGAATCCCATATTCTCCGTTATAGACCCATGCCCAGATCATTGCCAGGGCGACACCTGAGATAACTGACGGTAAATAGAAGAAGGTACGGAAGAATGAGTACCCTTTTACCTTTTGGTTTAATAGAATGGCCAAGAAAAGGGCGGTAATGATATTAAGCGGGACAAAAAGGGCAGCAAACTTTACTGTTACCCCTAATGACTCCCAAAATAACGGGTCTTCGGTAAACATAGTCTTATAGTTATCTAGACCAATAAACTTTGCCTCGCCAACGATTGGCCAATCAAAGAAACTAATAAATAGGGAGTAAAGCAATGGTCCGAGCGTGAAAGCTAAAAATCCGATGATCCATGGTGCGATAAAAAGGAGGGGGACAATGATGTCCCACCGTTTTTTTGTTTTTTTGATGGTTTCGACAGGTGCAGCTGCGGCATAAATAGGTTTCAACAAAAACACCTCTTTTTATTTTTTACTGCCCAACGTATTTCTCTGAGTCTTTCACTGCTTTGTCCATTAATTTATCGGCGTCCTGGCCAAGCATGACGGCATTTATGGCAGCTGATAGATTTCGGTTGATTTCATCCCAGTTTTTGTTTAACAGGAATGCCGGTGTATCGTTGGATCTTTCTAGCATTTTGTAGAATGGACTGATTAATGGGTCTTGTTCGGTTTTCATTTCTTTTACGACACTGATGCGAACTGGTAAATCTGCTGTTCTCATTTTGATCGCTTCAGCGGAGGAATAGAATTTGACAAATTCCCATGCCAACTTTTTGTTTTTAGAGTCCTTAGCAACGGAAACTGCAGAAGAAGCAATGACCCCTTTAACTGGTTTCCCTTTAAAAGCTGGCATTTCCACTGTTCCAAAATTAACCTTTGCTTCTTTAAAGCCCTCTAAAGGCCAAATGCCGCTTTCCCACATCGCAATCTTTCCTGCTTTAAAAATATCATCGCCGCTTTGTTGGTTTTTACCGCCTACAAGTACAGCACTTTTATCTTTCACCATATCTCCGAACAATTTGATGGATTCAATCGTTTCCGGGCTATTCATGTAGCCATTGATTTTCTTTCCATCTTCACTGATAAAGCTTGAGCCATTGCTCCATACAAATCCTTGAAGATCATACGTATCCGGCTCTGGTCTTACCCCAAATCCATATTGCTTCTTCGCTGGATCTGATAATTTTTTAGCTGCTGCTTTAAAGTCATCCCAGGTCCAGCCATCCTTAGGATAAGGAACACCCGCTGCATCAAATAAATTCTTGTTATAGTAGACTACCCTTGTCGTAAATCCAGCTGGCATTCCGTACACTTTTCCATACATGCTTGAATAGTTGAAAAGGCCTTGGTAAAAGTCGTTCATGTCCATTTCCGCATCGCTTTTGATAAAGTTATCAAGTGGTTCAAGCGATTGAAAATAGGCTGGAAAATTCCACATATACATGACATCAGGAGGATTTTTCGCTCCAAAGGATGCAGCCAGCTTTTGATCAAAGCCATCGCCGTACGCTTCAACCTGCACTTTTACGTTCGGGTTTTTTTCTTCAAATTTCTTCGCAATTTCTTCTTGAATTTTCAAGGCTTCACCTGAATCCCAGGTTGCAAAGCGAAGGGTGGTTTTTCCTTTGCTATCCTTTGCTGTTTGATCAGATCCGCTGCTCGATTTATTGTCTGAACAAGCGGCTAAAGCAAAGACCAAAATCAATGCCAGTAATGTCGTGAGCCATTTTCTCATCTAAAATCCTCCTCTTTTTTCTGTAAACATAATAGAAACCGCTTTCATTGTAACGTGAATGAAAGCGGTCTTGAACTTAATTTCATCTTATTCTTTTGGTAATATTGTTTGAATTTTCTCAAAAACAAGGGGAATTTGTTAGCTTCCATTCGTCTTTTTGTTTTGCCGGTAATCCGATGGGGTAACACCGAAACATTTTTTAAACCATTTGCTTAAATATTTTCCGTCCTGAATGCCAATCTTCTCCCCGATTTCCTGCAGGGTTAAAGACGTATTTTCAAGCAGGTCGCAGGCCGCCTGGATTTTTATTTTTTCAGTAAAGGAAATAAAGCTTTCCCCGACCGTTTTTTTAAACATCGTACTAAAATGACTCCGGCTTAATCCTACTTCATTTGCGATATAGGTGGAAGGAAGAGATTCATGTAAATTTTCCACAATGATTTGCATGGCTTTTTGGATTGGCTGCGGCCAGTCCTTCATCGAAATCTTAAATTGTTTTTCAAAGTTTAACTGCCGGTATAGGGCTGAAACTCCGTTCATCCATTCCGTTATCCCTTGATTAGAGCCATTTACGTTCCAACGGATGGAGGCATCTTTGCTTCTAGCTTCAACCAGCTGATGTTCAAACTCCACTTTGGCTGTTTCCGGGATAAAGATAAAGGCTTGGTCTTGGCCGCAATGGATCTTTGCCATTTGTTTTTCCCCAACAGGCCATTTTTTATGAAAATTTAGTCCGTTTACGAGAAAAATAGAAAAGGGTTCCTGCATCCATTTCCAATCTTCAAGAAATTTCTCGTCTAATTGTGCAAGAAAGGAATTTTCAAAACCACATAACCATTCATAAAAATCCTTTTCTAATGATGTGGAAGATTGATTTTTACCGGAGCTCGTTAATTCATTTTCAAAGCGTTCCAGGTATTCCTCAAACTGCTGGTCTTGAAAGGCTGTTTTCAAAATATAACCGGAAGCGCCAATATTCATCCCCTCTTGTGCATATGAAAAGTCCCGGTGGCAGCTTAACAATAATATTTTTACGGCAGGAGAATTCTCTTTTATTTTTCTCGCGAGTTCAATTCCAGTCATTTCGGGCATGACAATATCTGTTATGACCACTTCAGGGGAATGCTCCTGGAAAAGCTCCCATGCCTTTTGCCCATTTGGAGCATCGGCAATAACCTCCATATTAAATTTTGCCCAGTCGACTGTGGCGATTAATCCCTTTCTTACAATCAACTCATCATCTGCAAGTAATACTTTAATCATTACAGCTGCCTCCTTTTTGGCCATTTTATCTTAAAAATTGTCTTTATTCCTACTACAGATTCAATAGATAAGCCATATTCTGATCCAAAATGGAGCCTTACACGCTGATCGACATTATAAACGCCAATTCTTCTTCCTTTTTCATCAGGATGTGCCGGAGCTAACAGTTTCGTTGCCGTTTCTTCATTCATGCCCTTTCCATTATCCGTTAAGGTTAGTTCTAAATGGTCAGGTTTTGCGGATACTATGAGTTCGATTCTTCCCTGCCCGTCTTCAAAGGCATGAAAAAAGATATTTTCAAATAGCGGCTGCAGGGTCATCCTCGGGATCAAATAGTCCAAGCATTCAGAATCGATTTTTTCGCTATATTCAAAGGTAGGTCCATAACGAACCTCTTGAACTTTCAAATAATGCTTAATCGTCTCAAGTTCTTTTTTCAACGGAATTAACTCGTCCGAAAAATTTAAATTCTCATGGAGAACCTCTGTCAAATGATAGATCATTTCTTGAACCTCTTTTGTTCCTGCCAGCCTTGCCTTCCACTGAATAGAGTTTAAGGTGTTAAATAATAAATGCGGATTAATTTGATAATGGAAAGCCCGCAGCTCCGCCTGTCTTTTTAACCGTTCTGTCTCGCTCATCTGCTCGATTAAGCCTTTAATTTGATTGACCATGTCATTGAAGCTTTGAGCCAGTACCCCTAATTCATCCTTAGAGGTAACCGCAATCTGTGTATTTAAATCCCCTTCACTTACTCGCTCCATCGAGAACTTCAGGCGTTTGATTCTTTTCGACAGCGGGACTGAAAGAAATACCGCCAGAATACAGACTAAGAAAATCGAAAATAAAATGGCCAATAATGTATATTGGTAAATGACATTGGAAGATTGATAATAGTATTTTTGTGGTATCCGGACAGCGACATCCCAGCCATAGGCTTCAAAATGATTATTCCAGACAATATCGGACTTTAATTTTTCGGGAGCCTTTTTTGTTTGATATACAACTTGATGCTTTCCATTTTTAAGAGTGATAGAGGCATGGAGTTTATTTTCTAAAAAGTTAATATAAGAAAACAATTCCTCTGCGTTTGTTTCGACCAATAGTTTACTTCCCTTTAATACACCAAACTGACTTTCAATCGGGAAAACAAGTCCCATAATCTTTTCATCTTTTCTTCCGGTGTAATAATGGTCTGAATTATAAAACCCGATCCACAGGTCCCCCTCTTTTAGGCTATTAGCTTCTTTCCAGAAGGGCTTTTGAAAGAGCTTATGAATATCAACACGATCATTGCCATAATAGTAGCCTGTGTTGGTGATTAAATAGATTCCCTTCGTATTAAACGTCTTATGTGCTTCTAAGTATCTTTCAAAGTTTTTATTTTCAATAAATCCCGCATACGTACGGGGCATTTCCTCTTTTAATATGACCAGAGTAGGATCTGATAAATAATGATTAATATCCTTTGAAATGACATACATTTGCTCAAATGTATTTTCGATTTGTTTGTCGAGCTGGGAGACTGAAAATTTTTCATACTCGTTATATTGTTTATTTACGATTTCCGAGGATTTTTCATAGGATAAATACCCAAATAGCCCTAATGGAATCAGAGCTACCATCAGGAAAAACAATACCATTTTTGCACGAATGCTGCCAAAAGACAGCATTTTCACTTTTATAGCTATAATGTTTAGAAAGTTTTTCATCGGAATCACCTTATGAGGTTTCTTTAAACCTAATAATATCAAAAACATTAAAAATAGAGTGAAAATATTATTGCGGAAAAAAAAGGAGAAATAGAAAAAGTGAAACAGAAGGACGAACCCTTCCATTTCACTTTTCACGCTTCTTTAAGGATTAACTTTTGTGTTAAATACTTGTTTGCCGTCTTTATATTCTAAAACGGTTGCTGATTTTACTGGGTTATGATTTTTATCGATTGTTACAACACCGGTAACTAGAGATAAGTCTTTTGTTTGTGCTAAAGCATCTTTGATCTTAGCTGTATCTGTGCTTCCTGCACGCTTAATGGCATCTGCTAATAGATAAACAGTATCATAGCCCAGAGCATTGAACGCATTTGGTGCTTCGCCATTGTACTTTTCTTTGAAGGTAGAAACGAAATCTTGAATCTTCTTATCTGGGTCTTCAGAAGAATAGTGGTTCGTGATGAATGTGTTATTTAATGAATCAGCACCAGCTAATTCTACTAGCTTTGGAGAATCCCAGCCATCTGCACCCATTAACGGAACGTTAAGACCAAGTTCACGAGCCTGCTTAATGATTAAGCCCACTTCTTCATAATATCCTGGAATAAAGACGAACTCCGGATTTTTAGATTTGATACGAGTTAGTGTCGCACGGAAGTCTGTATCCTTCGCAACATAAGCTTCTTCCGCTACAATCTTACCGCCTTCTTTTTCAAATGTTTCTTTGAAGGATGCTGCTAAACCTTTAGCATAGTCACTGGCACTGTCAGCAAAAATAGCTACATTTTTCACCTTTAATTCTTTCGCCGCAAAATTAGCTGCTACTGTTCCTTGGAATGGATCAATGAAAGAAGTGCGGAAAACATAATCGTTTAATTTCCCTTTATCTGTGACCGTTACATTTGGACTTGTACCAGAAGGACTTAATAAAACTGTTTTTGTATCATTGGCGATTTGCGCCTGCGCCACTGTGTCACCGCTTGTTGCTGCTCCAATGATTGCTGTTACTTTGTCTTGGCTTGTTAGTTTAACTGCGCCGTTTGTTGCTTCAGCTGCTTCTGACTTATTATCCACCTCTACAAGATCAAGCTTTTTGCCATCTACTCCGCCTTTTTTGTTGATCTCAGCAACAGCAATATCTATTCCTTTTTTCAGTGACTCCCCGTAAGAAGCGACGCCACCTGAAAGCTCTAAGTTTACACCTACTTTAATTGTATTTCCCCCCGCTGCATTTTCCTTTGGAGCGGAACATCCTGCTAATACACCGGCCAATAATGCTGAGGCCATAAACGTCTTTGCCCACTTTTTCTTCATCATGTGTGACTCCCCCTATCTGATTTTTCTGACAAAACAAATCGTGGAATGGTACCATATCATTTTATAAATGTTTTTGTTTAGTCAATCTATTTAAATAGTATTCTAGTACATGTTTTTATTTTCGTCTAGTATATTATTTTATTTATTTAAATATTTCTGAAATTATTGATTTATCTGTAATTTTGGTAGCGTTTTCATTTGGAAAGGCTATATAGAAATTATACTAATCAGGGATTTCTATTTGAAAAAATAACACTAAGCCTATTTCTAAAATAATAGTTTCATTATCTTACATATCTGCTAACAGAAACGTTTTTATTATTGCAAAAAGTGGAAAACCCGCTGACTCAGACTCAGCGGGTTTCCGAATTTAAATTATTGGAAATTCCAGTATCCATCCAGCTTTTTAAAAAAGCGACTTTGATTCGTTTCAAGGAGGTTTACCATATATGGTGTTTCCCCCTTTTCTATTAACACCTTTTCTACACAACCTTCATCGATAGGCGTACAGAACAACAGATTTGTTCCAGACAATTCGATTTTTCTGCATCTGGCCTTTAATTCTTGGTCAATAAACTCTGCACCAGGCTGAAGATTCAACATCCGACCCCATGTTTTCATCGTTTGTTCCAAATCCCGTACGGCAAAACCGACATCCGCAAATCTTGGCTGTCCCAGGCTATGATTTCCTATTAAACCTTGCTTTTCTAATTCTGACATTCTCTGTTCATCAGACTTTTCCCATTGAATAAAAAAAGGAAGTGCAAGCTCATTGCCGGTGATTTCCGGGAACAACAGTGACCATTTAATGATTTCACCATCTGCTCGAGCTCTTTCTCCTGGGATTGGACCATAAACCGTAAACCCATCCGCTTTTAGCTTTATTGCCAATTTTTCAATGCTATCGGTCCGAATAGCAATTCTAGCAGGGCCCTCCCCGCTTGCTTTTGGCAGTTGTTCGACGATATGGGTTATCAACCGGTTTTCATCATGCTTTTCAGCAATCGATTCATTTTCAATCCCTAAAAACTCGATATAGCTTAAGCCAAAGTAGCTAAGCGTATTATAGGTCCCCCATTTTTCATGCCGACCGCCATTCGCTGCGTGAATTCCCATTTGTTTAAGGATAGGAGTGGCTTCCTCTGGCTTCTTAGAAAACCAAACTAGATGATCAAAAGAAAATTTCATTGCTGCACCCTCTTTATTTTTCTAATTCAAATTGATATCAGGTTACACCTTCAACCTGTTTAAAGCCTTCCTGAATATATAAGGCCTGTGCCCGCTCATTTTCTCCGTTGACGGAAAGGATGGTTCTTTTATAGGAGTTTTCTTTAGCAAATTGAAGAGATGCCCTTAATAACTGTCTTCCCAAGCCCTTGCCTTGGTATTCCGGCAAAATAGCCAGCGGGCCGATATTCATAATTGGGGCATCCTCGTATTCGTCTGCCGCTCCCCTAACGACACCAACAGGTTTTTCTTTATGAAATAGGAGGATCATTCCGCCTTCAAGGTAATCACTGCTTGAAGCCATCTTTGCCACCATTTCTGGCGTGACAGGTGTTTCATTTCCTTTAAGTGTTGCGAAACCGGCATTTCGTACTTCACACCAAATTTCTTCATCTTTATTTGGTATAAAGTTTCGAATAAAATAATCTTCTGGCAAACGAACTTCAGGTATGTCCATGTCCTCTCGAACCAGCAAAAAGGCATATCGTTCCACTTTAAAATTCTGCTTCTCCATCATCTCCGCTAATGGCTTATTTGCCAATGGGATAAAAATAAACACCTTTTCTAATCCGCCAGTATGTTTTATAAGTGATCCTAGCAGCTGATAGTAGAGTTTTCGATCATTGATTTCTGAATGAAAAATACGGAAGCGAGCCCTTTTGCCTCTTCGATTGTACTCATCCATGATCAACGAAGCTGCGGCTCTGATCTCCCCATTTTGATCGGTCACAATGTATGTAGGATTTTCGGAATCCGGCTCAAATCTTTTTAAATGCTCGTCATATAAAAAGGAATCATCGACTTCTTTTCTATACTTCTTGCAATATTCAACGAAATCCTTAACTCTAGCACTTTTCAAGGCTTCTATTTTCATTTGCCCCTCACCCCTTTTATCGTTACGCCATCCCCATTTTATCAAATTAATTTTATCAAAAGTACTGAATATTGCGAATAAAAATAGAGCGTGAATCCACGCTCCATTCGATTAGGCACCTTTAAGATGAAATATGAAGGTAGTATAATCATTTTTGATCAGCGGAAGTCTGATACCTATTTTCATTAGCTCATCACCATAGTATTCGTTCAATCCTTCGTCTATTCTGTACTTCATCGACGGATGAAGTCCGGACAGTTTAAGACGGATAAAGGGCGGGTTCGGTTCTGCCAGTGTTTTGTAGTAAAAAACAACCGCCTCTTCCTTATTTGGTGCCACGTACATCCATGCTGTATCCATTCCTTCAAATGGACTTAACAGTCTGAACAGGTCGCCAAAGCAAACGAGATCTTTGATTTGATGGTATAGTTTGATTTGCTCGGTAACTACCTTTTTATCAGGGCTGCTAAGCTTATCTATATTTAATTCAAAACCAAAATTGGCGGCCATGGCCACATGGCATCTCATTGTTAATGGAGTTACTCTTCCTACCTGGTGGTTCGGGACATCGGAAACATGGGCCCCCATTGTAATCGCTGGGTAGACGATGCTAGTTCCATATTGGATTTTTAACCTTGCAACTGCATCGGTATTATCACTCGTCCAGGTTTGAGGCATGTAATAGAGCATGCCTGGATCAAAGCGGCCGCCGCCGCCGGAGCAGCTTTCAAACAAAATATGAGGGAATCTCGTTGTCAATGTTTCCAGTATCCGATACAGCCCAAGCATATAGCGGTGGGCTGTTTCCATCTGCCTCTCGGGTGGAAGTGCAGCCGATCCCACTTCGGTCATATTGCGGTTCATGTCCCATTTTACATAGGAAATACGGGTGCTGGTGAAGATGTTGGTGAGTGTTTCAGTGATATAATCGCATACATCTGCTCTGCTTAAATCTAAGACTAGTTGATTTCTTGAAAGTGTCCGGTTCCGTCCGGGTACATGAAGACACCAATCGGGGTGTTTCCGATATAAATCACTGTCTGGGGAAATCATCTCCGGCTCTACCCATAGACCGAATTTCATTCCCTTTTTTGTAACATATTCAGCAAGTCCAGCTAGACCATTGGGCAGTTTTTTCTGATAAACATGCCAATCGCCGAGAGAAGTCTTATCATTGTCACGATGCCCAAACCAGCCGTCATCGAGAACAAACAGTTCAATGCCAAGCTCTTTTCCTGCATCAACAATTTCCTTTAACTTTTTTTCGTTAAATTGAAAATAAGTGGCTTCCCAGTTGTTGATGAGAATCGGGCGTGTTTTATCACGGTACACGCCGCGGCATACTCTTGTGCGCAATAATTTATGATACGTTCTTGACATTCCGCCTAGACCCTCTGATGAGTAAACCATTAATGCCTCTGGTGTTTGAAAGATATCTCCTGGGATTAATCGCCACTGAAAATTAAAGGGGTTAATTCCGATCGAGAGCCTTGTAGTTTGAAAAGGGTCTACTTCAATCGAGGCTTGGAAATTCCCGCTGTAAACAAGGCTGAAACCATAGACTTCCCCATGCTCCTCGTTCGCGTTTTTGGAAAGTAAGGCAACAAAAGGGTTATGCTGGTGGCTGCTCGCCCCTCTTGAGGAGGAAATGGATTGAATCCCATGGTTTAATGACTTTCGCTCGATATGACGCTCGCGTCCCCATGTTCCATATAGATGAAGCCAGTCCCAATTAGATTGGTGGAAATCGACAGACGTGCTCATACATTTCAGAATTTCAACTTTCTGGGTGCCAAGGTGTTCAAACGAAACCGATCTTGTAATTACATCAAGTTCTCGGTAAATCGTATAATGGAGATTCATCCCAATTCCTAGGATGGAATCTACCATGGTGATAATTAGCGTTTCCGCCTCAGACTTATCTTCGATATATGCTTGGGGAAGTCCCTTTAGATTGGGTCTTCCTTGAATGATCTCATGTGAATCATAGACAAATTCCGTAACAGTAGACCCATCTGATGTATGGAGCTGGTAAGCTGGTGTCCTGAAATCTCCGTTACCAGACGCTGGATATTCCTGTGGCAGAGTATCGAGTGAAAATGCAGGGTTTTCTGGTTCTGTTGTTGGCGAAAATGCCCTGCCTTTAAATTGGAGGATGGAAGATAGCTGCAGCGCATGAACCCGCTTTCCCCAATATAAATGGGCCGGATATTTTCCATGAACAATCTGAATTAGATAGCTTATCTTGTTATTGTATAAATGGAAGATTCCTTCCTTTTCATTCCAAGTGATTGGCAATCGGCTCTTTCCCTCCTATTGTTTATTTATATTTAGGCTCTGTTATATTTGGCTGTTGATTTCCGCTCCAGACGCTCGCTTTCCGCGGGCGTGCCGGGGAGCCTCCTCGGCGCTTTGCGCCTGTGGGGTCTCCCCAGCCCCGTACTCCCGCAGGAGTCGAGCGCCTTCCGCTCCAATGAACAGAGGATAAAAAACAAAACTATCGTTTAACAGAGCCTATATTTAAAACAATGTAATATTATCTGTTTATGTTACCTGCTTTTTGTATATGCTATGTTCGAAATGAAATTGGAGGTGTTTTTATGTCAGAGCTAGAGCCAGTGGAATATGAAACAGGAACTGCCGTGCGCGATTATGACATTATTGAGATTACACAAACGGCAATGGGATATGAAGTACTGCTTGATATTAACTTAGACAGCGGTTATTCGCTAACTGGAACAAAGCTGGAAATTACGCATGAGGATTTACAGGGATATGAGACGAACGAAGTGGAAGAAGGCATTAAATATGCATTAGGATTTTTTGGACATATATCTCATTAAAAAAATGTAATCAAACGTTTGATTAGTTTTGATGCAGCGTTACTTACCCATGTTGGACAAGGACTCAAGTCCGTTTAATCAAACGTTTGATTAGTTTTTGAAGCAATGCCGCTAACTCTTGTGTCACAAGGATCCATGTCCATTTAATCGAATGTTTGTTTAGCTAAAAACAAACATTGAATAACAGAAGAATCTGGTTCATTTACCCAAAACCGAAGATTATCGCTCTCTCGGGCAATGAAAGACCTGTTCATTTACCCAAACGAGAAAAAAGTGTTCGCACAGTAAATGAAAAACCATTTCTAACAACCTAGAAATTTAATCAAACGTTTAATTAGTTTTTCTGCATACAAAAAACCCTTGTGTACCAAGGGTTCAAACCTAGTTAATCAAACGTTTGATTAGTTTTTCAAAGTTCAATTGTATAGTGTTGGTCATTGACCTGACCATTTGTGAATACCCGCTCAACATACTGTATTTCTCTATCTGACATTAACATAATCGTAGAGCTTCGAGTTCCATAGTGCTCGCTTTTGATAAACAAGGGAGAGAGCATTCTTTCAAGCTCTAATGGAACACCTGTGTTTGGTAGTAGTTCATCTTGAGCTGCTTCGGAATATTGGAGAAGCGTAAAAAGATTTTCAACCATATCCTCCTGCCTTCCACCGATAATTTTTGATAAACCATCCTTACCAATCTTTACTTTTGGCCATTCAGTATTTAATAAATGATTACTGACACCATAAATACCAGGCTCTAGCTTTTGCAGCTCATGCCCAATATTTGAATAATAATAGAGTTCATCAGCATTTCCTGCTAGTAAGTTATAGCCCGGATACTGCGCATTGTTTTCCGCAAGCTTTGCCATATAGTTCTCTAAGTTTCCATCGTATTTGAGAGCATCTGCCACCAATTCTCCGCGTGAGCGTTTTCCCTCCGTAACTTCTTTGGGGTTGCGATAATTGGTCAATGCGGCAAAACGTCCAAGGCTAGTCACTCCCATCCACGTTCCCATCTTTTCTAAATCCCTTCCGGCAAGAATTTCCGGGCTATCCTCCCAAAAATGAGCCGGTGCAGTTGGCCGCTTATAAAACTCATCTCGATTTGCCGCCACAACCAACTTATATTCCGGATGAACATTATAGGCAAACAAAATTAAACACATTAACAACCACAGCCCTTATATCAATTTTATAAAGAAATTAAATCGGCTTATTTTGCCAGCGGCAGTTTGATTTCAACCAGGGTTCCCTCATTTTCTTTGCTGGTGTAGGTAATGGTGCCGTTGTGCTGTTTGATGATTTTGTGGCAGATCATGACGCCGAGGCCCGTTCCTTTTTCTTTTAGGCTATAAAATGGTTCACCTAATTTTGGAAGCAGTTCTTCAGGAATCCCGCATCCCTGGTCCTGAACGGAAATAACGCAATCACCTTCTGCACCCTTTGAAAGGCTGATATGAATATCGCCGCCATTTTTCATGGCTTCCATTGCGTTTTTAAGTATGTTTAGAAACACCTGCTTTAATTGATTTTTCTCACCGGTAATAAAATAGGAGGATTCTTCGGACTTCAGCTGAAATTGAATGTCGTACATTAAAGCCTCAGGAGCCATCAGCTCAAGGGTATTTTCAATTAAATCCCGTACATTTATCCGGTTAAGCTGGACCGCTTGCGGTTTTCCTAATGATAACAGCTCAGTAGTAATCGATTCAATCCGTTCTAGTTCACTCAATAACAATTCATTAAAATCAAAGGTCTGAATCCCGCTTTTATAAAGCTGCACAAACCCTTTTATTGTTGTAAGAGGATTTCTGATTTCATGGGCCACTCCGGCCGCTAACTCTCCAACAATTGATAATTTTTCAGACTGCAGGAGAATTTCTTCCGATTTTTTTCGTTCAGAGATATCCCGGCTAATGATAACAATATGCTCAATGGTTTGTCTTGCACCCTCCACTGGCATACAACGAGACTCAAATTCGATCCAATTTCCTCCTCTATGCCTGAGACGGAATTCCATCGAGTGTGACTCTTTATTTTCAAACATCCTATTTACAGCGGTTTTAAAGAGACAGACATCATCCGGGTGGATAAACTTACATAATTCAACTTTTTCCAGTTCAGTACTCTGGTAGCCTAAAACTGACACATGGGAAGGCGAAAAATAACTAATGCTATGATCTTGGTTCATCACCATAATTAAGTCTGATGTGTTCTCAGCAATCAGCCGATATTTGGATTCACTCGTCGCAAGCGTCATCTCCATTTGCTTTTTCCCTGAGATGATTCTATACAGCTTCATATAGGACTCGATTAATAGTCCTCCAAGGATAACTCCCAGCATTACAAACAACATATAAGTAATATGAAAAGATGGTTTATCCCTAAATACATTAAAAATGAATGGGACCGTAATGACATATATGGCCACATATGAACCAAATAGGATAATACATTTTTTCACTGGTGTTAAATGTTTAAACAAGAAATGTACAATGAAAAAAACAATCAAAATGAATAGCCAACCACTAATGGCAGGTGACCAATGGCCGCTGGAAAAAAGCCTAGCCGCCAGTGCACAAGTCCCTGCAAGTGCTCCTGCCACCGGGCCCAGGTAGGCAAAGGTTAAAATAACCGATGCATATCGTATATCATATGAATATCCTTGATGTTGAAACGATAACATAACTAGAATAATTGCTACCAATCCGGCATATAAACCGCCCCAAAGGCGTACCGGCTTGATCAGCTTATCTTTAAAGAATGACTGGATCACTAATGGAGCGCTTACCAATAGTGAAAAAATTGAGAGATTACTAATGTAGTCAAATAGAATCAACAGACTCCCACCCATACTTCGTTGAATTCATCGTATTTTCTTTAATGATAAACTAGTGATATAACTATTTCCATATTATTTAACTGCTTTTATCTGGTAACTTCTAAAAGCAGAAAAGGGGCACTATCCTTCTTTGGATATGCCCCTATTTCCTTATGCAGATTCCCTCACTGCAAAGACCTGTTTTAGTTGTTTTCTTGCCCGGTAAAGCCGAGTCTTCACGGTTGCAGCCTTCAAATCGAGCAGACTGGCAATTTCATTTTCCTTTAATCCATAGGTCACTTTTAGAATAAGCACCTCTTGGAATTCTTTAGATAGGTGCTCCATGGAACGACCTAAGTCTTCTTGGAAAAGGCGGATGTCAACTGCTTGCTCCGTGTTTATCCTGTTATTATCATGTCCCATCATAAGTTCTATATCAGTGATGTCAACAGGTATCCGTTGGTTTCTTTTTTCTGACCTTAGAAAGTCGATGGCCGTCCTGGCAGTGATGGCAGACAGCCAAGCACCTAATTTTCCAGCATCTTCTATTGTATCTATTTTTTTATATGCTTTTATAAATGATTCCTGTACGATATCTTCCGCCCAAAGCCAGTCTTTTGTATATTTAAAGGCAAGACCGTGCAGGCGCTTCGCGTACATAGCATACAGTTGATTAAAATCAATGGAGTTCAAACTGCTGCCCCCCTATTTAAAATGTTCTTTAATAAAGTCCGGAGCATGCTTTTCATCAAAAAACATGACCTCAAAATAATCGCCAAAATGATAATAAAAGACGGCCGCGTATCCATGAGCCGAGTCCTGGCTTGCATTATCTAACATTTCTTGGATTTGTTCCTTATTCGTTACATCGACTTTATCGGCGCTTTTTTCCACTTCATTTTTTATGTTTTCAATGTCGACCGTTTTGGACGAATCCCTTTTGGCAACAAGGATATGAGTGATATCATCAGCTGTTACCATCGTTCCTTTTAACAATTCCTTTTGTTTCAGCCATTCTGTAAAGTGTTGATAAGTAGGCTTTATTTCAAAGTTTAGAAAGTGGTCACTGCCAAGGTACACTTCGATCATCGAACCTTGCCCTTCGAAATAATGACTGTCTTCATAGGATTCCGCCAGTTCATCTTGTCTTAATGCCGCAATCGCTTCTTTAATTTCGTCTGGATTCGATATGGTTACACCTTTTGTAATAGGTCCTCTTCCGCCAATAGTGAGCTTCTTAATTTTATTTTCCTTTAGTTTAAAAACCTCTTTAGTTGTCAGCTTATATTCCTTTGATTCGTAAACGGGTTTGAAAAAGTCTTCATAAAGCCGCTCATTTACGGTATATTCCCTAGTTAAATAACTGCCATCTTTCAATTCATAGCGAATAAAGAAATTTACTGTTCGATCGTTTTGCCTTTGCTGATTGATTTTTTTATCTGCAAAAATCTGCTTGTGAAGCTTCCGCACTGCCTCGATGTTGGCTTTTTCCTTCATTGGCAGCGGCGAATAGTACTCTGAGTAAATATCATCATTGCCCATATAATAACCGACATTATCAGTTAGAATGACGTTTTTAATTTCAGCCTCTTCTGGTATTTTATTTTCATAGATTCCAAGAATTTGAACACCTATCCCGAGGACGGCAATAAGTGCTAAATAGATGATTAATCCTTTTACACGAGTGAAAACTCTCCAAGTTTTTTGCAAGATCATTTCAGCTGCTAAATAGCCAAGCACAGCCCCAATGGCATAACCAAAGATGGTCCAGCTATTACTGTTAAAGGAAACTTCATGAAAGTACGAACCCCCAAGCAGCATCATGCAAAACGTAACCCCATATTTAAAAACCGAACGTAATTTTGGAAAAGCAATCGCTTCTGAGGCTGTTTCTAGGTTTCTTTTTTTATACAGAAGCAGCGCGAGCCCATACAGGACGATTATCAAGATGGTGTAAAGCACCCCATCGTTCAAAGAAAACCTTTTGCTGTCAAGGACAGCCGCATATGTAATCGGGGACAATTTTTCGAACTGCCGACTAAAGAAATAGTCGCTGGGAAATCCATAGAGTAATATTTTCAAGTTATAAAACATCAATAACGTTATCCCTACTGGAAAAAAGAGAAACACATACGCTAAGACTGCCTGAACGGTCGACATTCCGGTCAACATCGCGATAAACACAGCTGCTGTGTACAAAAGCAGGGTAATTACAGTTGTCGTGCCAGCCCAGTAAAAAATATCCTTTACACGAAACAGGCTGCTTAGGTCTAGGGTGTTATGCATAATAAGGATTATAAAAGTGATGGCGGCTACAGGTATGATTAAAAATAGCATCCCTGTCAGAGCATAATGATGAAAAATCCTGTTTCTTTTTAGCGGGAGGCTATGCATAAGGTCAGCTGCCTGTTTTGCATGCAAAAAACGAAGCAAGAACACGGCCAGGATGATTGGCACTACCGCAATTATTATAATTTGAAATTCAAAATTATAGCGAAAGAGATTGTCTGTATCTTGGTAAACCCTATCTGTCTCATCGGAATAATTCATTAATATTTGAATGGGCAGCATAAAGAACAAGCCAAGGAAGTAAACAACGGAAATCCAGCCTGTACTTCGTCCAATTTGCAGCAGTAATTCTTTATTACACCATGACATTTTTGATGGCATAGCCGATATCCCCCATTTCGTAAATAAAGATCTCCTCAAGAGTGAGAGGCAGCAAGTCAAAAATGACAGGGTTCGTCTGACGAATATGTTTTGTGATGGCTGCTTCATCGCCTCTGACAATGAAAAGGTAGACGCTTCCTCGCTTCTCTGTATGAAGCGGATTAAGATTTAGAAGCAGCTTGTCTGGAGGAGTACCGTCTTTATAGGCCACCTGTATTTTATGAATATCAGCTTTCAGGTCATCGAGTTCTTTTTCTATAAGCAGTGTCCCGTTATGGATAATTCCGATATAGTCGCATATGTCTTCTATCTCGCGAAGATTATGTGATGATATTAGAATTGTCATTTCTCTTTCTGCCACATCATGAATTAATAGGTTCTTGACCTTTTTTCGGACGACGGGATCAAGTCCGTCGAGTGGCTCATCTAAAATCAGTATCTCCGGATTGGCGGAAAGGGCAAGAATGAAAGCAATTTGTCTTTGCCAGCCTTTTGAAAAGGTGTGGATTTTTTTGTTCAGGTTCACTTCAAATAACTCAGCAAGTCTCTGAAAACGGTCTTCTTCCCAGCCTGGGTAGCAGCTTTTATAAAAACGGGCCATTTGTTTTGGTGTATATTGCGAGAAAAAATAAGGCTGATCTGGTATGTAAAAGACCTTTTGCTTTATGCCGGTATTTTCATAGACTTGTTCATTATTAATGGTTACTTCGCCGTGATCCTGACTGTATATCCCTGCAAGAAGCTTAATTAATGTTGTCTTGCCGGCTCCATTTGACCCGATAAGACCATAAATCGAGCCTTTTTGGATGGATAAATTGACCTTTTCCAGCGCGGTAAAACGGTCAAATTTCTTGCTAACCTCTCTCATTTCAATCATTGCTTTCCCCTCCCCCTTTTGATGCGTCTAGCTCTTCGATTAATTTGATAAGCTGACTTGCCGGGATTCCAAGATATAAGGCTTCGACGACAAGTTTTTCAAATTCTTTTTTTACTGTCTCTATTTTCTCTAAGTCCTTTATTTGATTGTTTGGATTGACGAAGCTGCCTTTTCCTTTTACGGAGTAAATAAAACCTTGGGTCTCGAGTTCTCTGTAAGCCTTTTGAATCGTATTTGGGTTTATCGTGAGCTCTGTTGCTAATGTTCTTACTGAAGGCAGCTGCTCATCTGGCTTGATTACCTCATTCATAATTAGCTCCTTCATTTTATCCACCAACTGTTCATAAATAGGTTTTCGGCTCCTCATGTCCAGTTCAAACATACCGGGAGGCCCCCAATCTGTACTAAGTGTACTATCATTCGTAATACAGTTTGATTATATTCCATCTCTTTCCAAAAGGAAAGGGTTTTTTATTGTGATTTTTTAATTTTGAGGACTGGAATTAAACGAATGACCGCTTAAAGGGATTCTATGTGACTTAAAACAGGTTTTCAGGGGAGATTCAGTCACATAGAGAGGTTCTATGTGACCCAAAACAGGGGCGAGATGGAATTTCAGTCACGTAGAGAGGTTCTACGTGACCTAAAACAGGGGCGAGATGCAATTCCAGTCACGTAGAGAGGTTCTACGTCACCCAAAACAGGCGCGGAATTCGATTTCAGTCACGTAGAAGGCCATAATGACGGAACAAAAAAAAGAGTGTCCACAGCAAGTAGACAAATGTCCACAAGCGGTGCCTGACACCCTTTTTTTATTATTTTTTCTTCGCGTGTTTACGCATGTCGAAGGCGACTGCGACGATGATGATTAGGCCTTTTACGATGAATTGGATGTATGGGCTTACTCCTAGGAACGCTAGTCCGTAGTTGATAACTTGGAAAATGAGAACCCCGGTGATGACGCCAGGAACGGATCCGATACCGCCTGATAGGGATACGCCGCCGACTACGCAGGCTGCGATCGCATCTAGTTCGTACATGTTACCAGTGTTGTTCGTTGCACTGCCAACACGACCTGCTTCAAGTGTACCAGTTAAGCCGTAAAGAAGACCGGCAATCGTATAAATAATAATAAGATTTTTTGCGACGTTTACACCAGAAACCTTAGCTGCTTCTGGGTTACCGCCAATCGCATACATGTTTTTACCAAGCTGCGTTTTATTCCAAATCACCCAAATAATGATAGAAACGATAATGGCATAAAGAATGAGATACGGGAATTCATATGAACCAACTTTAATTCCGCGCTGGGCAAAGGTTGTAAATTTTTCGCTTAAACCACCAATTGGTTGTGCTCCATATGGAGGGCGGTCAAAGTAAATCGAAGTTAAACCGTATACACCGATCATCATACCTAATGTAGCGATGAATGGAGGAACATGAAATTTAGATACAATCACACCATTTAAGGCAGCGATTAGACCTGTTGCAGCCATTGCGATTAAAATCGGTACAAATAGCGGCAGATCAGGCAAGTTAGGATACATCTTATACGCATAATCGCCAGCCTGCAGCATGGATGCCGAAATAACGGCAGCAAGACCGACCATCCGTCCAGCAGATAGGTCCGTACCTGCTGTAATCAAGATACCTGCAACCCCAAGTGCAATGATGATCCTTGATGAAGATTGGGCCAAAATATTAATTAAGTTGGTCATCGATAAGAAATCAGGAGATGCAACGACGATACCGACTACCAATAGGATTAAAACTACATAAATAACATTATCAACAAGCCATTTTGATACATTCGATTTTTTTGAAGCTTGCGTATTCATTTCCATCGCCTCCTAATACAAAGCTGCTAATCGCATGATTTCTTCTTGCGAAGTTGAAGACGTCTCCACGATTCCAGCTGCTTTTCCATTACTCATTACTAAAATTCTATCTGTAACCCCTAAAAGCTCTGGCATCTCGGAGGATATCATGATGATGCCTTTTCCGTCTGCTGCTAATTGGTTAATAAGTTGATAGATTTCGAACTTAGCTCCTACGTCAATTCCCCGTGTTGGTTCATCTAGCAATAAAATGTCCGGCTTAGTCAACAGCCAGCGGCCGATAATAACCTTCTGCTGGTTTCCGCCAGAAAGACTTCCAATTGATGTTTTTTGTGTAGGCGTTTTAACCTTCATCGAATCAATCACCCATTGTGTATCTTCCTTCACCTTACTATCAGAAAGGAACGGACCTGTTCGATATTGACCCAAATTAGAAATAATCGAGTTAAAGCTGATGCTTAGCTCTGGAAAGATTCCAGTGGATCTTCGCTCTTCCGTTACAAGGGCAAAGCCATTTTTTATAGCATGCTGCGGTGAATGATTTTTGACCGCCTTACCATGTAATTCAATTGTTCCGGATTTCAAAGCTCTCATTCCAAAAATCGATTCGACGACCTCCGTCCGCTTCGAACCTACGAGGCCTGCGATTCCTAGAATTTCGCCTTTTCGTAGTTCAAAGTTTACATCCACAAAGGAGGGCTGCGTTTCTGCGGTTAAGTTAGAAACCCTTAAAATCATATCGCCCGGCTTGTTGATTTTTGCAGGGAAGCGTTGTGATAAATCACGGCCAACCATCAGTTTAATGATTTCGTCGGTCGTAAGATCTTTCGCGCTTTTTGTCGCAATGTACTGACCATCACGCATGATGGTGACTTCATCGGAAATCTTTAAGATCTCTTCCATTTTGTGCGAGATATAGATGATGGCAACATTATCACTTTGCAGCTTTTTGATGATTTTAAAGAGATGGTTGACTTCATTCTCTGTTAAAGATGAGGTAGGCTCATCCATTACGATGATTTTAGAACCGTAAGAGACGGCTTTGGCGATTTCCACCATCTGCATCTCGGAAACGGAAAGCGTACTGACCTTGCTGCGAGGGTCGATATTAATATCGAGACCTTTAAAAATCGCCTTCGTGTCCTCGTACATTTTCTTTTCATCTATAAAAATACCTTTTTTCGGATAACGGCCGAGCCATAGATTATCCATAACATTTTGCTGGCGTACTTGGTTCAATTCCTGGTGCACCATGGAAACGCCGTTTTCAAGCGCCTGCTTCGAATTGACAAAGGAAACCTCTTTTCCGTCAAAAAGAATCTTGCCTTCATCCATCGAATAAATTCCGAATAAGCATTTCATTAAGGTTGATTTTCCTGCCCCGTTTTCCCCCATCAAAGCATGCACCGATCCCACCTTCACTTTGAGAGATACATTATTAAGGGCGATAACGCCAGGGAATCGTTTCGTTATATTCAGCATTTCGAGTAAATTAGTAGAACTAGCTTCTGACATGAGCGAACCTCCTCACTTAACCATTTAAAAAATATGAGACCCTGAAAGTTCGTCTCATATCTATTCATTAAAAGTATCCATTTATCATATAGGGCAATGTCCTGCTTCAAAGGGGGTGCTCTTTGAAGCAATGCCCCGAACGAAGGAAAAGCAACGTCTTTTCCTTCGTTCGAGGAGCGCCTGAGGGCCGAACCCCTGGACTGGCGCTTCCGCTTTTGTTACTTATAAGCGTCTTTACCAACCTGGATGTTGTCTTTTGTTACTTCAACGTAAGGAACCCGGACTGCTTTCTTATCGTCAAGCTTCCAAGAAGTTCCGTCTAGTACATCCTTGCCTTTTGCTGCGTTCGCAGCAAGCTCGACCGTTGCTTTACCTTGGTTTTTCGCGTCATTTAAGACTGTACCAACCATTTTGCCTTTTTCAATCATTTCAAGTGCTTCTGGAATCGCGTCAACACCTACAACTGGCATAAATTTGTCGCCAGAGAAGAATCCAGCTTTTTCAAGAGAAGCAATTGCTCCAAGTGCCATACCATCGTTATTAGCGATAACGAATTCAATTTTGTCGCTGTATTTTGCTAACCAAGCATCCATTTTCTCAGTTGCTTTTGTTGCATCCCACATAGCTGTATCCATTGCTAATTCTTCTACTTGGATACCTTTTTCTTTTACAGTATCTACAGCAAATTTCGTACGTGCTTCCGCATCTGGATGTCCTGGCTCACCTTTTAGTAATACGTATTGAAGCTTGCCATCTCCATTTTTATCCCATTTAGCTTTGTTTGCTTCCCATGCTTTTGCAATCAACTCACCCTGGATGACACCTGATTCAGAAGAAGTTGTTCCTACATAGTAAGCTTTGTCATAGCCAGCTAAAACATTGGCATCCGGCTCTTTATTAAAGAAGATTACTGGAATATTTTTTGGTTTCGCTTTGTCAATGATAGTTTGTGCTGCTTTTGGATCTACTAGGTTAATAGCAAGAGATTTCGCACCTTTTGCGATCAATGTGTCCACTTGCTCAATTTGTTTTGCTTGGTCGTTTTGGGAGTCATTCAGCATTAGGTTTACTTTTCCTTTTGCGGAATTCTCCATCGCACGGCGTACATAGCTCATGAAGTTATCGTCAAACTTATAGATGGTTGCACCCACTGCAGGAAGTTTACTGTCTTTGCTACCTGCAGAATCTCCAGACCCGCTAGTTGAACTGCTACAGCCGGCAGCTAATAGAATACTAGATGCAATCGTCAATGATAGAACTACGCCTTTTTTCTTTTTCAACATGTCATCATTCCCCTTTTACTTTTGTAAAGACTCTGGTAAGCACCAAGAACCTGCTTAACTCAGCCTCCCTGTAAGCCCTTACACATATGTTAGCATCAGGAGTATTTCCGCAATAGTTCAAAACTATAGCACATATTTGTGATTATCTAGATTATTTTGTAATCGTTTGCAACAAAACTGAAATAAAAAAAGACCAATCAGTGATGATTGGGCTTTTGAAATTTAACTTACTGTTACTTTTCGAAATTCTGTTGGGGACAGGCCTGTTGCCTTCTTAAATACACGGCTGAAATAGTTCGGGTCCTTGTAACCGACTGAATAGCAGATTTCCTTTAAGCTTTTGGCTTGGTCGACCATTTCAGCCTTGGCCTGCTTGATTCGGATTTCCGTCAAGTAATCAATGAACGTCATCCCGAATCGATCTTTAAATAGCTTGCTAAAATAAAACGGACTCAGTTCCACATATTCTGCTGCGGATTCCAAGGTAATCGCTTCGGCATAATGCTCTTCAATATATTCCTTCGCTTTATGCAGCATTCCCTTGGCATGATTGTTGCGCCAAATCTGAACCTGCTGCACGACCGCAAGTAAATGTTTTTTCCCTTTTTCAAAAATAAGCCCGATATCCTCCAGCCCTTCGATTACAGGAGTTCCTTCGTAGATGATGCCTAAATCATGGAGCATTCGGGATATTAGAATAAACAATTCATCAAAGGATTTTTTAACCAAGGAAGCTTTTAAAGTCTTGTTGGTTTCAAGCTTGGTCACAAGCGAATCAAAAATGAACAACACCTGATTAACATCACCTTGCCGAACGGCATCTAACAACTTTTTTTCTATTTCAAGAAAACCAGAATCAGTAGGCATTTCAAAGGTATTTCCCTGCTTGTCGCAAAATAAAAACTTACGATTAGGTGTTTTAGCAAGCTGCTCCAGTGCCAAAACCGCTTCATGATAGGATTTATTGAGCTCTTTTGCTTGGCTGTATGGATGTCCGATTCCGATCCTTATATCACCTGAAAAGTCTTCTTTTTTGAAAAAATTAATCAGGTTATCACAGATTTGTTGGGCATTCGTTTTGAAATGGAGTTTTTCCGATGTTAGGAATACAACTGGCACTTGTTTGTCTGTAATTGGTCCAATAATGATCTCATGCTTTTTCACAACGGATTTAAGGGTATCCTTAAGCCACGAATACCAATTTTGTTTTTTATTGTTCGTGAAATCAGATTTCCCTGCTGGCTGAAGGGAAAAAAGCATCACGTGGCCCGAAATAATTTCTGCCCCCAGAAGCTGCCCCCATTCATCAAAGGTAATATCCTGGACTTGGTTCATTAACAGCGATGTTACCCATTCTTTTTGGGCAATCGAAACGGCCCGGATCAAGTTTTCCCGCAAGTTGTGCTGCTCTTCTGTTTGTTTTCGCTCTTCATGGATTTCATCGGCTACACGCTTAAGGCCTTCAAGAATATCCTGCTTGCTGCTCGGCTTTAAGATGTACTCCTTCACTCCTTGCTGCATCACTTCTTTGGCATATTCAAAGGTATTAAAGGCCGAAACCATGATAAAGCGGATGTTCACATCGAATTTTCTGATTTCCTTCACGGCTTGTACGCCATCGATTCCAGGCATTTTGATATCCATAAAAATAATATCCGGACGCAGCTCCGCTGCCATTTCTATCGCCTTTCTCCCATTGGGGGCCTCGCCAATAACCGTTACGTCCTCTGAAGAGTTTTTTAAAATCATGGCAACCGCTTTTCTTTCAAGAACTTCATCATCCACTATAAGAACTTTCAACAAGCTCGCTTCCCCCTTTGGCCGCGACAGGAATTGTCAGTCTAAAATTTGTTCCTTTTTTCAATTCTGACTCAATTTCTACTATGTCTTTTCGCTGGTAAAAAAGCTGAAGTCTTCTAATTACATTTTTTACGCCAATCCCGTTGGAATGCCCTTTTGATTTTTCACGATCAAATCCCTCTTCGGTGATGGCACCCTCCGCATATTGAAGCAATTTGTTTTTTGTGGCGGTGTCCATCCCTTCACCGTTATCAATGACTTCCACATGAATCCGGTCCCGCTGCCTGTATATATTTAAGCGAATTTCGGCATTTTCTTCATATTCCTCTACACCGTGAATAAAAGCGTTCTCGATGAGCGGCTGGAGCGTTAAACTTGGAATCTCAATATCTAAACAATCATCCTCAATATCTGTGATAAATTGAATCCGCTCTCCGAATCTCGTTGTTTGGATAAAAAAGTACTCTTTTACAATCCGAACTTCATCTCTAAGCGTTGAAGCTTTATCTAAATCGCTCAGATTATACCGTAGCAGAGCCGCAACAGCTTCAATCAATCTCGAGGTATGTTCCGCTTCCTCCAAGTATGCCATTTTTGAAACCGTATTCAAAGTATTGAATAAAAAATGAGGATTGATTTGGTTTTGCAGACTCTTTAACTCTAATTCTTTTAGAAGCTTATCCAGTTCACCTTGTTGTTTGATTTCTGTAACGAGCTGCCTAAGGTTTGTGCGCATTTGGTTAAATGTTTCCGTTAATGGCTTGAGCTCGTCATTTGTGGTGATTTTAATATCCTCGCCGGATAGGTTTCCTTTCGAAATTTGCTTCGCTGCCTGTGATAACAATCTTATCGGTTTGGTAATCCCGCCAGATATCCATAATGCCAGCAAGGTGCTGAGGAAAAACGCAGCCGCAAACAAGGAAATCGACATGAGCTTATAATAATGGTTTTGCTGTTCCATTTGGTTATAAAACTTTTGATAGTCCGTTAGCTTATTATTTAACAATGCTAGTGTGCTTTCTTGAAGGAAGGAGTTAATTTTTAATACTTCAGTAAAATGACTTGAATATTGGTTAATCTCATCTTTTTGAGATGCACCAACAGTGGCATCGCCTTCATCCAAAAAGCTGTCAATCATATTGTTATAATTAGAGAGAGTAATATCATTTGTGTTAATGACTTTAAAAAGCCGCTTTTGGTCCTTTATCAGCTTTATCTTTTCTTTTCGATAGTCTTTTAGATAGGATTCATCTTTTTCTAAAATATAAGCGTGGAGGTTTTCGGTAATTAAATTTGTTCTTTGTGAGATATTGTTTAGCAGGAGAAATCGTTCGAAGCTGTTATCATATTCATTCACTAATTTTTCACTGCTGTTATAAAAAAAGAATCCTACAGATGTTAGCAATACCACAAGGACGATAAAGTAAAGAAGTAATTTCGATCTGATGCGGAATAACATTACCGGTTCTCCTCCAATCTCACGTGGTAATTAACCGGTAAATCCCCTTTTCTTAAAATCCGGGTATCTGTATGAACGATTGGAGGAACGGGTTTCCCCTCTCTTAGGTCAATCATCATTTTTACAGCTTTGTATCCCATTTCATAGGGTTCTTGAACAACTGTTGCCTTAATTGTGCCTTTTCGAATGTAATCAAGGGTTTCCGGGAGTGTATCAAAGGCGAGGATATAAATTTGATCCTGTTTTTTATATTTCTCGACCACATGAGCGATTTCAATGCCGTCTAAAGCACTTGTCCCAAAAAATGCGTTGACCTCGGGATGATCTTGTAAAATTTGATTTGCCTTTTCTGCTGCTTTTACTCTGCTAATCTCTGATTCTTCAATCGTAGCGATATGGATTCCTTTTTCTCCTTTTACTGCATCCTGAAACCCCTTTACCCTTTGTTGCATATGATTAGCGTAAAAACTTCCCGTGATGATAGCGACATTGGCTTTTCCCTTTGTATCCGCTATCAAAGCTTTTCCAGCTAAATAACCGGAATAATAATTATCCGTTCCAATATATGCTAATCGCTTGCTATTAGCTGCATCCGTATCGACTGTAATGACAGGGATTCCTTTGGCAACAACCCGATTAATCAGCGGGGTAAATTGTTCGTCGCTCAGCCCCTGCGTCATAATTCCATCGACTTTAGAAGCTGCCGACATTTCAATCGTTTTTACATGGTCTTCGATGTTTGCCTGCTTTGGGCCGGCATATTCAAGCAGAACGCCATATTGTTTTGCTGCCGCCCGTGCCCCTTTCTCGACAAGTCTCCAATACTCGTTATCCAATTCCTGGGAAACTAGCACAAAATGATAATTATACTTTTCTACTGTTTTCTCTTCTTTAGGCAATTCATGGGTGACTACCTTAAATCCATAAAAACTTGCGAAAGAACAGCTTACGAAAAAAAATATAATACCGAATGTATAAGCTATTAGGGTTAATTTGCTCATAAAACCTCCCAATCCCTATGCCTTCCAATTAAGGCTATTATACGGAACATACAAAAAATCGACAATGTCCTTTTAGTTGGAAGAAGAAAACCAGCCTTCACTTTTAGTTCATGAAGGCTGGTTTCGTAAACTTTTTAATAGCAGCATATTATTTAGTAAGTCGTTCAAAATCCACTTTCGGAGCCAATGCATCGCTTACTTTTTCGACAATCATATCATGATCTACAGTAAAAGTTGCTACTCCTTTAATGTTTTCTGAGGATGCTCCTATCTTTACGGTATAAGTGCCTTTTTCTAGAACCCATGCAGATTTCTCTTCATCAAAAGAGGCCAGATCTTTGGCATTCAATTCGAACTGCAGCAGTTCTCGCTGATGCGGTTTTAATTCTTTTGTTTTGCCAAAGGCTTTTAGTTCAAGGGCAGGTTTCTTAAGCTTTCCATCTGGGGCTGAAACATAAACCTGAACAACCTCTTTGCCAGGGACAATTCCGGTATTTTCAACCATCGCTGAAACGCTAAGCTTATCTTTGAATTTCTTGCCTTCACTGATATTTACATGGCTATAGTCAAAGTTGGTATAGGACAAACCATAACCAAATTCATAGGCAGGCTTCACACCAAATGTAGTGTTGTAGCGGTATCCTACATAAATATCCTCCTTATAGACCACCTGTGTTGGATTCCCGGCAGGCGTTCCCGGGAAGTTATCAGCTGATGGCACATCACTGTATTGAACAGGAAAGGTCGTAGTGAGTTTCCCTGAAGGATTTACTTTTCCGGACAATACATCAGCAACGGCATTACCGGCTTCCTGCCCTGGCTGCCATGCCAATAGGATGGAATCAACCTTATCCCGCCAGCTGGACACTTCAATCGGCCCGCCAATATTCAGAACAACGGCTACCTTTTTCCCTTGTTTATGATACTCTGTTGATATTTTTGAAATCATGTCCTGCTCAGCGTCAGTTAATAGAAAATCCCCTTTTTCCACTTTGCGGTCTTGTCCCTCACCAGAATTTCGACCAATTACAATGACTCCAAGATCCGATTCTGTGGAAGCTGCAGCTATTTCATTTTCATTTAAAGGCTTTTCTGGGATCGCTGGGGTTAATTTCCCAAAGTCTTCTCCCCAAGGACTTGGTTTAATTTTATATTGTTCCTGCTGACGTAATGTATTGATATATGTTTGATAGCTATTGAATAACCCTTGATTTAATTGGTAACCGGCATCCTTTAAACCATCTGCAATGGAAACGGTGTAAGCAGCATTCACATCACCGCTGCCTGTACCGCCTTTAATGGTTTCAATCTGAGTATTCCCAAACAAGGCTATTTTTTTATCTTTGCTGATTGGCAATGATTGACCATTATTTTTTAGTAGGACCATTCCTTCTGCTGCTGCTTTTCGAGCCGTTTGCGCATGTGCAGTTAGATCAGGCTTATCGGAATTTTGATAGTTTTTAAATTCAGGTGTTTGGATGACAATTTGCAGGATGTTCTTGATATTGCGATCCAGCACCTTTTCGTCCAGCTTCCCTTGCTCTACTGCTAATTTTATAGCAGCAGATTGGGAGTCCGCCCCTGGCATGATCATATCATTGCCCGCTTTCATTTGTTCTACTGGGTCTGTTCCAGCAAACCAGTCCGTCATGACAAAGCCCTTGTAGCCCCAATCCTTCCTTAAAACAGTTGTTAATAAATCCGTGTTTTGAGAAGCTGAGGTGCCATTAATCTTATTATACGAACTCATTACAGACCATGGATGGGATTCCTTTATAGCAATTTCAAAGCCTTTTAAGTAGATTTCTCTTAACGCACGTTCTGAAACAATAGTATCAATGGTCATTCGATTAGTTTCCTGATTGTTGGCAGCAAAGTGCTTGATTGTAGCACCAACCCCATTTGATTGAACTCCATTTACAACAGCAGCTGTTATTTTCCCAGCAATCAACGGATCTTCTGAATAATATTCAAAATTCCGCCCATTTAAGGGATTTCGATGAATGTTTAGGGCTGGTGCCAATAATAAATCGACCCCATACTCCTTCACTTCATTTCCCTGTGCTTTTCCAACTGCTTCAGCCGTAGCTGTATCCCAAGTTGATGCAAGTGAGGTGGCAATAGGGAAAGCGGTTGCATAATAAGTTTGGGTCTGTCCTGGTCGAGTAGGACGGATCCTGAGTCCTGCCGGTCCGTCAGCCAACCGCAACTCAGGGATTCCCAATCGCGGAATTCCATAGGTCCCGCCTACAGCTCCAGTGACTTCAAACGGACCTCTTGTAAATCCAGGCATTCCCACACCTACAACAAATTTTGCTTTTTCCTCGAGAGTCATGGCCTGGATAACTTGGTCGATTGAAGCGGCATCTGTTAAATAGGGAACACTGGTTGTAGACTCTGTAGTGGTTTTGGTATTTTGTACGGCAGTTGAAGCTGAGGATGATTGGCTGCTTTCGGCAGAAGCCATGTCAAAAGTTAGTCCGGAAAAAATAATGGATGAAGACAGGGTGATTGCTAGTAATCTTGACTTTTTCCTCTTTTTCCAATTTTTTAGCATTATAAATCTCCTTTCAAATTTAGTTTTAGTTTTTTAAGCGCTTTCAATGCTAGTTTAATTGTTTTTTAATTATTTTGAATATTAGTAATAGTCTGGATTAATTTGTGTATTTCTTCATTTTTTTGTCATCGGTTTAAAAAAAATAATCCGTATTACAAGGTTTGACAAAGCTAGGATAATAGTCATGTCGGAAATTGTTGGGAATTTAGGAGGAAATATACTTGAACTATTAATATATTACTGAATTTTCAGATAACAGCAAAATAGTTTAGATAATCACAATTTAATGCTATCTTTCGAACTTATGGAAGAATCATCCTCCATGCTAACCTTTTGATTGTAAGCACTTACATTTTTTTTAATGGGGGGAATATTTATGAAGAGTTACTACAAGGTTCTAAGTACTTCTATGTTCAGTCTTATGCTTCTATCATCAGCGGTACCCGGAAGTGTGTTTGCGGAGGAACAGCCGGCGGCGCAGGTTTCATCTTCTGCTGCAGTTGCAAAAGATAACAGCGGCACACAGAATGCTGGCGCTTTGAAGGAGCAGACACCGATTTTGGTTGACCAAGCTTCCATTCCAGCAGTTATCCAAGCAATGACGCTGGACGAAAAGGTTGATTTAATTGGAGGAGCCGGTGCTGCGGTAACAGGTGCTGCAGGAGGCACGTTCGCTATTCCACGGCTTGGCATCCCTAAGCTTACCTTTGCGGATGGTCCTGCCGGACTCAGGTTTGGATCTACTGCCAATAAGTCAACAACTGGCTTCCCAATTCCAACAGCTCTATCTTCTAGCTTCAATAAAGATTTAATGTATAATGTGGCCTCAGCGATGGGGAAAGAAACATTAGATTATGGTGTGGATGTTATTTTAGGGCCTGCCTTGAATATACATAGGGATCCTCGGGGCGGCAGGAACTTTGAATATTATTCAGAAGATCCAGTTCTAAGCGGGGAAATGGCTGCTCAGTTCACCAAAGGGGTCCAAGACCAGGGTGTTGGTGTTAGTATGAAGCACTTTGCCGCTAATAACCAAGAAACAAATAGACAGTCAGTAAACGAGATTATTTCAGAACGGGCTCTAAGAGAAATTTATTTAGCTGGATTCGAACGTGTAGTAAAAGAAGCAAATCCATGGACAGTGATGAGTTCCTATAATTCTATTAACGGACCTTTCTCAGCCCATAACTCCTGGCTTCTAAATGATGTATTAAGAAGTGACTGGGGCTTTAATGGGATGGTCATGACCGACTGGGGCGGCTCGAAAAACAATGGTATTGCCATGTTAAACGGCGGTAATGATTTGTCCATGCCAAGTTTAAATGCCGTTGGTAAGGCAGCGGTAAAAGCGGCTATTTTAGATGGATCACTCCCTGAGGAAAAACTCGATACAGCAATTGAAAATATTCTTAACTTAGTTGTCAAATCCCCAACATTTAAACAATTAAGTACAGTTGATAATTCGAAACTAAGCGTAAGTTCGGACCTTGCTACTGCGGATGCAAAGCTTTCACGAGAATCAGCACCAGAAGGTATGGTTTTATTAAAAAATGAGAATAAAGCGCTTCCTTTCGATAAAAAGGTCAAAAAGGTTGGTATTGTTGGCAACTCTTATACGATGCCAAGCTGTGGATTTGGTACGCCTGCATCAGCGTGTACCACAGATAACGCGGCTTCTAAAATGTTCCTAATGGGAACCGGAAGTGCCTATGTTACACCGACCCATTCTGTCCAACTTCCAGAAGGATTGAAAAATGGAGGATATATACCTGTTAACACGAACGCCAGCGGTGCTGAAATCAATGAAAATCTTACCGCTGAAGATGCTGCATATATGGCTCAGAATTCAGATATTGGTGTGATCGTAATTGCCAGGGGATCTGGAGAAGGGGCAGATGGAAATGCGACAACCTTTGAACCGTCAGCAAAAGAATCAGAACTAATCCAAAAAGTTTCTTCTGCCTATCACGCTGTTAATAAAAAGGTGGTAGTAGTGTTAAACGTTGGTGCTCCGTTTAACACAGTAAGCTGGAGAGGTTCTGTTGACTCGATTTTATTATCTTGGCAGCCAGGGATGGAAGCTGGTAATGCTCTTACAGATGTTCTATCTGGTAAGGCCTATCCATCTGGTAAACTTCCAGAGACTTTCCCAGTTCGTTTGGAGGATGCCCCAAGTTATGCAAACTTCCCAAGCTCTGACGGCAATCCAAACTTAGTAAAATACCAAGAAGATATTTACGTTGGCTACCGCTACTATTCTACTTTTAATGTCAAGCCTGCTTATGAGTTTGGCTACGGACTTTCCTACACGACATTTGATTATAGCGACTTTAAATTAAATAAAGACAACCTATCTAATAAAATTAAAGTCTCATTTAAAGTAACGAACACTGGTACTAATTTCGGTAAAGAGGCACCACAATTATATGTAAGTGCACCTGATGGAAAGTTAGAGAAACCAGCCCTTGAGCTTAAGGCCTTCGGAAAAACGCGCGAACTAAAGCCAGGTCAAAAAGACACATTCAACTTCTTTATTGATCCAAAAGATATAGCATCGTTTGATGAATCTACTTCCTCATGGATCGTTGAAAAAGGAACATATAAATTCAAAATCGGAGCTTCTTCTTCCGATATCAAAGGGACTCTCGAATTTAAAGTCGACAATGATATCGTTGCCGAAGTAGACAATGACAATGGACCTAATGTGCAATTAGATAGATTATCAAAGTTTAACCAGTAGAATGGTGTCAGGCACCACAAAAAGACAAAAAAGGCAAGACTGCCCGCCACAGGCGGACAGTCTTGCCTTTTTTGGGTTAGAAACTGCTATTTCTAATTACGAGTTTTGTTGCGATGAATGTTTTTTTGGCTGTTTTTCTGCCTTCTATTCTTTCCAACAATGTATCGACGGCGGTTTCTCCCATGAGTTCAGTATAGACCTTTACGGTGCTAAGAGATGGAAAGACATATTTGGATATGCTGATGTCGTTTACGCCGATGATGTTCACACGATTTGGAACAGATACTCCATCCTCAAGTAAAGCCCTTAGAGCACCGACTGCAATCGAGTCATTCCCGGCGAAAAAGGCGGTGGGCAGATTTTCTCCGTGTTCCTGGATGGCCTGTTTCATCAAAGAATGGCCGGCATCCACGGAGAAATTACCAATGTACATAAACGCTTCATTCAAAGAGCCATTTTCTGCTAAATAACGCTTGAACGCTCTTTCCCTAGGGTCTTCAATTTTGGAAGTTTTATCTTTGAAAACTTCCCTGCCGCCAATATACCCGACTCGTTCATGACCTTTTTCTAGAAAATAGTCAAGGACCTTTTCGGTTGCCTTCTCAAAGTCAATCACCACGGAATCAAACTTCTCTTCATCTGGAGATGAATCGACAAAGACGATATTTTTCGTAATCGCTGATAGTTCCTTCACTTGCTTGCTGCTGTACTTTCCGATGGCGATGAGCCCTTGAACTTCATCTTCTCTTAAATCCTCGTAATTATCTTGAAAATACTTTACCACTTGGATTCCATGGTGCCGGCAGCGATTCTCCACTCCCAACCGGATGGACATATAGTATAAGTCTTCCAGCTCTTCTTTTTCTGAATGCCATTGCAAGAGAGCTATCTTGCCAGACTCCTGTTTTCGTGCCGTAGGTTTCTTCTTATAAGATAGCTCCTCGGCAACCTCAAAAATTCTTTTTTTCGTTTCATCGCTGACTGAGAGCGTCGTATCATAATTGAGCACCCTTGATACAGTGGCAATCGATACCCCCGCTATTTGTGCAATATCCTTAATGGTGGCCATATTTTAGTCTCCTAATGTGTTAGCAAAAAAGCGATATTTCGTTGTGGAATAGTATACATCCTCAGGATTTAAAATGACAGACGGAAACTCCGGTTGATGAATGGCATCAGGAAGTCCTTGTGTTTCCAAACAGACGCCTAGATAATTTCTGGCCCTGACACCTGAAATCGAAAATGGTCCTTCTAATTGGTTCGAAGTATAAACAACGACACAAGGCTGGTCCGTCGTTACCATCAGCGTCCGACCGCTTTCCTCATCGCTCAAAACAATGGTATTTTCACCATTTTCGCTAAAAATAAGCGGATGATCGTAGCCGTTTCCGGCAAGAACATTTTGTGGATGTACCGAATTCACTCCTGAAAGGATTCTGCGGCCATGTTGAAAATCAAAAGGAGTATTCTTTGCAGCAATCATTTTTCCAGTCGGAATCAAATCTTCCCCTAGTTCCAAAAACCGGTCGCTTTCTAATTGAAGGATATGCTCGGTACAATCTCTTTTTAGATTGCCGCTCAGATTAAAATACGAATGATTCGTTAAATTGGCCAAGGTTTTTTGATCGGTTTTCCCTTCATAGGTAATAACCAGTTCATTCTTATTGTTTAATAGATAGGTCACAAAGATGTCCAGATTTCCGGGATATCCTTCTTCCCCATTTGGGCTATAGTAATAAAACTTTAGACCAACTGCTTTATCTTCCTCTATTTTTTCAGCTTTCCATACCACTGAATTAAATCCCTTTTTCCCGCCGTGTAAGTGATTGGGATGTTCATTGTCTGCAAGCAAGTATTCTGTTCCGTCCAATTCGAACCGAGCACCTTTAATTCTTCCAGCTACCCGTCCGACAACGCAACCAAAGTAAGGGGACAAGTCGAGGTAGTCCTCAAACTCCTCAAAACCGAGCACCACATTTTCAAAGTTTCCTTGGCGGTCTGGAACGATTATTTTGGTAATCACACATCCGTAATTAAGACATGAGACCGTCATCCCCGAATCGTTGGTAAGCGAATATTCAATCACAGACTGCCCATCATAATTGCCAACTAATTTATCAATTATCTTCATCAAATCTCACTCCATTTTTTGAGGGCTTCTCATGATAAAGTTCGAATAAACCTGCGAAATCCAGCAGCACCTTCTTCATTCCATTTAAACACACCGGCATCCTCTAAACACTTTAAAAATTTATTTCCGACTTCTTCTCTTACCAGTGACTCCACATTTGATTCATCCGCAACAGCTTGATATCGGTCTCTTAATTCTCCTGCCCAGTTTAAATGATGGTCCGCAACCATTGCTTCTTTCCCAACAACAAAATCCTCCACTTCTTTGAGCTCATCCTTTAATCGGGCAGGGAGCACAGCCAATCCCATTACTTCAATCAAACCGATATTTTCCTTTTTAATATGATGAACATCGCTGTGAGGATGGAAGATTCCAAGTGGATGCTTCTCACTTGTCCGGTTGTTTCGTAAAACCAAGTCGAGTTCAAATACTTCACCCTTTTTGCGGGCAATCGGCGTAATGGTATTATGCGGAGTCTCTCCCGTCCATGCTAAAACTCCAACCGCCTCATCGCTGTAATTTTTCCAGTTAGCTAAAATATGGTCCGCAGCCTCAACGAGGTCGGTCTTATCTTCTGAGCGCAGACGAATTACCGACATCGGCCATTTCACGACGGCACCTTCTACATTCGGAAATCCTGCCATTTCAAATGTCCAATCAGATTCCGCCTTTGCCATGGCAAATTCATAATTCCCGCCTTGGTAATGTTCATGCGATAAAATCGAACCGCCCACGATTGGAATGTCCGCATTCGAACCAAGGAAATAATGCGGAAACTGTTCGACAAAGGATAATAATCGTTGAAACGTCGCCCGGCTAATTTTCATATCGGTATGCTTTTCCGATAAAACAATACAATGCTCATTGTAGTAGACATATGGTGAATATTGGAGATACCAATTTTCATTCAACAAATTCATCCGGATCATGCGGTGATTAGAGCGGGCCGGGTGGCCAACCCGCCCTGCATAGCCTTCATTTTCAATACAAAGCAGGCAATTGGGATATTCATTTTTCACGGCTACCCGTTCGGCCGCAATACTTCTTGGGTCTTTTTCCGGCTTTGATAAATTAATCGTAATATCCAATTCACCGAATTTCGTTTCAGCCTTGTATTCAATATTTTTTCGAATCCGGTTCATTTGAATGTAATTACTATTTTTGCTCAAATCATAAAAATACTGCGTCGCTTCCCATGGATCCTGTTGATATTTTTCATAAAAAAGCTGATTCACAGTGGATGGCCTTGCCATAAAGCAGTTCATGATTTTGCTTGAAAAAATTTCTTTTTCATCAAAGAGATCTTCAATGATTCCCTGTTCGCAGGCATAATCAACGATTTCATCCAGCAAATCTGGTATGGATAGTTTCTTTCCAGGTTCGGTTTCCTTATAGTCTGCTATATGAAGCAGCGAAAGAACTTGATTGCGTGCATATATCTCATCATCGTTCTCTATTAATTGAGCCTCGAGCGCTTTTTCCACTAGTTGTTGGACCAATTGATAAATCATTTCCTCACCTCTGATATCCATTCGGATTATGCTTATGCCAGTTCCAGGCATCGTTGATGATTCGCTGTATCGATGTTCTTGATGGATTCCAGCCAAGTACCTGCCCTGCTTTTTCAGAAGAGGCAATTAACGTACTCGGGTCGCCTGAGCGTCGTTCCCCCATTTGGACCGTAATATCTATTCCTGTTACCGTTCTAGCTGTCTCAACAATTTCCTTTACAGAGAAACCCTGACTTGAACCGAGGTTGAAAATCTGGCTCTCTCCGCCATTTTGCAAAAATTTCAAGGCTAAAAGATGGGCTTCGATTAGGTCCTCGACATGAATGTAGTCACGAACGCAGGTACCATCTGCGGTATCATAGTCATCCCCAAAGATGGTAACCGCCTGCCTTTTTCCCAATGCTGTTTCTAGGACAACGGGAATGAGATGTGTTTCGGGGTTGTGATCTTCACCAATTTGCCCGTCACCTCTAGACCCGGCAACGTTAAAATATCTTAGGGATACATATTTGATTCCAAATGCCTTCTCACACCAAGCGATCATTTTTTCCATCGCCAATTTGGTTTCCCCATAGGTGTTTGTTGGCATTGTCTGTGCTTCTTCTGTTATCGGCACTTCCTTTGGATCTCCGTACACGGCAGCCGTGGACGAAAAGACAATGTGCTTAATGCCAAATTCCTTCATCATTTCGAGGACAATCTGTGTGCCGTACACATTGTTATCAAAGTATTTTAACGGCTCGACCATCGATTCGCCGACAAGGGAGTTTGCGGCAAAATGCAGGATAGCTTCTATCTTTTCTTTTTCAAAAACAGACCGCATGAACTCACGGCTTCGGATATCCCCTTCATAAAAGCGCGCATCCGAATGTACTGCATCCCGGTGGCCTGTTTGCAGGTTGTCAATTACGATTACCTGAAAGCCTTGATCGATTAACTGATAAACAGCGTGTGAGCCTACATAACCGGCCCCGCCTAAAACAAGAATACTCATTTACAGCGCCTCCTCCAACTCAATTTCCTTCGCTCCGTCACCAATGCTGGCAACATAAAAATCGGCTTCGTAACCAATCATGTCAAGATAGGCTGCGCCAACGTTTACAATAAATCGCTCAACCTCTTCATTGGCAACAATGGCAATCGCACAGCCGCCAAAGCCTGCACCTGTCATCCGCGCCCCAAGGACTCCTGGATGATTCCAAGCCGCTTCCACTAACGTGTCGAGTTCTACACCCGTTACTTCATAGTCGTCTCGCAAGGAAATATGCGATTGGTTCATCAATTGGCCAAAGGCTTCCACATTCCCGGCTTTTAGTTCGTTCAAAGCCTTCAAGGTTCTGATATTTTCATAGACGGCATGTTTCGCACGCTTACGGACGATTTCATTGGTTATCAAGGATTGATTTGTATCAAACTCCTCTTCCGATAGCTGACCAAGCGCTTCAACCGGCAGTTTTATCTGCAGCTGGGCTAGTGCTTCTTCACATTCGGCTCGACGCTCATTATATTTAGAATCCGCTAGTTCCCGGCGCTTGTTTGTATTCATAATTAAAATTTTGTGATTTTCGAGATGAATCGGTGCGTATTCACATTTCAAAGTCTGGCAGTCTAGTAAAATTCCTTCATCCTTCAATCCCATCCCAATTGCAAATTGGTCCATGATCCCGCTGTTCACGCCAATAAATTCGTTTTCGACTTTTTTACCAAGCTTGATTAAATCAAGTCTAGGGATCTCTAATTCAAACAGGCCGTTCACCATAACCCCAGTCAGCAGCTCAATGGAAGCGGATGAAGAAAGTCCGGCACCATTCGGAATATTCCCTTGAATGACGCACTCAAATCCTGAGTGAATCTCATAGCCTGCTTCGATAATGTACCGAATCATCCCCTTCGGATAGTTGGCCCAATTATGATGTTTATCGTATTCAAGTTCATTTAAGTTAAATTCGATGATTCCTTTTTCGGCGAAGTTCATGGAATATACTCGTACAAGCTGATCCTCGCGCTTCCTTGCAACCGCATAGGTACCATAGGTAATCGCGCATGGGAATACATGGCCGCC
The DNA here is from genome assembly GCF_059587065.1 of Neobacillus sp. DZ-9. Lineage (NCBI taxonomy): Bacteria > Bacillati > Bacillota > Bacilli > Caryophanales > Bacillaceae > Neobacillus > Neobacillus sp. DZ-9. The sequence goes on from NZ_JCAIOL010000012.1 coordinate 74,895, forward strand.
ATTGTAATCAGTATGTTCGCCAATTAAGTTTATCCGGCCAGGGGCAAAAAAGGCTCTTTCAGGTAAAATATGGAATATGTTTTCGAATGTTGTGTTTAGCATCGTCAAATTCATGTGGCAGTCCCCTCCAGGCAAATTATCTTTAATTCAATTTTACTCCCGTTAGTAAAATTAAACAATTATTTTTACTAAAATTTTTACTAAATAATTAACTTTTTTTTTGCTGATCGTTAGATATAAAAAAACAGCCCCCAATGGAGCTGCTTTCAATCTCATATTTTTGTAAAAATAATTCCGAGAATGGCAGAAAATATGCCTATGAGCTGGTATCGTTTTAATTTTTCTTTAAATAACCAGCAGCCTGCAAGAATCACAACTAGACAATTCAGGCTGACAATTGGGAAGATGATACTTGCAGTCCCAATCTGCAGCGCGTAAAAATAACAGCTGTAGCCTATTACACTGACCAATCCGACAAGAGAACCGATATTGGCTTCCGATTGCTGCCAGGTTTCCTTTTCCCGAATGCTTGTTATTCCTAGATACACACTCCCTACACCGTACATACAAGTTATTGTATTGAACGAGCTTATGTGCAAATAGGATGTTGTTTTCATTAATATGCCCAGGATTCCGAAGGACAGGATAGCCAAAAGTACCCGGAATAGCCATGGACCGTACTCTGTTCCCCTGCTCTGTCCCGGCGAATATTGAATAGCCATTGCCGATCCTAAGATAACCGCAATCCCTACCCAATGGAGAAGGCTGATATTTTCATGGAAAATTATCGCTGCTCCGAAAATCGGCAGAATGGCATTGGCACCGATTAGCGGTGAAGTTATGCTGGCAGGCCCCTTTTCGAATGCCTTTGACATTTGAATATTGCCATTGGCATTTAAAATCCCGATCAGTCCGCCAAGGATGACGGCATAGAGATTAAACTGGAATTGCCCTGTCGCAATCCCATACCCGAGCGTAAGCAAAAAAGCTGTAAAATAAAAGAAAAACTGAATATGCACCTTGGACAAGCCGCGGCTTGTACTCCATTTAAATAGAGTATTGTTCGTACCGAAGCTTAAAGTTGTTATCAATGCTGCAGCAATCCACATGCTGAAACCTTCTTCCCTATCTTGTCTTGATACATACTCATTTTAAATCCAGTAACAAAAGGTTCGCAATCCTTTTTTTGGGGTTACGAAAAATAAGAAGCTGATCCAAATAGTCGTTTTTGGATCAGCCCTTTTTTTAACCAATCCGGCCATCTATACTTGTCAAATGAAAAACATGTGATTGGAAGTCCCCTCCACGCTCGGCATTTTGACTGTTTACACCATTGAATTCGGTGGGAAGCTGAAGGCCTGCGTGCATCAGTTCATCTCCATAGCAGCACTGGCCGCTCTCAGCCACTTGATAAAACTTTGCTTCGTCCAGCCCCTTAAGCTTTAATGTTTGCTGTTTTGGTGAATTGGGGATTGCCAAAACCTTGTAGTATCCGATTAATGCTTCTGATTGATCCTGGCTGACGACCATCCATGCTGTTTCATTTCCATCGAATGGACTTTGCAGGCGATAAAATTTACCGTCGCGAATTAATCCTCGGTGCTTTTTATAAAAAGAAACCTGCTCTTTGATTTCCAGACGTTCTTCTTCTGTTAAATGAAGAGGATCCAGCTCATAGCCAAAGGTTCCAAAGTAAGCCGTATTCGCTCTCGTCGATAATGGCGTGGTTCTTAATGTTTGGTGATTTGGAACGGCCGAAACATGAGATCCCATGCTATAGACCGGATAAGCAAATGATGTTCCGTATTGGATCTTGAGCCTTTCGACGGCATCAGTATCATCACTTGTCCACGCCTGTGGTGCGTAGTACATCATTCCCGGATCAAACCGCCCACCCCCGCCCGCACACGATTCAAACAACACCTGAGGAAATTCACTAGTTAACCGTTCATATAGTCGGTAAACGCCTAAAATATAGCGGTGAAAAAATTCCCCTTGCTGATTTGGAACTAATTTTTGCGAAAAGGCTTCTGTAATATTGCGATTCATATCCCACTTAATGTAATCAAGGTCTGTCCGTTTAATAATATCGGCCATTTTTTCGTATAAATAATCAACGATTTCCGACATTGAAAAATCAAGCACCAGCTGATTGCGGCCTAGTGTACGCTTTTCTGGCATACCGACCGCCCAATCCGGATGTTCTCTAAATAAATCACTGTCAGGGCTGATCATCTCAGGTTCAAACCAGAGACCAAACTTCATGCCTAATGAAGAAATTTTTTGAACGAGACTCTCTAACCCATTGGGAAGCTTATTTAAATCCACGTTCCAATCACCAAGTGAGGTTGTATCATCGTTTCTTTTGCCAAACCATCCATCGTCAAGCACAAACAATTCGATTCCTAAGTCACTGGCGGATTTTGCGATTTTCACCAGCTTTTCCTCATTGAAATCAAAGTAGGTAGCTTCCCAGTTATTAATCAATATTGGCCGTTCTTGCTTCTGCCATTGAGCCGGGATTAAATTTCTCCGATAAAGATCATGAAAAGCCTGGCTCATTCCATTTAGCCCTTGATCAGAATACACCATTATTGCTTCAGGTGTTTGAAAGGACTCCTCCGGCATTAATGACCACCGGAAGCCAAATGGATGAATTCCAACTGTCAGTCTCGCCATGTCATAATGATCCACTTCCACTTGCATGAGAAAATTACTGCTATAAACAAAATTAAAGCCGTATACCTCACCTGCATGCTCCGTCGCAGATGGTCTTTTTAATGCTAAAAATGGATTATGATGGTGAGAGCTTGCCCCGCGCAGACTAGAAATGGACTGGATTCCAGTTTCAAGTTTTCTTTCCTTTACATGCCGTTCCCGTGACCATGCCCCGGCTAAATGAACAAATTGAAAATCCTTATCAGGCAAATCAAGCGATGTACTCATTATTCTTTCAATCGACAATTCCTCTTGACCACTATTTTTCAAGAAGGCGCTTCTTGAAATGACTGGTTTATCACGGAAAATAGTATAATTTAAGATTAATTCGGCTTGTAAAACCTCATCCTTTAAGGTGATTTGAATTGTACTGGCTTCGCTGAGGTTTTCTGCATAGGTTGCTGGCAGACCCTCAAGACGAGGCTTTCCTTCCAGTAACCGAAAAGATTCATATTTAAAATTGGGAACATGGTTAACGTTCTGTTTGGTTAGACTGATTGCGGGTTCCCTGAAATCTGAATTTCCGTAGGCCGGGTATTCCTGCCGCAGTGTTTCCAGACAAAAGGCTGGATCGTCTGCATAAACATGACAGCTGGCGGCAGTTGGTACATCATACCGCTGCAAATGGGAGAAATCGCTTCGATGCCTTATTTTTTTGCCAAAATAGAGATGACCTAGCTGTCCATTCTTCATCACGTGGAAAATATAGCTTACCTGACCATTTGTTAAATGGAATTGCTGTTTTTCTATATTCGTATGTATTTGCATAAAACTTCACCTTCTTCTAAATGGATGTCGTTTTGAAAATAGGGGGTTCATCATAAACACCCCCTATAAATCTCCTATATCATTGAACTAATAAGGTTCCATCTTCATTAACAAACTCGATTGTATAAGTTTCCTTATGTTTACGATCCTCAGATGTTACGATAATAGTCGCTTTGCCCGGCAAGGAAGCTGGCAGGTTGATTTGTGCATCAGCAAAAAGATCGTTTGTAATTGCCTCCATATTTAATTCCTTATGCACCCGGCCATTCATTTCCACTTGATAGGTGAAGGTATCGGCTTTAAAGTCTTTAAGTGGCTGCCCATTAATCAGGACCTTTTCAAGCGTCGCATCCTCCCCTGCACTTGGAACAGAAGTTTCTCCAACACCCCATACCATTAGTTCTGAAATGGCTATACATGTGTTCGGCATTGCCTGCATCATTGCCCGAATCTTGGAAGTTTGGAGAGGCTCAAATGAAAGATTGATATCTTTTTTAGCCGCCACCTCGGTTTGAGTGCCTTCAATATCAACCCATGCACTGCCATTCCAATATTGCAGCACGAATGATTGTGCCGGTCTCGTACCGCCGCCATCATCATAGAAATGGAAATCTACTTTAGAAATGGTCTCTTCTTTGCCAAAATCAATCGCAACCCAGTCTTCTTTTCTCCAATTGTTTGGATCCCAGTTCGTCCAGCGGGCACTGGAGATAATTCCATCATTTATGTTTGCGGCACTATCGTACATTCCCGTGAAGGAAGCACTTGCTTTCGGGAACTCAATTCCAGATTTCTTCAAGGCAAGGTTTTTCAAAGCAGGCTTTACAACCTGAACCTCTGCAAATGCTTTAACTGGGCTGTCTGGATTTTTTCCTCTCACTGTAAATTTGCCTAGACCAGCATAAAGCGAAGGATCGATCTCATCCCATAGAATGGCGACCTTACCATGAGAACCGTTGGTTAATTTTGCTGTTGCTTCTTTTGGTAAAATTGGTGCCACGCCTGGTGTCGTTTTCACTTTGACAGGCTCGATACTCTCAATCTTAGAAACAATTACCGTTGCAATGGCCTTTATGTTTGTGCCTTCTACCTTACCCTCAACAGTAAAGACATTTTCACGATCATAGAGGGCTGGATCCATTTCATTCCAAACGACATCTTTTAAAACTTGATTCCCATCACCGTATACTGCCGTTACTTCATTAGGCAGAACTGGTGCCGTTTTTTTCTTTGGCACAACAACCTCTACCGGTTCAATCTTGGTAATTCCCGCTTTAACCAGCTTCCATACCTGATTATTTCCGGCATTCGGCTGCCACACCGTTGCCCGGGCATCCTCCGCTTTGGATTGTCCGCCTATCTCAAGCAGTTTGCCATTTTGTACATTGACAAATGTATATTCTCCATTTCCATAGGTGGATAGAATCCATTTTTGACTTGGTTGATCCTCATCCTTCTGCAAAATGGCCGAACCGTTTTCAATACCAAGTACCTTGCCGCTTGCCAGATGGACAATTTGATAAATCTCCTTGTTGCTGTTACCATTCGTTACTTTTTGAATTCTCCAGCTCTGATTATCTTTTTCAAGAACTTTCGTTTTTTGTACAATCGCTGCTTGATCCTGAGCGATGTCTAGTACTTTCCCGCTGTTTTTATTAATAATATTGTAGTCTGCATCGGAATCGACAACACTTTGATTAGCGGCAACACCGGATACTTTTGAAATTACAAAAGTAGTAATTGATTGCGGTTTAACGACTGCTGATAACTTCTTATCTGAAATTTTAATAGCAGATCCCTTAGCAATATTATCCGTTGCTGACGTTACATAAGGAACAGCTTTCGCGTCATCTTTAACCGTTTCAAATCCTGATAAGTCAAAGTTCAGCGCCTTTTCCTCTGTCGTACTGTTTGTATAAACTAAGATAAGCGATTCATCCTGTTTATTGATGGCAGCTAATGTACTGCTGCTGTTTGAATTGATGACTTGAGAACCCGGACGGATAAATTTACTGTAGTTCCCCATTGCAAAGTATTTTTTATTTTTATAAATTTCCACCTTGCTGAAATCCTTAGGATCAAAGTCAACTTGAATTAATCCCCAATTTCCATTTTCGTGTTCTGGGTTCATATTGACTTCATCTTCAATTGCCTGCCATAGCACCCATGCCTCTGGTTCAAGCTTTTGAATATCACTAGTAATTTGTTCAGATAGGCCAAGACCTGTTCGAATATCGGTATGATTTTGCCCGATGCCTCCGGGACTGTAATCTACCTCTGACATCCACAGCCTCTTGCCAGATGATTTGGCAATATCCCGCACGCCAATTTGCTGGTCATGCACGTACGTATGTACATTTAATCCCCCGATATTGGCACGTGTTTCAGCATTATATTGCTCCCAATCATTTATAAACGCTTGCGGAAGGGATTCATCCATTGCAGAAACAACTGTTTTAAGTTGTTTTGCAGCTAACTGCTTTTTCACCTCGTTAATGATTTTTGCCTGTGATTCCACTGGCCAGTTGGAGCCTTCCTGTCTTCCCAGTGCTTTCCAAAAGCCTGACCATGGTTCATTAATCGGTGAAAGCGTTTTAAATTCAATGTCTAGATCTTTTTGTAGATGATCAACGACTGTTGTTAAGTATGAAGCAAAATTTTCGAACTGGTCAGCCTTTAAATTTTCCTGTGACGGATTAGTGTTCCCTGAAACATAGCCACTTCTAGTCATAAAATAGGGAGCAGAATTGGAGAAGGCTTCAAACGTGTCTGCACCCCTTGATTTAGCAGCCTCCAGCCACCAGCGTTGATTTGCATCTGCATTCCAATTCCAATGGTCTGGATTCTTTGGATCCCACCAATTTGTTTGTTCCTTCCAGCCAGTGGTATTTCCTACTGGAGGGCCAAATTCTGCCGGCCGGTTCCAGTAGCCAGGGACTGCCCCGCCTTTACGCATATACGGTGCTGTCTCCGGCGAATCACCGCCGCCAATATTATAGCGGGCAATATTAAAATTCAACCCGTTCTCCCCGAATAGATCGTCTGCCAGCTGGTTTTTAAGTTCATCCGGCCAGCCTCCGGTAACATTCGCAAACCAGACAAGCGCCGTTCCCCAGCCATCAATTGGTTCATGCTGATAGCTTGGGTCTAATTTAATAGTCTCTTTATTAGAATTGACTTCAACAGAATTTTCCTCAGCAAAAGTCTTTTTAGTTATAGCGGGGGAAACTACCCCCATAATGAGTAAAACGATCATGCAATACGCAAATATTTTTCTACCAAATCTCTTAAGTAACATAAAGCAAATCCTTCCCTTCAATAGTTTTTAAGGTACATTTTCAGACAGTTTAGGATTCGATGTTTACTCATAGGAGGATGATTCTAAATCCTTCATATCCTTGGCTGTTGTCCATCATTCCGGGCATTACGGGAACAGTAATGTAGTGACTCAGAACATGCCATCACCCCCTAATACAGAGTTCACTCCAAAATCCTTTCTAAAAAATGGTCATTCTATCAATTGAGCATTTATCAACCTTTTTCGATAAATACTATACTAGGGTAGGGTTTATTCTGTTTTAATAACAAACTAATCTAGTAAAGAGTTCAGTTCGAACTCTTTACTAGTCATTATCGTTTTGAAATACTTAAATCCGTTGAATCATAAACTCAAATTCCATATCCTGCTCTGCATGAATGAGATGTTCGTCGTGAACTGGCGCCCCCCAGCTGTCATCCCCGCCAACCCCCATCTGTCTGCCTGCAATCGTTACGACCGTATAGTGGACATTCGGCAGCTCGTAATGATGCTGCGCATTTTCAAGTTCGAATGCTGTATAATGTGAAAAATTGCATTCAAGCGGCTCAGCAACAGAAGAAATTCTAATTCCCTGACCGTCACTGTTCGTCAGACTGGCCCTACGTACTCCGGTACGATTGCCCGACTCTTGCGGCATGACGTAACCAGATAAATTATCTGAAACTTGGTTTTTAAAGAGACCAAGTCTCGCTCCCTTACAGCGATCGGAATAATTCTCTTCCGGCCCCAACGCATACCATTCCAGTTGGTCATAATCAGCCGACACCTTGAAGGACACGGCAAAAATCGGCATCTGCGGAAGATTCACGGCTCCATGATAAACCGATTTAACACGAACGCTTCCATCGGATAAGACAGTGTAATTGATCTTCACTTCCACATCCGAGCTAATGGCTAATTTATAGGTAAAAGTGACACAAACCTGCTCATCACCTTCCTTCACCTCAACCCCAACACATTTTCGCGCCAGGCTAGCAGCATACCAAAGCCCCGAATGGAAGTCTTGAGAAAAGCCGCGGTCATTATCCGTTGTCGCTCTCCAGAACAATGGTGCAGGAGGAAGAGCAATCATTTCTTTTCCAGCATAATTCAACGATACTAAGCTTCCAGCTTGTTTTGAGAACATGATTGAGAAAGCACGACCATGGACACCAATATTGACATCACCTTCTGCCACTCTTAAAGTTCCAGGAATTGGTGCGGGCTTTTCGGTCCCTTTTACCTGAAACACGAACTGTCCAAAGGCAATTTCATATCCGGCATCTTCCCAAAGTGTATTCTCCTTCAATTTAAAGAAGGTATGAATACAATACTCGCCCGAATCTCTAACAATATCAGCAGGCAGCTGAAACTCCGCTCTTCCCTCACTCAGCGGCGCAACCGCCACATTAAGGTTCCCGCGAGCCATTTCCTTGCCCTCTCGGAACAGAATGTATTCCAAATCATAACCGGAGGTATCGGTGAAAAGACTGTCGTTTATCACCTTCACGCCAGTTTGATCCGGCTCCAGCTTGAAGTTTTGATACAGGTATTTGACTTCCTGCATTTTTGGCGATAACTCTCGATTTGCATAGACAATGCCATTCGTGCAGAAGCCGTAATCCGTCGGGCGGTCACCGAAGTCGCCGCCGTATGCTAAAAATTCTTTTCCATATCGGTCCTTCTTGATTATCGATTGATCGATATAATCCCAGATAAAGCCGCCTTGATACATCGGATATTTCCGCTCTAAATCCGTGTATTTATACATGCCGCCAAGCGAATTGCCCATTGCATGCATATACTCGCAGCTGATGTACGGTTTCTCCGGATTCTCACTTAAATATTTTTCAATATCGGAAGGCCTCGCATACATCCGGCTTTCCATATCACTGGTTTCGTTATAGTCACGGTTATGGAATACGCCCTCGTAATGAACAAGACGGCTAGTGTCGACTTCTTTAAAATATTTAGAAACATTCAGAATCACTTCGCCTGCGTATGATTCGTTTCCACAGGACCAAATCAATATGGACGGATGGTTCTTATCCCGCTCATACATCGAAATAGCTCTATCCATGACAATATCCTGCCATTCCGGCTTATTGCCCGGAATGTTCCACGAGGGCTCGACAGCGCCCATCTTTTGCCAGGATCCATGCGTTTCCAGGTTCATTTCATCGATAACATATATACCGAATTCATCACATAATTCGTACCAGTAGCTCTGGTTTGGATAATGCGAAGTACGGACTGCGTTGATGTTATTCTGTTTCAGTGTTTTAATATCCCAAAGCATGTCTTCTTTCGTAATCGCGCGGCCTCTTCGGCAATTGAATTCATGACGGTTTACTCCTTTAAAAACGATCCGTTCCCCGTTAAGGCGCATAATTTTATCTGCCAGCTCAAATCGTCTGTAGCCCACCTTCTGTGGAATAACCTCTACTAGACTTCCAGACTCGTTAAAGACTTGAATATATAGTTTGTATAAATAAGGATTTTCTGCACTCCATAGCTTAGGTCCATCAACCGCCATCGAAAATGTCCAATTCCCTTCACTGAAGACGCCGTCAGCAGCTGCGGTCAAGTAGCCATTTTCATCGTACAACTCTGCAGCAATTTTTGACGGCGAATAAACGGAGAGAAGTTTGAGATCCGCCTGAAGTGTCCCCTTTTTATAAGACGAATCCAATTCAGTCCGAACATTGGCATCAAACACATGGATCTCTGGTACTGTATAAAGATATACATCCCGGAAAATCCCCGAGAAACGCCAAAAATCCTGATCCTCCAGCCAACTGCCAGTGCTGCGCTGGTAAACCTCAACAGCCAGCTTATTCTCTCCTTCAACTAGATAAGGAGTTAACTCAAACTCTGACGGTGTGAACGAGTCTTCACTATACCCCACAAATTTTCCGTTCAACCACACATAAAAAGCCGATTCCACACCTTGAAACGAAATATACAAAGGCTTGTTCTCCATATGGGTAGGAACCGTAAACATCTTCACATAGCTGCCAACAGGATTATGATCCGTTGGAATTGCGGGTGGTCTAATATCGTTATGTCCGTCCCAAGGGTACATGGTATTTACATATTGCGGTTTTCCGTATCCCTGCAGCTGGATATGTCCAGGGACCGTAATATCTCCCCAGCCCGAGCAATTGAATTCGGGACTATAAAATTCTTTTGGACGATTATCCGGATTCACACTATATTGAAATTTCCAGTTTCCATTCAATTCATGACGCATTTTCATTGGAGCAGCATTTCTTGCTTCCTCTAACGTTTCGTAATAAGTGTGATCTGAATGGGCGGGAACCCTGTTAACGGCGAATACATTCAAATCTGTAAGCCAATCGATCGTTGGATTGATCGTCATAAACTAATACACTTCCTATCTACTTTTATAATTCACTATTTCACGGACCCCATCATTCCGGCAACGAAATGTTTTTGCATAATGAAGAAAATGAATGCTGCTGGCAGGGTTGCAATCACAATGGCGGTCATAATCACTCCAAAGTCCGGAGAGTAGCTAGAGCCAAGGTTAGAAATCAGCAGGGGAATCGTCTGATTTTCAGGAGATTGCAAGATAACAAGGGGCCATAAATAGCTATTCCAGCTCGCCATGAACGTAATAATCGCTGCTGCCGAATAAGTTGTTTTCATCGTTGGAACATAGATCCTAAAAAAGACACCCAATTCAGTTAATCCATCAATCCTTCCTGCTTCCAGTATTTCCTTCGGGAACATTTTTGTGCTTTGTCGAAAGAAAAAGATAAGAAAAGCAGTGGTAACGGTTGGCAGGATAACGGCTGCCAATGTATCAATGCCAATCATCGGAACCGATTGTGATATTGTCCCAAACATCCGGAATAACGGAACCATCAGCGCTGCAAAAGGAATCATCATGGAAAGGAGCAAAAAGTTGAATAAAAAGTCTTTTGTCCTGCTTTTAAAAATCTCAAATCCATATCCAGCCAAGGAGGCAATCAGCATCGCAAGAACCGTTGTAATAATCGAGATTTTAGTTGAGTTGATTAATGCCGGGATAAGATCTACCGTATCCAGCAGATTTTGAAGATTCTCGATAAAATGTGTGCCTGGCAGCAATCTTCCTTTCGTTACATCCACTGACTTATTGGTTGAACTAACAATCATCCATAAAAATGGGAATATCGAAACAATGGAAGCGATAATAAGGACTGTATAGCTAAAGATCCGTTTACTCATTTTTATCACCTGCCACTTTAAACTGAATAATCGAGAAGATAACAATCATAATCACAATGGCGTATGAAACAGTAGCTGCATAGCCAAAATCAGGAGTATATTTAAACGATAGATTGTAAATATACTGAGATATCGTCATCGTCGCATTTCCTGGTCCGCCTTTTGTAATATTCATGACCTCATCGAACAATTGAAGCGTACCAATGGTTGAGGTGATCGATGTAAACAGGATAATTGGCTTCAGCATTGGAATCGTAATTTTGAAAAATTGCTGAATCGATGAAGCTCCATCGATTTTCGCTGCTTCATAAATGGATTCATCGACGTTTTGTAGCGCAGATAAATAAAAAATCATGTTATAGCCAGTCCATCTCCATGTAATCGCGACAATGATCGCAATTTTTGCCCAGAAGGGATCTGTCAGCCACTGGATCGGTTCAGAAATAAGCGAAAGCTTCATTAACATAATGTTGATAATGCCATCCTGACCAAACAAATATTTAAAGATAACCGAATATGCTACAAGCGAGGTTACACATGGTAAAAAGATAGCCGTTCGGAATATTCCTTTCAGTTTCAGTGTTTTATTGTTCAATAAAACTGATAGGAATAAAGCGAGAATGATCATGATTGGAACTTGAATGATGAGATAAATGACCGTATTTTTTACTGTCGTTAGGAATGTCGGATCCTTAAACAAACGAGCATAATTATCAAGGCCTGTAAAGGTTAGATTCGCTCCTGTTCCGGATTGAAATGACAAGATGAGGGCTTGAACCATTGGATAGAAATAAAATAAGCAAATCATTGCGGAAGCTAATATCACAAAGGACCAGCCGATCAAAGCGTTCTTTGCTCGAACTTTCCTTCCTGATTTTGCTGTTTGTAAAGTGCTGCTTTGGTTTGCTTTAGCTGTTATCATGTTTATCATCTCCTTACCTTGTGAAAAATGAAACAGCCTCGGAACCATTCGCCTGACATTTCAGTTAGCTCCGTTACCGTTAAACCGTATAGGAGAAGCCGGCGAATTTCCGAGGCTTACTTCTTTATTATTTTTTAGATGTTAGGTTTATTTAATTTGTTCTTCTGCTTGTTTTTGAGCATCTTCTAACACCTTATCAAGGTCTTTTCCTTTAAGGTAGTCCTGCATTCCAACAGCTAAAATATCTTCAATGGCATACGTATGCAAACCATAGTTTACTTGTGGAATTTGCTCTGTCCAGTTTGCGAAATCAGTAATAATTTTTTGTCCTCCGAAGAAATCATCTGATGCCTTATATGCTTCCCCTTCAGCTGCTGGCTTGTAAGTACCAATCGCACCAATTTCTTTATTTAAAGTCTGGTAAAAGTCAACATTGGAACCAAAGGTTTTAGCAAGGAAATCAACTGCTTTTTCTTTTCCTGGAACGTTAAGGACGTACCAAGAGCTTCCGCCTAAGTTTGAAGCGTTAACCGAATTTGCAATTCCAGATTGTTTTGGCATTTGTACAACTGCCCATTTGCCAGATTGGGAGGCTTCAGACTTAATGGATGGTGTAATCCAGTTCCCTGTTGGAACAGTTGCAACGTCCCCGCTGTTAAAGCCTGCTACAAACTGGCTCCAGTCAGAAACCGGTTTCACTAAATCAGCGTCTAACATTTCTTTGTATGTTTTGAATGCTTCTTTTAAAGCTGCATTACCAGCTAAGTCAGGTGTAACCCCATCCTTTTTTAAATACCAAGCGCCACTTGTCTGAATCATCATGCGGATAAGGCCAAGGTCTTTTGGATCCTGTGTCAGCATGACTTTACCAGTTGCTTCTTTTACCTTTTTACCAATCTCAATGTACTTATTCCAGTCGATATTTTGTAAATCAGCTACTTTGTAGCCGGCTTTTTCTAAATAATCCGTTCTAACATATAATCCAGTTACGCCAGTGTCGAATGGAAGTCCATAGTTTTTGCCGTCCAAGCTGGTTGGAGCCATTTTATACTGAGCAAAGTCATCTGGTTTGAAAGAACCAGTCAGTTCCTGGAACATGTCTGGATATGCTTTCAAGAAGCTTTGCGCCCGATAATCCTCAATCAACACAATATTCGGCAGGCCTTTCGTCGTTCCAGAGCTTAAGCTGGTGTTTAGCTTTTGAACGATGTCTGCCTGAGCGTTTTCAACTACTTTAATCTTAAGATCAGGATTTTCAGATTTATAGGCTTCTTTTGCCAGATTCATCGCTTTAATGTTAAAATTCGGGTCCCATGCCCATACGGTAATTTCCTTCGTATCTTTTGACTCGCCTGAAGCTTGTTTATCCTTTGATCCAGAAGAACAAGCAGTTAAAAGTAAAATACTTACTAAAAATAGTGCTAATACTTTTTTCATTCGATATTCCCCCCAAGCGTATCTAATGTGATTTTGTAAGCGTTATCTCCTTACAAGTATTATCGTAGCACCTGCTGAGGCTTTACCGTTAGGACGATATTTTTTAGAGTTGGTAATATTTTTACGAGTTGAATGCGCTTCCATTTCTCTAAATTTGTATTATTTTTTGATTCTATGATTTTTTTTATTTCGTCGAACAAGGAAGCGTAATCCGGACTTTTGTCCCTTCACCCAGTTCACTGGAAATGGTTACCCCGAATGCTTCCCCATAAATAAGCTGAATGCGTTCATGGACATTCCGGACTCCAATACCGGAGAAAAGCGCCTGCTTCCGCTTTGTATTCGGTAGTTTATTTTCTGCGGAAACTTCCATTCCGTCCCCGTTATCGACCACTTCGCAAATTAGATTGGCACCCTCCTGCCAGACAAGGACATTTATATACCCACTTGCCTTTTTATTAAAACCGTGAAAGAACGAATTTTCGATAAATGGCTGTAAAATCAATTTGGGGATTTGATAATCCCTGCAATCCGGTGAAACGAAGAAGTTCACTTTTATTCGATCCCCATATCGCTTTTGGTTTATTAACACATAATTTTTTAAGTTCTCCAATTCCTGTTCAATTGTAATGGTCTCACTGACATTGCCAATCGTATTCTGGAGTAGGGAAATAAGAGCATTAATAACAGCCTCTGTTTCTTCTTTTACACCCTGTTGAACCATGAATTTAATAGAAGTCAATGTATTGTATAAGAAATGCGGATTAATTTGCTGCTGGAGGGCAGCCAATTCGGCATTTCGCTGTTGTTTCTGCGCCAAAACAAGTTGTTCAACATAATCATGCAGTTCATCAAGCATCGAGTTAAAGGTGTTGCCAATTTGTCTTGTTTCATACGTGCCGGTAACAGCAACATATTGGTGGAAGTTGTGTTTCGGGGCATTCCCGATTTGCTTTACCAGTCTCGAAAGCGAATTCGTTACACGTCTGGACGCCAAAAACACAATAATCAGGGCTGCAAAAACGATCCCCATCGAGATCAGGACAATCGCCTTTTTATTAATTAAATCGCCGACTGCCTTTTGCTTATCGATGATATTGAAGAGGAACATATCGAAGGATGGCAGGTACTCCATCGTAATAATTTGTTCCTTTCCCATGAATTTATCCACGATGTAATTGTTAGAGCCTTTTTCGATTTTAGCTGCATATTTTACGAGCTGGTCATCTCTTTTCCCGATGAGCTCTGATAGGTTACTAGACACAATCACTCCCCGCCTGTCTGCCATTACAACATTATTTCCGGGTGCCGTGTAACTCGAGTAAAACTTTCTAAACTCCTTCTCATGGATCACAAAATACATCGAACCATAGATATTTCCTGTTAGACGGTCCATCAATGCTTTGGAGGCAACAATCACATTTCCATCACCGGCCTCTAAAGTTTTGCCAAAACGGTGGTCATATTGATATAAGATCCTTTTCGGATTGTTAAACGTATTACGGGTTAATGTACTATTCTTTAGGTCTTCATCTGTTATGGGCCAATAATTTCGGTCGGTTGCGTAGCTAAGCCCATTTTTCCCGGTAACGATGATTTCAACCTCGTAAGCGTCCAAATTGGATTTAATATGCTTCATTTGCTGGCTCATCGTAAAAATGGCATTCATTTTTTCCGTATTCGAGCCTTCTTCCGTTAAGATTTTCTTGAGATTGCCGCTTTGCAGAAGGTTGTTTGACGCAATAATAATGGAATAATTAAAAGACTCAAAGCTCTCTTTAACTTGATTCATCACTTTCGAGTTCGTAATGCTGAACTTTTCAAAAAAGAATTGCTCCGACATGCGAATCGTCGTCCATGTGATCGTAACGGAAACGATTACAATCATCAGAACGGTAATGAGGAACATAGTGATAAACAGGTTGTTATGTTTAAACCGATTAGGAATAAGCCTCATTGATATCATCTCTTATCTTAAGGTTTGTTTTCGTTTGTATTGGCTCGGAGATATTCCCTTAATTTTCTTAAAAACCTTACAAAAATAACTGTGATCCGAGTAGCCGACCAATCCGCTGATTTCAGAAATGGATACTGTCCCTTTGATGAGCATTTTAGCCGCTTCCTCGATCCGGATCTTGTTCAGATATTCAATAAACCCTTCATTATTGTGGGTGGAAAAATAGTTTGATAGGTACGAGGGATTAAAATGAAATTGCTTGGCCACATCCTTCAGGGTAATCGGTTCTGCATAATGGTTCCGTATATATTCCATTATCTTTTTCATGTTTAGATTGTCAGGCTCCGTTTGGGTTGAAAATATACATGTTTTGGCTTCCTCGATAAACTGATTCAACAGGGTCGCAACCTCTACTGCATTACTTGCATCTTCAATCGATTTAAAATAGGAATACCTGGCATTCTCTAATTCTTTCACGTCATATTCCATATTACTTAGCAGAATGGTTATGTTAAAAATAATGTTTCCAAAGAAAGCTTTATATTCATAAACATCTGTTGTGTAACACCTTGATAAAGAGGAAACATGATCATGTAGATATCGGAAAGCCTCATCAAAATTCTTCCTTTTAAATTCTTCCGTAAACCAATCCAAATTGAAATTTTCCTGCTTGACCGGCAATTCCGGCAAATCTCGTTTCGTTAAGAATTGCTTATTAGGGAAATAAAAACGATAGTTTATCAGCTTTAAAAGGCTTTCTTTATAGATAGTTCCTATTTGAGAAAAATCAATGAATTCTTCTGATAGTACTAAACCAATCCCAGGATTCGCTTTTGCAAATGAGCAAGCCAAGCTTATGACATGATCCATATTTTCTTTGTTCACATTCAATAAAAGCACAAGAATATTTTGGTCAAATTGAAATGAGTAGTGTGCCGCTTGTTCGATATAATGGGGTATTGCCTCCTCCAATTTTGTTTGGATGTCGGTATGGAGCGTCTTTAAGTCAACACCCAATAGACAGTAATGGCTGTATGGAAAAGAATTTAACACTGAATCCATATCATAAATTGCTTCATATCCTGATACCAGCTTATGAATGATTTGTCCTAAAGAGAGTCGAGCATCTGTATTCCTGACCACTTTTTGAAACGCTGGTATGCGGCTTGATGCTGTCTTCAATGCTTTTAATAAGTTTTGTGCATCCAGCTTCGGTTTTAAAATGTAATCAACGACGCCATTTTGAAATGTGGAGCGAACATAGTCGAATTCGCCGAAACTGCTCAGGATGATGATTTCGATTTGAGGGTATTTTTCCTTGACGATTCTTGTTAATTCTTCTCCATCCATGATGGGCATGACAATATCGGTAATGATGATATGGGGATTCGTCGACTCTATTAATCCAAGAGCTTCCTGTCCGTTTGAAGCTTCCCCCACAATCAAGAAACCTTCCTGTTCCCAATCAATATAATGTTTTATCCCTTGCCTGATTAGCATTTCGTCGTCTACAATCAGCGTTCTGCATCGTTCCCCAACTGTCATTTTCATCCCTCCAGATGGTAACATTTAATGATGTACATTTTGCTATTATTTTAATATATAAATACCATCCTGAAATAGAATTTTAAATATTACACTTTTTAGAACACTAAAAATAGAGGTGCCCCAATTCAATCAACACCTTGTTAGCGTTTTCATTATTTCATAGAATCATTTGTTTTTCAAAGCACTAAAATAAGTAGGAATAATCAAACTGGAGATTTTAATAAAGATGTTATAAAAAAAGAACTTTGTTAATCCCCCTGTATGGGATTGACAAAGTCCTTTTCCTCGCATTAGTTTTTAATTAAACGTTTGATTAGTATCTTTTTTTACCCTTTAAGTAGGAATTCATTACCATCTACATCGCTAAAATGAACGAAGGTGCCCCATTGCATTTCCTTAGGCTCGTCTTTAAACAAAACACCATTTGCTTTCATTTTTTCATATGTACCCATTACATCTTCACAGTTAAAAACGATGGATGCCTTCAGGCCTTCATGTCCTGGCATCATGGATTTTGGATAAATTACTAGATGTGATTTGGCATTAGCAGGTGCTACTTCAAGCCAAAAGGCATTTGGTCCCATTGGAAATTCTGCTTTAACTTCAAAACCAACCTTCTCTGTCCAAAATTCCTTTGCTTTTTGCTGATCGTCTACATAAACAGCGACCGTAGCTATATTCGTGATCATCCTTGTTTCCTCCTGAAAAATTTTTGACTTCTACTTTATTTAATCAAACGTTTAATTAATTTTTCAATAAGCGAATTAACTTTCTTATAAAACTCTTATTTACCAAAGGTTCAGGCTAATTTAATCAATCGTTTGATTAGATTTCTACATTTGTAAGACTTCCCATAAATCAAAGGTTGGACTCTATTTAATCAAACGTTTGATTAGTTTTCTTCATGTGTAAGCTCCTTTAATCAAACGTTTGATTAGTTTTTCTATAATCCCTCTTTGAGACCAGATGGAATCCTCACGATAAAGGTGCTTCCCTTTCCAATCTCGCTCGATACTTTGATGGTCCCTTTATGGGTATCCACAATCCACTTGGCAATGGAAAGTCCCAATCCATGTCCGCCCATTTGCCTGGAGCGCGACTTATCGGAACGGTAAAACCGCTCGAAAATTCGCTTGATATCCTCGCGCTCGATACCGATTCCAGTATCCTGAACTGCTATGCCTAACTCCTGTCCTTCTCCTGAAAGGAATAACTTAACTTTCCCGTCATTTGGCGTGTATTTAATAGCGTTGTCTAATAGAATATATAAAAGCTGCGAGAGCCGATCGGGGTCTCCCACCGCCAACAGTGCTGCTGGTGATTCCAGGCTTAGCGAAATTTGTTTAGCCGCAGCTAGCGGACTTACAGATTCCAAGGCTTTATCTGCAAATGGACGAAAATCAAAGGTTTCTGTTTTCAGTTCGAATGTATTCGAATCAGACCTAGCGAGAGTCAAAAGATCACTAACCAAATGGGTCATCCACTTTACTTCCTGCCTCATATTCGTAAGCATTTTCCCAGAAAAGCCCTCTTTTTGCGGTTCAATCGTCATTTCCATCGCATCAATCGATGATAGCAGAACACTTAAAGGTGTCCTCAGTTCGTGAGAGGCGTCTGCGACAAATTCCCTCTGCCTTGAAAAGGCTCCGCTGATCGGAACCATCGCTCTTTTCGACATGGACGTACTAATTGCGATTGCAATTCCGAAAAAGATCCCACCTAGTGCAACTAGAATAATGAGAACCCAGTGAAACAATTGATAGACAAATGATATGTCTTTTCCTGCATAAAGCTGACCAATGAATTGGCCTTTATAATAAATGGGCTTACTGGCAATGATCAAGCGGATATCCTCATTCGCTGCAGGAGGATGGAATTCGCCTTTATTGCCCCTGCTCTCCATACGCAGAGTTTTCTTTTGTACATCATTTTGATGACCTTCCCGCAGTATGCGGAGGATGTCGGGCCGGATGCCACGATTAGCTTCATGTCCCATCATCACTTCGCCATTAGCGCCTACTACATAATAGAAATATTGATTTACTCCAGCGAAGATAACCTCTTGAGTTTGCAAGTCATGCAAATCCGTTTGATTATTTTTCAATAAATATTCTTCAATGTAGGAGGCTTCCTGATTTACTAAAGTTTGAATCTCCTTTTCTTGATTTTGCATGATTACAAGATGGAGCACAAAATACACGATGAAGATAAAAAGGATGAGAAATAACATTAAAATTCCGCTATAAATCCGAGTAAGTTTGCCTTGTGTACTCTTAAAGACATCCTTTTCCCTATGGCTGGTAACTGAGCGAATGAATGATAATGGGTTAAGATTCAAATTTATACCCTACCCCTCTAATGCTTTGCAGCCGTTCTTGTTTTCCAAGCGGAACCAGCTTTTTGCGGATCAATTTGACAGTCGCATCAATCGTTTTCATGGCCACATCCGCATCAAAGCCCCAAATTCGCTCGAGTATGACCTCGCGTGGCAGGACTTGTCCCTTATTTTGCACCAATAAATCCAAAAGCTGAAATTCACGGGGACTTAATAGAATCTCCTTTCCCCTTGAATGTACGACGTGGCTCATCCGATTCAGAATCAAATCTTCCATTTCGACTTCTTCTTCTAAAATTGGAGCATAGTTGCGGCGGGAAAGTGCCCGCAACCGAGCCAGCAGCTCGTCAATTTCAAACGGTTTGACGAGATAATCATCTGCACCGGAATCCAGTCCTTCGATTCGATCCTGAACTGAATCCTTTGCCGTTAACATGAGGATTGCACCGGAATAACCGTTTTTTCTTAAGCGCCTGCAGATCTCTAATCCGCTCCCGTTTGGCATCATCCAGTCCATAATTATGACATCATAAGGTAAGGAGGTGGAATAATAATAAGCATCTTCTCCTTCTTGAACCCACTCAACCTTGTATCCAGCTTTCTTTTTTAACATATATACAATTAATTCACCTAGGCGTGAATCATCTTCTGCTAGTAAAATATTCATTTGCTAAGACTCCTTAAAGAGTTTTTTCTATACAACTAAAACCTAACTTAGCAAGCTTAAAATTAACTTAAAAAGAGCACCTCATCCTCAGGTGCTCTTTGTTCTACTAAATTGTTACTTTTTCATTTTTTAATTTTTCAATTTCATTATTTAATTCTTCATCGTTAATGAAATTATCATAGGCTGTATCAAATTGTGCTAAAGGTGCGGCGAGTTGGCTTCCTGCTTGTACTTCCGCTTCCATTAACAAAATCCGCTCTTCGGCACGAGCTACCCCTCTTGCAATCGTGTCAGTTTGGAAGGAAACAGTTGCTTTCTGAATTTGTTTCATAGATTGTGCCACATTAGCACGAGAGGCTAATACGATTTTCTTTTGCTGCATTTGGTTGTATGTTTCTTTCAACTGGTCCAATTTTTCAACTAAGATTTTCGTCTGTGTTTTTACAGCCTCATATTGTTCTTGATAGAGAGCGACCTGCTTTTCTAGGGTGAGTTTTTCCTGCACGGCCAGTTTTGCCATTCCCTCTTCACCCTTTTCTATTGCCAGCTTCGCCTGGCGAGTACGCTTGTCCACTAAAGCCTGCGTTTCAGATATAAGTGCCGCTTGTTTTTTTTCTACAAAAATTTGTCGGGCTAATGCTTTTTGACCTTTTGCAATTTCTTGCTCCATTTCTCTCGAATATTCATTTAACATCGCAATCGGATCTTCGATTGTGTCTAATAGTCCGTTAACCTCTGCCATTGCAATTGTTTTTACTCTTCTAAAAATACCCATTTTATTCAGTCTCCTTTTTAGTAATGATATTTTTTTCCCATTGGTCTAAAATCGCTGCATTTTGATTGATGACCGGTGTATGTGAACCCACAATAGATGTGTCTATAAACTGTTTCATTGAAGAAGTTTTTGCTTTTTTTCTAAGCCATCTTACTAGTAGAGCGAGGACAGCTAGTCCAATAATAAGGGTAAGCCATGGGAATCCGCCTTCATGGTGCGGGCCGTTCATGTACTGGTGGTGACCGAAATCTCCGCCTCGTGGTCCCATTCCTTCATGGACTTGTCTATGTGGACCTCTGGCAAAATCACTCTGCCTTCCTAAAAGAAAGTGGAGTACATTGATCACCAAAACTGAACCGGCAATGATGATACCCCAGAAAACTACTTTATTCTTTTTCATATATTTTTCCTCCTTTCGTTCCTTGATGTTATGAATTCTAATAGAGTTTGGTGAAAACTTGGTGAAAGGAAAGCTAGTTATGGAATTCTTTTTGAAAAAAATAAAATATGAAAGTCGGATTCTACAAAATCGTGGAGGGATTCTACAATTTTATGGGTACTTCCTACAAATTTGAGTAGGTATTCTACAAAATTTAAGCCTTATTCTACAATTGGGTTATATTCTTTTAATTCGAAGGTGGGATTCTACAAAATCGTGGAGGGATTCTACAATCTTATGTGTACTTCCTACAAATTTGAGTAGGTATTCTACAAAATTTAAGCCTTATTCTACAATTGCAATTATATTCTTTTAATAGAAAGTGGGATTCTACAAAATCGTGGAGGGATTCTACAATCTTCTAGGTACTTCCTACAAATTTGAGTGGGTATTCTACAAAATTTAAGCCTTATTCTACAATTGCGATTATATTCTTTTAATTCGTATATGGGATCCTATAAAATCGTGGAGGGATTCTACTAATTCCCAATCCATATTCTACAAATAAAAAGGACCCTCCCGATTTACGGAAAAGTCCTTGAGTGCTGCCTGGCACCATTAACGTACTGTTTCTACACTCTTTGCTTTGGCAATTTCTGCGGCCACATCAACAATCATGTCCTCTTGGCCGCCGACCACCTTACGTTTGCCCAACTCTATTAAAATATCACGTGAATCAATGCCGAACTTGGATGCCGCCCGTTTCGCATGAAGCGCAAAGCTTGAATAAACGCCTGCATAACCAAGCACAAGACTGTCTCTTGTAATCTCTTGTGGAGTTTTTAAAATTGGTGCGACAATCTCTTCTGCCAAATCCATTATTTTATAAACATCTACACCTGTTTTGATACCCATCCGGTCAAGCACGGCAACAAGCACTTCAGTTTGCGTATTACCCGCCCCGGCGCCTAAACAGCGGACACTTCCATCGATTCTAGTAGCGCCTTCTTCAATCGCCACCAAAGTGTTGGCCATTGCAAGAGAAAGGTTGTTATGACCGTGGAAACCAATGTTAACACCGACATGCTGTTTCAAGGCCCTGATGCGCTCACGGACCCCATCAGGAAGCAAGGCGCCAGCAGAATCTACTACATACACTGAGTCTGCTCCATAGCTTTCCATTAATTTTGCTTGCTCTACTAATTTATTAACTGGTGCCATATGGGACATCATCAAAAATCCGACGGTTTCCATCCCTAGTTCTTTCGCAGCATGAATATGCTGCAGGGAAACGTCCGCTTCCGTTACATGGGTGGCCACACGCGCCATCTTTGCCCCTAATTTCGCTGCTTCCTTTAGATCCTTAACCGTGCCAATTCCAGGCAGGAGAAGAACGGCAATTTTAGCCTTGTCTGCAACAGAAACAGCCGCCTCAATTAATTCCAGTTCATTTGTTCGGGACAGTCCATACTGTAGGGATGAACCTGCTAAACCGTCACCATGGGATACTTCAATATACGGAACGCCTGCATCATTTAATGCTTTTGCTACCTTTAAAACCTGGTCAACTGTAAATTGGTGGGCAATGGCATGGCTGCCATCCCTTAACGCTACTTCTGTG
This sequence comes from Neobacillus sp. DZ-9, assembly GCF_059587065.1. Classification (NCBI taxonomy): domain Bacteria; kingdom Bacillati; phylum Bacillota; class Bacilli; order Caryophanales; family Bacillaceae; genus Neobacillus; species Neobacillus sp. DZ-9. The sequence goes on from NZ_JCAIOL010000012.1 coordinate 97,556, forward strand.
ATAAAAATATCTCGGGCATTTGTCATTGTGTTGTTCTCCCCTTTCTATTAAACTAGCTGATTCGCTTTTAAATTTTTCGCAAACTCTTCTGCTACCTTTACGCCTGCGGCTGTCATAATGTCCAGGTTGCCGGAGTATTTCGGCAGGTAGTCACCCGCGCCTTCAACTTCGATAAAAATGGTCACCTTATTGCCATCAAAAATGGGTTCGGTACGTAAGCGATATCCAGGCACGTAAGACTGAACTGCTTTTTCCATTTCTTTAATAGATTGGGTGATTTTCGCTTCGTCCATCGTTCCTTCTTCTACAAGGGTATACACGGTATCACGCATTAATATTGGCGGTTCAGCAGGGTTAAGGATAATGATTGCTTTTCCTTTCTTCGCCCCTCCTACTTCTTCGATTCCTCGTGATGTCGTGACCGTAAATTCATCAATATTGGCGCGTGTTCCTGGTCCGGCACTGCGGCTGGAGATGGTTGCTACAATTTCCGCATACTCTACTGGGCTTATGCGGTTAACCGCATGAACCATTGGAATAGTCGCCTGACCGCCACATGTAATCAGGTTGATATTCTCCGCTTCAATGTTTGATCCCATATTTACCGATGGAACGACAAATGGTCCTCTTGCTGCCGGAGTCATATCAATCACTTTTTTCCCAGCTTCTTTTAGTAGCTTTGCATGACGGATGTGGGCTTTTGCTGAGGTGGCATCAAAGACGATATCTGCTAATTCAGGCTGTTCTAGAAATCCTTCTAATCCTGTATCGATAGCTGTGTATCCTAATTCTTTGGCACGTAGCAATCCATCCGATTCAGGGTCAATACCAATGACAGTCGTCAGCTCCAAAATTTCCGAGCGCCCTAATTTAATCATGAGATCGGTTCCAATATTACCTGAACCAAGAATGGCAACTTTTACTTTTGACATGTTCGTTCTCCTCCTTTAATTTCTAAAAATAATTTATGTAACCCAGCCTACGCGAGCGCAGGTTGGGTTTTATATCCCATATTTGTTGAAATCACTAATGCTGCCTGTTTAATTTCTTTAATCACTTCAGCCAACTTGTCTTCGTTAAGCCTTATTTTTGGTGAGGCACAGCTAATGGCGGCAATGACCTTCCCTTGATGATTAAAAATAGGGGAGGCTACACATTTGAGACCTAATTCGATTTCTTCATCATCGACAGAATAGCCCTGCTCCCGAATGGTTTGAAGCTGTTTTTTTATCTCAGCTTTGTCCGTCAGGGTATACTCGGTAAACGATTCCAAATCCTCGTTCGCTAAAAGTCTATCTATCTCTTCTTCCTCTTGAAAGGCAAGAATAGATTTCCCTACACCTGTACAGTGGATTGGAGCTCTTTTACCGATTTGTGAGTAAATTCTTAAGGAACGGGGGCCATCCAATTTTTCAATATAAATGACTTCACCGCGTTCAAATACAACAAGGTGGACGGTTTCCATAAGTGATTCGACTAGTTCTTTCATGATTGGTCGAGCAATTTTTCCAATATCAAATTGATTGCTTACTTTGTTTCCAAGCTCGAAAAGCTTTAAGCCAAGCTTATATTTCAAATCATCAGGTTTCTGTTGAAGATACCCTCTATATTCAAGGGTTTTGATGATTCCATGAATCGTACTTTTTGAAAGACCGAGCTTTTCACTTATTTCTTTTACACTGAGTTCTTGATTGGAGGCCAAAAACAATTCAAGGACGTCTGCTGCTCTTTCGATGGATTGAATATATCGTTCAGCCATAATTTATCCCTCTCTATTCGACATTATCGAACGCTGTTCGTAAATTTTCAACTTATGTCTTTATAGTAACTAGCGGGCAATATATCTGTCAATTCAGAATTATAATTTTTCAAAAAAAAAGACGCTTCCGCCAATTCGTGGTGGAAAGGTCTTTAAAGTTTTTTTATTTTGATAATAAAGCTAACACTGTATCTAAAATTACATTTACACCTTTTTCGCAATCTCCCCAAGTGGTTAGTTCCTCTTCGCAATGGCTTTTTCCGTTAATGCTTGGAACAAACAGCATGGCAGTAGGGACGTAGCTGGCGATGAACTGAGCATCATGGCCGGCGCCGCTGACCATTCGTTTATTGGAATAACCCAATGAGTTTGCAGATTGTTCTAATTGGCTGCAGATTTCCGGTGCAAACCAAACAGTGTCACGATCCCAAAGCTTGGTCGTTTTAATCTCACAGCCCTCATTATCTTTAAAATTTGCCAATCCCTGAATGAAATCTTTGACGGTACCGACGATTTCCATATCTTTGTGCCGTGCTTCAAGAGTGAAGACCACTTTATTTGGAATGACAGTGTGGATGCTTGGGTACACGTTTACTCTTCCAATCGTAAAGACCAAGTCAGGATCTAAAGAACCTAAACGTGTGCGGATTTCATTGATTAAATTATTGGTGGCAAAAAGGGCATCCTTTCTCATATCCATTGGAGTCGTACCGGCGTGGTCGGATTCTCCTGTCACTTCAATCTCATAGCAAGCCATCCCTACGACGCATTCGACGACACCAATCGTAAGCGCTTCCTTTTCAAGGATTGGCCCTTGTTCGATATGTAGCTCTAAAAAGGCGGTAGCTTCTTTCAGACGGTTGGCTGCTTCCCCTTCATAGCCAATCGATTTAAGCGCTTCTTCAAATGTAATTCCGTCAGCATCTTTCTTTTTCAGCATGACAGACTTGTCAAACTTGCCTGAGAGCACACCTGAAGCCATCATCGAAGGCTCAAATCTTGCTCCTTCTTCATTCGTAAAGTTGACAATAGTAATCGGAATCTGCGGCTTGATGTTATTTTCCACTAATGTTCTCACCACTTCAAGCCCAGTAACAACACCTAAGACACCATCAAAGCGGCCGCCTTTTTTGACGGAATCAAGATGAGAGCCAATTAGAATCGGAGGCTTATTTTCCGTGCCCTCTAGTGTGGCATACATGCAGCCCATGTCATCCACCTTAACTGTCAAGCCTAATTCCTCGCAGCAGGTCCGAAAATAGTCTCTTACACGGCGGTCTTCCTCTGTTAATGACAGGCGTGTGACCCCATTATTTTCTGTGCGTCCAAAGTCGGCGAACCGTTCCAGTTCCCTTTGCAGTCTTTCCCCATTAATCAATAACTTTTGTTTCTGCATTTAAAACACTCCCTTTTAGAAAATGAGTTCAACTATTTTCTTTTAATGTTTATAAATCTCATAGAGCACAAAAGCGGGAAAATTCAGTCATTTTAATCATATCTTGAACGTCCTTCATTTGTCACTAGACAAAATATCAAATCCTTCACGCCAATTGTTTTATAGTTTGTATGATTCACAGTACACGCACAAAAAAACACCCAGCATACAGCCGGTTGTCCACTGAGCATGCACAAATGTCCACGAATGGTGCCTGACACCATTTTTAATCACTTGTAAAGCCAGTAAATCCCATGGATGAGGTTGAGAAGGATTCATCCCATTTTTGTTTTCGTTGTTTGTGCTGGGCGGATTTTAGGTCGGCGCATAGACGGGTGATATCAACCTTTTGATCATAATGCCATTCCAGTGCGATGGAGGCATATAGTTCATTGAGCTGGGCATAAGAAAAGTCCGTTGTTGCCTCGATGACTTCCTGAATTTCTTCCTCGGAGAGGATACGATCGATTTCTTTGCGAACCAAATACTGATGACGAAGCTCCTTCGTTGGTAATTTGATCTCATAAGCACGGTCAAATCGGCCGGAGCGGTTCATCAGTGCAGGGTCAATCTTTTCCGGATAGTTTGTCGTCCCAATAAGGAAAATCCCCTCTTTTGAAGTCGCCCCATCCAAAATATTCAAGAAAACAGACCTAACACTTGCTGGCATGGAGTCGATATCCTCAATCACCAATACCATTGGCGTCAATTTTAAAACAGACGTGAACACCTCTTTAATCGTATAGCTCGAGGTAAATTCGGTAATCTGCCAATAGGCGACAGGCGCGTTAATGCTGCTGGCAATGGATTTCACAAGTGTTGTCTTTCCATTCCCAGGCTTTCCGTATAAAAGAATCCCCCGCTTGTAGGGAATTTCATAGGTTTTGAAAAACTCGCCGCTTTCGGAGAAGAATTGGTCAATCGAACGATAGATTTCTTTCTTTAATGATTCCTCTAAAAAGACATCTTCTCGGGTTACTAAGCTAGTAATGCTTTCAATCTCGGTTTCCACACCATCATCCGTGTCTGTGAAAACCGTGACGTAATTTTTGATATATTCCCGTTTTCTCTTCAGAACATATTTCAGAAACGACATTAAACAAGCATCATTTTTGGCAAAAATGAGATCCCGGTCCATATCCCCGTCACTTTGAAAAATCATCACTCTCGATAAGGCCACTTCGTAGTTCGGATAATAGTAAAGCCCGTTTTCAACCCTAGGTTTTACAATGAACTCCATCGTTTTATCAGTATGGTTCGACGAAATCGTTTTCGTCTCGCCTTCCTTATAAATATAGCTAATCAGCTGTAATTCCGTAGATTCCTCTTTTAAGTCTTCCTCGAGGATGTCCCAAATTTCATTGGAGGTATCTGAATCAGAGTACATTTGAAATTCGATGCCAGTTTCAGCTAAAAGCTTTTCTTGAATAGTAGAAACAATTTTGCCAAAGTCATAATAATATGGCAAGGCTTCTCGGTCTATTTCTCCTATTTGAAAAAGAACATTATTATTTTTCATTCAGTTCTCCTTTTTAAAAAATATACACCTTTATTATCCCTCTATTAAGCTAATAGTCTAGTGGATGATTTTAGCATCTCATTCCTCTACGATTGGAATAAAAATCTTTTCAAATTGATAGTCCCAATCCGCTTCTTGAATCTTAATGACAGATGCATTTTCTACTGGTTTAAAGTTCGTAAGTGACTCAATAGGCCAATTCATTAGGAAAGTAAGAAACATCTGAATAAAGGCCGCATGTGTGACAATCACTACATTTTCGTACCGTCCCTGCTGCTTCGCGCGTTCTAGGACGGTGTTCATAAACATGGTCGCGCGCAGGTACACATCTGCTAATGATTCTCCATTTTGGTAGCGGAAATAAAATTGTCCTGCTGCTTTAAATTCCTTCTTTGCCTCCGGAGTGCGATTGTTAAAATCGTATAAATTTCCAAACTCCCACTCTCTTAGCAGCGGATTCTGGAAAAATGAAACTTGCTCAGGCAGTAACGAATGAATCGCCTGCGCCGTTTGCATTGTCCGTAAATAGGGAGAACAAAATAGGACAGACTTTTCATTTACTATCTCTTTCATAAATTCAGCTGTCAATTGTGCTTGCTTATGGCCGACCTCGGTCAAACTATGCTGGGAATCATGAGTATGTGCCATCAAGAATTTGTCCACATTATGCTCTGCTTCTCCATGGCGAATTAGATAAATATTCATATTCTCCACCCCTTATGTATTTAATCGCAATCTCGATTATCTTAAAATCTACTTTACCAAGTTCCTAATGATTGGTAAAGGAAGATGTCCAAATAATCTGAATTGTATATTTAAAAAACAAGGGAGCGACAGAATCCGCATTAAAAAACTGGATAGCTTTTAATTGACTATCCAGCTTTATTATTTATTATTTTTTATGCCTCAACGATATCAGGCTGTTGATATACTTCTGTTTCGAATTCACCTGTCGCTTTGCTGGTTAAGACTCCGGCAGTCATAGCTCCGCTGACGTTTAAAGCTGTGCGCCCCATGTCAATCAAAGGCTCAACAGAGATTAATAGACCGACAATCGCTACAGGCAGGTTCATGACGGATAGAACAATTAAGGCTGCGAAGGTGGCTCCTCCGCCAACACCTGCTACGCCAAATGAGCTAATGGCCACGACTAAAATAAGGGTTAGGATGAAGGATAGACTAGTAGGATCCACCCCAGCAGCTGGAGCAACCATTACCGCTAACATTGCTGGATAAATTCCAGCACATCCATTTTGACCGATGGTAAGCCCGAAGGAGCCTGCAAAGTTGGCAATTCCTTCAGATACGCCTAAATCCTTCGTTTGTGTTTTAATTGTCATCGGCAGGGTTCCGGCACTAGTCCTGGAAGTAAAGGCAAAGGTTAGGGTTGGTAATGCTTTTTTTACATAGTTATACGGACTTAGTTTTGCTAGTGTTAATAGCAATAAATGGACAATAAACATTATGATCAGTGCCACATAAGAGGCAATGACAAACTTACCTAACTTGGCAATGGCATCGTAATCACTTGTCGCTGCTACCCTTGAAATAATCGCAAGGATTCCATATGGCGTCAGCCGGAGAATGAGTGTTACTACCCTCATGGTTATCGAATAGAGAGTATCTATTATTCTCGCAAACGATTCTGCATGCTCTGATTCCCTTCGTTTTACCCCAAGATAAGCAATGCCAACAAAGGCTGCGAATATGACGACGGCAATGGTTGAGGTCGGTCTGGCACCGGTTAGGTCTTGAAACGGATTGCTTGGGATGAGTTCGATAATTTGCTGCGGCAGTGTCATGTTTTCTACACCCGCTACTCTTTCCTCTAACTGAGTATTCCGGGCTTTTTCGGCTGCCCCTTCTGTTAACTGAACACCATCAAGGTTGAATCCTAATGCTGACCCAATCCCAATGGCTGCAGCAATTGCAGTGGTTCCAAGCAGAATTCCTATCACTAGGAAACTGATTTTACCTATGTTTTTTGTTAATTTTAGTTTCGTAAACGCTCCAACAATGGATATGAAAACTAACGGCATGACGACCATTTGCAGCAGTTTTACATACCCGTTGCCGACAATGTTAAACCAATCCATTGAACCAGTGGTTACTTCGGATGTTGTTCCATAGATTAAATGAATGAGATAACCAAAAATAATACCTAAACCCAGCGCAGTAAAAACACGCTTTGAAAAGGAAACGTGCTTTTTTTGCATCATGAACAAACCAACCATGAGTAATACCAGAACGGCGATATTCACGATGATTAGAAAGGTATTCATATTGTTCCTCCTCAACATTTTGTGGAAATCACCAATCCATACATTCCCATCAAACAAGTCGGAATTTTAAAATGCGAATTTCATCAAACGTTTGATATCTAATGGATATGTAAGGTATTTGCTTTATATACCAAGCCTTTTGTACCATTTAATCAATCGCTTGATTAATTTTTCTGTAATATAGCAAATAGCAGACCTGGTATGCGTTCAGCCCCGTTTAATCAATCGTTTGATTAGTTTTTCTGTAACATGGGAAATAGCAGGCCCGGCATGCCTTCGGTCTCGTTTAATCAATCGTTTGATTAGTTTTCTGCAATTTGAAAACAAAGAGACTAGAAAGCCTTCTTAGCAGCTTCAGCTGTAAATCCGCTGATAAACGACTTATTATTAGTTTCTGAAACTTTTTATTTGCGAATCCGGGGCTTTTATTTTCGAATCGAGTAAAAAATCAATTCACCAACAATTTAAAATGAAAAAAACTGCCCCAAAAAGGACAGTCCTGATATCTATTTTGTCGATTCCCTAAGTTACAATGCTGGTTCCAGTTGTATCCTCACTTTTTCCGTTATAGGAATTCTGCCTTCGATCTTTCCAATTTATTTCAATACTTTCAAAAAAACTGATCCACTTTTTGGGAATCAGTTTTCTTGTTTCATATTCATTATCATTTGAATCATACCTTCAACTAGTGCAGGTACTTCCTCGAAAGCACTTTTCATATGGAGACGTTCTGTACGTTTATGTGCGTCTTTTCCAAGTGGACCGACATTTAAGACGGGGGCTTGGAGCTGTGTCATCTCAGCGAATGGGATGCTGTAGCTGCTGCCCCATACCGGGGTGTTTGCTTGGAAGGTAGTCCATCCTTCTCCTTCATCCCTATAATTCACATAGCTTAAATCGCTAATCCCATTGAAATAATGGATTTGTTTTACCGGCAAATCAAATTTTGTCAGCCCCTCCTTCTTTACGTAATCCACACATTGTTTCACGAGTTCATCCTCCGATGAATTGACCGCTGGATAATAAGGCGGTGCAAAAAGCAAGACAATAGCCGGCGCAAGCTCCTGGCACTGGATCATTAATGTATCGGCAATACGGAAGGATTTTTCCCGGTCATCCCACTCTTGGTTTGCATGAATGCCAGCCTTAATTGCTTCCACCTTTTTTTCCCCAAACTTTTGGGCAGCATGCTTTAATAGATCTTCATAACGTAACACACGCACGCTTCCAACCGGCTCTGCAGATAGTTCTTGGCAAACTCGCTTATATGCTCCGTTACAGGCCTCAGCAGCATCTTTGGCGACCTTTTCAAAAATCCTCATGATTTCATCTGCATTCCGCTTCATTAAAAACACATTATATAAGGCTGATGCCCGGTAAGGTGTTTGCACAGAATATTCCAGTTTTAAATCCTTTTGCTGAAGGGTGACAGGAAGAGGAGTAGTTTCACCCATTTCCTTTTCTTGCAGCATCGGATTCCATTCCATTCGCTGGGTTAAAAATGAGGCGATATACGGCGCTGTAATGCCGCTTAGCGGTTCACCGACATGCGTCTCTTTCCCATAAAAAAGTGCGGACGGCATGATTTTGCCGATTGAACCTGAGTAGACATAATAATTTTTATCACCCGGTTCCTGCGTAAATACGGGCTCCCCATTAAGGAAAAGTTTATAAGTGAGCTGATGCTCCTCCTTTAATTCCAAAAGCTTTGTCACTGCTGCACGCATTCCTGACGAGTTGACCTCCTCGTCCGGTACGGTCAACAGAAGAAGATTTATCGGCCATTCCTCGGCTGCAGCTTTTTCAATCATGCCCATATGCATGACAAGACCCATTTTCATATCCATCGTGCCTCTGCCGAATAGATATTCGCCTGATTGAAGATCGTTCCTAGCATCCTCCGGCAGTTCATTTTTTCTGGTCAGGAGGAGCTTGGTTAATTCTTCTGGCTGATAAGCGTATTCCTCAAGATCCCCATACTCTTCTGTATTCACGGTATCAAAGTGACTTATAAGGACGATGGTTTCCTTTGCACTTGGGTGTTTATATATTGCCGTTAAAAACCTCCGGCCCAGGTCGGCATCATGAAGTTCTAAATGATTAGGGTTCTCTCGAAAATAGGTTACTTCTGCGAGCTTTGCTTGTATTTTTGAAGGAAATTCTCTTTCTCCCTCCGTTAATGTCATGCTTTTCCAGCTCACTACTTCGCATAGGAGCCTTCGAAGCGCATCCGGCGTCCCCCATCTAAGTTGTTCCATTATATTAATACCCCTTTTAATTTTGTAATAGTGTTAGTTAAAGTTCTGTTTTTATGTTCACTTCGGTGCTTCTCTTATTCTTAAAGTGGTAGAAAATGAAGCAGACTGCCAAAAATCCTAACCCTACTAGTAAACCAACCAGCTGTGTTGGGTCGAAGGCCAGGAATAGTAGGATCGACACACAGAACACGATACATACTATTGGGATTAATGGATAAAACGGAACCTTGTATTGTAAATCCTCTAATTTACCGCCATCTCGCAAATATTTCTTTCGAAACATCAACTGGGAAAGAGCAATCCCAATCCACGAAATGGTCACTGATATACCTGCAATCGACATAAGTAAGACAAACACCGTGTCTGCAGCAATTACGCTAGTTAACAAGGATAATAGCGAAAATATCATCGTAAACACCAGGGATGTGAAAGGAACTTTACGCTTTGACAGCTTTCCAAATACCTTCGGTGCCATTCCGTCATGCGCCATCGCCCACAGCAGGCGGGTCGACGCATAAATACAAGAGTTTCCAACTGAAAGAATGGCTGTCAGGATGACAAAATTCATAATATCTGGCGCGAATGGAATACCCGCTAAGTCCATCAATGTGACGAATGGACTTTCCAATAATCCTAATTCCTTATTTGGAAAAATCGCTGATAAAATAACAATTGAGGCCAAATAAAAAACGATAATTCTAAATAGGACGTTCCGAATCGCACGTGGAATATTCTTTTGCGGCTCTTCACTTTCACCTGCTGCAATTCCAATCAATTCCGACCCTTGATAGGAAAAAATAACGTTCATCATGGTCACAAAAAGGATAACAAACCCAGCTGGAAACAATCCTGATGGAGCCAAGTTATCTAAAAAGGGAGCCGGGCGGCCTTCCAATGGTATAATGCCAAAAATCGCGCCAAAACCAATAATGATAAAGAAAATGACAGCTACTACTTTAATACCCGCAAACCAATATTCTGCCTCAGCAAATCCCTTCGTCGTCAAGGCATTAAGCACGAATAGCAAGGCGATGAAAACGGCACACCACACCCAGACCGAAATATCTGGAAACCACCGTTTCATCAATATTCCCGCCGCGGTAAATTCTACCCCTGCTGTAGTCGCAGATCCAATGAAATACATCCATCCGAGTGAAAATCCAGCAGATGGGCTGATGAACTTACTGGCATATGTTTGAAACGATCCCGTTACAGGCATATGGACTGCGAGTTCCCCTAGGCACACCATGACGAGATATAAAATGATTCCTCCCAAAAAATACCCGATTAATGCACCGCCCGCACCTGCCTGATTAATGGTATAACCAGCGTTTAAAAACAACCCCGTTCCAATGACTCCCCCTAACGAAAGCATAAACAAATGCCTGCGTTTCATGGATCGAGTTAACTGATTTTGCTGTTCCCCTTGTTCGACCATACCTCTCACACCCCTTGTATTAAAAAACTAGGCTGTGTTATTCTTGCATGTTGATTTCCACTCCAGTCGCGGGCGGTTCGGGAAGCCTCCTCGGCGCTTAGGCGCCTGCGAGGTCTTCCCTGTCCCGTACTCCCGCAGGAGTCTCGCGCCTTCCGTTCCAATCAACATGGGCACATGATCAAAAATGTTCCTTAACACAGCCAGAACCTAAAGTCCCCTTAAAAACGCAGTGACAAGCAGCTTAATCCGCCATCTAGCTTGCGGAATTCCGACATTTCAAGCTCTATTGTTTGATAGCCCGCATCGTTCATCTTTTGTTTTGTGATTGGGTATCCGGCCGGGATGATCACATAGTCATTTACCCGAATACAGTTTGCCGCGTATTCCTCTTCCGGCGGGACAATAATTTTTTTATAGGAATTAAAATCTGGATGGTCGATAAATTCTCCTGCTACGACAACTGTTTGATTTCCTAAATAAGAGATTCCTGTTTTTAAATGAAAGAACTTTTCCAGCGAAACAATCGTTGCCTTGTAGTTTTCCAATTCTAAAATTGTTTTTAATTGTTCGGCCCCATCCTGATTTGTGCGCGTTGAAATCCCGATATAGAAATGGTCTTCAATTTGAAGAATATCCCCGCCTTCAAGTGTTCCAGGCGCTTTAATATAATAAATATTTTCATAGAAGGATTTGATAGAAGGCTCCATTGCATGGATTTCTCCATTCCTTGTTGGTGCGCCGGGATTGGAAATGACCGCGAATTTAGGTGTTAAAACGGCTGTGTCCTCCACAAAGGTAGAATCCGGGAAATCCGCGTGACTCTGAAGGACTGTTACCTCTGTTCCGCATTTTTTCAAGGCTTCAATATAAGCTTCGTGCTGCTCTAGAACTTTTTCTAGTAAAGGTGTTCCTAAATCGGCAGTCGTTATGCCGTTGATGTAGTTCTCTCCAGGTACTCTGACAATTGTATTTTTAAACATGATTATTTCCCCCTTTTTATTAATCACGGACCACTGGACATGTAAGGCATGTCGGTCCGCCCGTTCCTAAATAAGAAATTTCATTGCCTTCATATTCATAAACCGTTGCCCCGGCCTCTACTAATTTTTCCTTTGTATAAGGGTTTCCAGAAACCATCACACAAACGCGCGGTGCTAAAGCAAGAACATTGCAGCCAAGCCGGTGATATTCCTCATCCGGGACTTCAATAAGCTGAAAGCCGCGTTTGATGAGCAGCTGTCGTAAAAAGACCGGCATTAACCGCGAATAAACAACTGCTAAATTGTCGTCGACAATACTTATAAATGACATGAGATGAAGACATTCTTCTTCCCCTTGATCATGAGGGAGCTGAACGACGATACATTCATCGACTAAATCCCTAGTCATTTCCTTGATTTGTTCAATTGCCTCATCATTTGTTCGATAGCCGCGGCCAATTAATAGAGTGCGATCATCGAGCCAAACAAGGTCCCCCCCGTCTGCCGCCGCTTCACCTGAGAGCTCACCTAATATAGGAATATTTTTTTCTAGCAGAAATTTTTTATAGGCTTCTGCCTCAGGCTGACGTAATTTTTTCCCTGATTTTAATATAATCGCGCCTTTTTTCGTAAATTTAACGGGATCATGGGCATAAAGCGAATCTAAACCAACACTTTCTGAAGCAGGCAAAAATTCAATGTTCTCCACATGTTTGTTTATAATTTCAAGAAATTGTTCATACTCTTGCTCTGCCTTAGTAAAATCAGGCTCACTGATATAATTGAATCTTTTCCATTCCTTATTTAAATGTTCCTGATTTAGAAAAGCGTCCTTTGGATGCTTGACGATGACTCGGTTAAGGTTTTTATGCATCGAAGCTGTCATGAATTTTAAATCCCCCCTTCCATTTTTCCGCATAGTGGAATATAATTCTTATTAACGGAAAAACTTATATTTATGATATTAATGCAGCTTTTTTTGCCTGTCAATATATTTAGAATTAACTGAAAAATTAAATTATTTTAGGGGATGAAGCGATGCAAACCATTGACCGAGCCATGCATGTAATTAAAGTTCTTTCTGGAAACGACACGAAGAAGTGGTGTTCTATTACTGATTTATCTAAGGAGTGCGAGCTCCCAGTCAGCACTATGCACCGTTTGTTACATTCGATGATTCAGCACGGATTAATTCAACAGGAAGCCGAAACAAAGCTTTATTCAATGGGGAATGCCTGGTTGGAGTATGGCTTGCAGATGTATGATACCTTTGATTTTGTCGGACTTATCCGCCCTGAAATGGAGGCATTGATGCACGAGTGCGAGGAAAGTGTTTATTTTAGTAAACCCATTGGCCTGGAATCGTTAATTGTGGAAAGAATTGACTGCCCGCATAACCCAATCCGTATTTATGACCAACTGGGAATACGTATCCCTATGAATATTGGGGCCGCCAATAAGGTCATGCTAGCCCATATGCCAAAAAATGAAGCTTTAAAAATCGTCAAAAAACTGGCTCCTATGGAAGAAGAAAAAGATTCTCTTTTACAATTATTGATCAAGATTCGGAATGATGGATTTGGAGAAAGTCACGGCGAGAGGACAAAAGGCACTTCATCTATCGCTGCCCCAATCTTTGACCATTCCAATGAATTGATAGGTGCCATCAGCGTCGGGTATGTCAGCTTTAATGTAACAGAAGAAAGAGAAAACTTTTTAAGAACTAAAGTAATGGAATACGGAATGCGTATTTCTACTAAATTGGGACGAAAAAGAAGTTAGTGGCTGCTCACTAACTTCTTTTATTTAAAAGGAATTTGGATAGTTTGTGCTTCTTCTAGTCTTTCCTGTTTAGCGTTATAAACATCGCTCGTTAAGATTTTTATCCGGTCAATCTTTTTTGTATCCTCTACAATAAAGCCAAGGCTGCCACGTTTTCCTTCGTTCCCTTCTAAGACGCCATTCAGATGTTCGAGGTACATATCCTGATTCCAGTCCGCCTTTACACCCGTATTGGTTTCAAATAGAGCCACAGGAGCAAATTGCCGTTTTTCTTTTGAGAGGTTTTTAATATCGAGGCTTATTTTTATGAAATCAAACTCTTCGGCTTCTGTTAACGGATGAAAATAGTCAATTAAACTGTAATCTGGGCGGTAATGAAGCAGCTTCACTTCTCTTATTGTGTACTCAATATCGCCAAAATGATATGCCTTGTTTACCTGCTTTATTGCTTTTAGTGTAGCTTCTCCTTTTTCATCCGTAAATGACTGGCCTGGTCTTTGTAAGGTGGAGTCATCCGTCACCTGAGGGCTGTTATAATAGGCGTCATGCTCCGCTTCTGAAATCTTTTTTACTTGAGTTTGTACTTCCTTCGAATTAGGTTGAATGGATGATAATGAACAGCCTGTAAGAAGAAAAATAAATAAAATCGCTATCATTGCTTTGTTCATATTGATCCCTCCGTTCCATTGCAAGTAGTCCCGCCGCATGGTGCAGCGGGATATTTTTTCAACCTTCTCAATCAAATTTACTTGTCTTCGATTACTGTTTTTCTACTTCCTTTTTCAAGGATGTCAAAAATGATTTTGGCATTATCGGTGTTGTCAATTTGACCTGCAAAGCGCTCACTGGCAGGACCAAATGCATATACATTTACATCCTCACCCGTGTGACCGCCAGTTGTCCAGCCCGTGAATGAACGGGTGTCAATTATTTGTTCGATAGCATTATCGATATCTACCACTCTTTTAGAACCAGCAGCATCCTTAACTGACTGAATTTCTTTATCGGTTAAAGGAAGATCAAGGTATTTGGTCAACGTTTCTTTCACATCGGCACCACCTGCGATTTGCTCAGCCATAAAATCCGGTGTGCGTTTAGCGGCATTGATAGGAGCACTGAACCAGTTATACTCACCACGGGCACCGATGGAGTAACCGCCGGTAGAATGGTCAGCCGTTGCTACAACCAGCGTATGTCCATCCTTTTTAGCAAAATCAATTGCAGCTTTGAAGGCTTTTTCGAAGTCTTCCATTTCACTCATGGCACCAACGATATCATTGTCATGTCCGGCCCAGTCAATTTGGCTTCCCTCCACCATCAAGAAGAAGCCTTTTTTATTTTGATTTAGGCGTTCAATGGCCGAATTCGTCATATCGGCCAGTGAAGGCATTTCTGCTGTACGGTCAATCATTTTCGGCATGCCGCGCTGCGCAAAAAGCCCAAGCACCTGATCATTGTTGTCCTTTTTCAATTCTTGAAGGTTTGAAACAGAGCTATAGCCATCCTTTTGGAATTCATCAACAAGGTTGCGGTCTTTGCGAATAAATAAATCTGAACCGCCCCCTAGAAGGACGTCAATTTTGTGCTTTCCGTTAACCTTTTCATCAAAATAATCATCCGCTATCGCATTCATATTATTACGGTTTACATCATGCGATCCGAAAGATGCTGGCGTAGCGTGAGTGATCTCGGATGTCGCGACTAGCCCTGTTGCTTTTCCCTGTTCCTTCGCAGCTTCAAGTACTGTTTTCACTTCTGATTTATCATTGTCGACCGCTATAGCGGCATTGTAGGTTTTTACTCCCGCGGCCATCGCTGTAGCAGCCGACGCCGAGTCGGTTACATTTTGTTTCGGATCCTCTGGGTAGGTGGTTTGCTGCCCAACAAGGTATTTATCAAACTCAGTAGGTTCAACAAATTTAGTAGCAGGATTATCCTTTAAATAACGGTAGGCTGATGTATAAGAAACACCCATTCCATCACCAATGAGAAAAATCACGTTTTTAATTTCTGCATTGTTGTTAATAGATTTATTCGATTGTGCATTTGCAGCACTTGCTCCTTCTAGACCCGCAAACGCTACAGTTGAGACCATAGCTAGTGGAAGAATCTTTTTAACTAGGTTTTTCTTAAACAATTTAATTACCCCCTTAAAATAATTATCATACGAAATTCATTATAGAGAGGTAGTTTTAAGACAATGTAAAGCATTGTAAACGAGTGAAAATTGAAAAATGAGAATTATTAGGTATTTTATCCCAATCTCTAAAAAAACGGATAAAATTTCGTACTTCCAACGTCTTCACCTAGTACTTCTTACCTGTTATTCTTAATTATTTTTTTACAAAAAACAAACAATTGCTGTCTCACATCTTTTTCTTTAATTATTTGAAATATTGTTGTATCTTTGATAGGAATGAATTGAATTTCGAAAGGCGAAACATATGTGGAAAAACAGAAATGTATGGATTTTATTAACGGGAGAATTTATCGCTGGTCTAGGTTTGTGGTTTGGCATAATTGGTAATTTAGAATTCATGCAGGACATGCTCCCCTCAGACTTCTTAAAATCGCTCCTTCTAGCGGGGGGACTGCTTGCTGGAATTGCGGTTGGGCCATATGCCGGCAGACTTACTGATCAGTCTAGTAAGAAAAGGGTTATGCTTATCGCTGGTTTTGTGAGGGCAGTCAGTGTAATCTTTATGCTCATCGCCATTGCGACTAATTCTATATGGTGGATGGTCGTTTTTCTAGTCTTGCTTCAAATTTCAGCCGCTTTCTATTTTCCTGCCCTACAAGCAGCCCTTCCGATGGTCGTTTCTGATAAGGAACTGCTTCGGTTAAATGGAGTCCATATGAATGTGTCGACTCTTTCCCGTATTATCGGAACAGCATTGGCCGGATTATTGCTGGTCATCATGCCGCTATCGATGCTTTATGTGAGTTCACTGGTTGCGTATATCGGATTATTCATCCTTACTTGGTTCTTGAATATTGATGAAAGCAAGGGAATTCAGCAAGTTAAGAAAAGCACATTAGAAAAGACTAGTTTTAAAGATGTTTTTCCAATTATAACAAATCTGCCAATTGTCTATATGACACTCATCATGACACTAGTCCCCGTTCTGTTTCTCGGAGGATTTAATCTTTTGGTGATTAATATCAGTGAAATTCAGGATAGTTCCGCCATTAAAGGGTGGATTTACACGGCGGAAGGTATCTCCTTTATGATTGGTGCTTTCTTCATCAAACAAATCAGTGATAGAATTACCCCCTATTTCATTCTATTTGCTTGTTCATTTTTGATTGGGTTATCGGAGGTAATGCTCTATTTAGCAAACCTTCCGGTGGTAACAATTGCCGCCTTTGTGTTATTTGGATTTTCTGTCGGCTGTTTTTTCCCAACAACAGCTACTATCTTTCAAACAAAGGTACCGAAGGATTTCCATGGACGGTTCTTCTCTTTCCGAAACATGCTTGACCGAATTAGCTTCCAGATCGTTCTTCTTATTAGCGGATTTCTGTTAGATCTGATTGGTCTTCAGCTCATGTGCGTCCTTTTCGGAAGCCTATCTCTCATCATGACCGCTATCTTTTATTTAAGGCACCAATACCTGCAAACCCGTACCCGCACAATCGAACAAGAAAAATAAAACAAACCGGCCCCATCCACTTTTTGTGGTTGGGGCCGGTTTAAACTTATACTGTCCATCCATGACGGACAAATACCATAGAGTGTCTTTTTGTGGTGCCTGACACCCTACAATACCATCTAGTATTCTTTTTTTTGTTTTGACTTGGTCCAAGCTTGGAAAGGAGAGTAGTTGTTGTCGGGGAGCACACGAATCATTGGGATACTTAGTTTTTCTACTGGCAGGGCTAATTGATCATAAATGAATTGGTCGTCGAAGCCAATTTTTGCTGCATCGTCTTTTGTACAGCCATAATAGATTGTCTTTAGCCTGGACCAATAAATGGCACCAAAACACATCGGACATGGCTCGCAGCTTGTGTAAAGCTCGCAATCTGTCAATTGGTAGCTATCTAAAAATTCACAGGCCTCCCGAATCGCTTGGATTTCGGCATGTGCTGTCGGATCATTCTTTGCCGTTACCTGATTACGGCCGACACCAATAATTTGGCCGTTTTTTACCACTACTGCTCCAAATGGCCCGCCGCTATTAGTAATAACATTTTCATAAGCAATATCCACGGCCATCTTCATAAACATCTCTTCTCCCATAAACTGCCTCCATCCTTTTTCGAAATCCCTTAACATAATTTATTAACCCTATGCAGGAAAAAGAATTGTAAATTTATTAAACCCAAACACTTTTATAACTAAAAAAACTAGCTTTCTCATTTAAAGAAGCTAGTTTTTTCACCTATCAGCATTATTTATTTCTCTTTACTTTTCTTTTTCTTTGGTACTTTCTCAGGCATGGTTTCAACCCAGGTTACGGACTGCTGAATCCACTCCTTTATTTTTTCAGGCTCTTCCCTCCATTGTTCCGGCAGCGCAACATACTCTTTCATCGGCCTGCCTGGCATAGGTGAAAACTCCGATGCCCCTTCTTCCTCTAAAAGACGAAGACGATCTTGCTCTTGTAGTCTTACGAAAATTTGCGGGCCAAATAATCCCGCGAACATATTACCATTAATAAAGCTGGCTAGGTTGCCGAACATCGGCTTTATATTGATGCGAGGATCCACAGGAATAACGGAAGAGAAAAATGCTTTTGAGTCTTCATCAGGGCGTGGAAATGACATACATACTCACTCCTTTTCGTTCTTTTTAGCATTACTGTTCTAACATCAAAATCCCCTTAATCGGCGTGCATTGATAGCTGTACGAGCTCCACGCTTTTTCAGCCGGTAGGTAGCTCGCCTCTATTACTTTCTTCATATGATTGCGCTCATTAAAGCCACCGCTTTTTAGTCATTCTACCTTTCATTGTACCCATTAAATCAAAGTAATAGGCAGAAATAATCGATGTTGCATAATATGTAAGATTTTATGCTAGAAAAATATGAAACAATATAATTGCTATAAATTCACACAAAAAGTAGTTCGTATATGTCTGAAATTTTGTACAATGGTATTAAAGGTTAATTTTGCCCAAATATAATAAGTTTTCGGACAATAATTCTAGGGCTATATTTTTGATCACAGTTGTGAAAGGACTTGAACGATAATGCTGAAAGCCAGGGTATACGACTTATCGTTATTTTTCATTTCATTGGCCATAGCTTTTGGTTCATCTGAAATTCTGACCGTTAATTCCTATTATATAAAAGCCCTGATTATTTTCTGGTTTTTTTCTATTCTTTATTTTCGCCTCCGAGTATTTTATAAAAATGGCAGTACGAATATTGAATCTGGCATTAGTTATGACTTATCCATGGTCTTGTTCGCTGGACCAATAGGATTACTAATATTTGAAACGATTTATCGTTTTACCGTTTACTCTTATCGGAAATGGACCAAAACGGCGGATCCTAGTGAATTATCTGATACTTTTTATAACATTGGTTGCTTTGTCATAACGAACTCAATTGCCTATTTCCTGTTCCAGCATTTTATTGAAAGGTTTCAAACCTTCCCTTTTGGCTTTTGGATCCTGATATTTCTCTTAGTCTGTATTTCCTCTTATCTTTCAGGTACTTTTATGGTTATTGTTTTTGTAATATTGGGAGAATTAAAATCCTTTAAAGAAGGAATCGATTTTATTTTTAGGGGAATTAGCTTCCTCGACTATGGGAAAGTGGCCATTTCAAATGGATTGCTGCTCATTTTTCTGCAAAATAAAAGCTGGGAAATGTTAATTATCATGTTTATTTTGAATTATATCGTTAGCCGATCCTTCTACTACAAATCCCAGAGTATACAAAACAAGGTTGAACGGGACCAATTCGAGCAAATGGCCTATACAGACTTTTTGACCGGGGTATTTAATCGTACCTTTATGGACAAAAAAATGGCTGAACTCAATCAAACGGGTGAAAGTATTGGGATTGTCGTGGCCGATATTGATAAATTTAAAGGCATTAATGACAGCTACAATCATGCGGTGGGCGATAAGGTCATTCAGCACTTTGCTGCAACTTTAAAAAGCTATCTAGATGTTGATGATTTTCTGTTTCGAAGCGGCGGCGAGGAGTTCACTCTCTGCCTCAGAAAAAGAAATTTCGATGAAACGTTGAGTTTGGTAAATAGAATGCTTGGGGGAATTACTAATAATTCCGTCACAGTAGAATATAACGGAGAACAGCGTTTTATCTCCTATTCCGCCTCATTTGGACTCTATTACTACAAAGTAAACGAACACATCTCCATGGAAAAAGGCTATATCCTTGCCGATGAACTCATGCTCCAATCCAAACAACTAGGAAGAAACAAAGTATCCGTCATCAACGGCTTACTAAACGAAAAAGTGGTCTAACCTATGCGTCATAGGTAGACCACTTTTTTTGTTGTTGGTGGTGTCAGGCACCATTAAAAGACATTTTCACGTTTTTGTCCGCCTGTGGTGGACGCTTCGCAACCTAGACTGTCATCAAGCTTTTTATGTATTGGTCAGCGCGCTGGATCATTATTTCATCGGTTAGTCCCTTGAATCCGAAGTCTGTCCAGCCTGTATATACTTGTGGAGGTCCAGGGAGTATTTCGATTAAAGACAGGATGTCCCAATATGGATCATATTTGAATCCTGTGAAACCGGCGTGCCTTTGATATGCTGACAAGAATGCATCCGCTATGTGACCGCCATATAAAAGAGCCAAATTCAACCGGCAGTGGCCAACATCAATCCCTGCAGGACCCCGGCAGGCATTTACCCAATCGACTACACCACTGACTTCATGTCCTTCCCACAAGACGTTTGTCGGATGATAATCCCGATGAATGAAACACTGCTTAGTGTAGGGACGAGGTCCTTTTACTATATTAATAGCCTTTTTCCATAAGCCCGGACAGCTTGTCCAAGTGGGGATATCCAAGGAGTTTATATCCACGTATGTGTTGTAGGACCATGGAAAGTCCCCTGCGTCCACGGAGTGTATCTGAACTAACGTTTCTGCAAGACCGTCCAGCCATCGATTCATGTCCACCGGACTTAGGTCCACACTGCCCCGAAGCCTCGTCATCAGCACGGCTGGCACTCGACAGGAGGTACCGGTTTTATCATGTGCAACGATTTTAGGAGTCTGAATGCCCGTTCGTCCTGCCCTTTGTAGACTCTCTGCTTCATGCAGGGCCAAATCTGGCTCTGCCAATACCCATTCTTCATTGTCGATTAACCGTAAAACAAGCTCTGAGAACCCTTGTTCACCATGAAGTGATAGACCGTAAACACTTGAAGACGTACCGCCTTTAAGCAGACTGATAGAGTGTACTTTTGCTTTCCGATTTACTGAATCTATGACCCATTTTAGAACATTATCCGATAATCTGGATGCACAATCATCGTACATAATCAGTCCCCCTTTTATATTAATCTTCTTCCGATTCTATTCTTTAAATTAATATAATATGATGGAACAATCAAACAAACCACAAAGTAGAAGAAATTCGGTGTCAAATACCAATGTCGACGAGCGGTAACTGACACCGTAATGCCGTTTAATATTTTTTTTCACGGCAGTTTTTACAGACTTTGATTTTTTCGTTTGCTTCTGTTGTGTGTGGGTACAGAAGCTTTATTCTTGTTCTTCCACACAATGGGCATGTCCCCCGGCCGTTTGAAGGCAGGTAGCTGATTGTTTTCCCCCGGTTCCTCTTCGCCATCTCCATCCATCCCTATCCAAAAAAATCTCGTTTCTATATCTAATGTTGAACAGGCATAAAGATTGATAGGCATATAATTGTTTTTGTAACTAAAGTAAATATTGTGATGCCACACATTAAAAAAGTACTCTGCCCTTTAAAGGTTTTAGATTCTCCATAAAAATGTGCCACACTTATTCAATAAATTGCTTCCAAAATACTGTGAAATTCTACAAGAATCTACATAAAAAATAACAAATCCCATACTTAATGACTATTTAAAGATATATAGAAATATAAACCCTTGGTATACAACCATTAATATACCCATAAACTTATTAATCCTTATAAAACTTTTATAATAGGGATTTATTCCTATTAAAATACTATTCTAGAATCATTAGAAATATTTCGTTTTCTGAAATTTTTGTAAAACGAATATACTTTTGCATTCCAAATTTCTGACAAAATATACAGAATATTGAATTTACAATAGGCTTGTAACATTAAAATTTGATGAGAAAATTTTTGGGGGTGCAAGTATTTGGTTAAAAAGAAATGGAAACGAAATCTAATGGTCATGTCCGCTATCACCGGACTAGGATTCACGACTCTATATCCTGGTCTTACCACGAAGACCCAGGCGAGCGGGCTGCCCGATCAGCCTCTGCCAAAAGAGGAATCTGTCTCTATTGTTCAATTGGAGGTTCCTAATCAAAAAGCAAAGGACAAGCTGCTAGAACTTGGAATTGACCTTGCTCACAGGGCCAGTGAACACAGTGGAATTTTAGAAGTAGACGCCGTTGTTACACAAACTGAGCTTGCCATGTTAAAAACCTTTGGAATCAAGGTAAAGGACACCTTAATCACAGAAAAAGAATGGAATGCTAGAACAGCAGAGAGACAGACTGCCGTACAGCAGGAGGCTAATCTGACAGCTGCTGAAGATTCTGTTAAAATTCTTCGGGCAAACCATTACACGAATCAATCTGAAACCTTCCTATACGTTGAAGCAAAAACAAGTGCTGGTGCTGCGGCAAGTACAGCTCTCACAGCCACCTGGACAGAAAATGGAGTTGAAAAATCAGCAACCCTTGAAAGGTTTGTTGACTTAGGTGAATATATGTACCATTGGCTTGAAATACCTGTCAGCTCCATTCCATCATCTGTAAAAATCACAAGCAATCTTGGCGGATCCGCTACGAGCTCCCTTACCGAGTGGCTAGGTGTGGACAAGCCTGGAAATCCAAAGAAACACTATGTCAAAGATTTTGTCGACCATTATCTGGCACCTGCTGAGCTTTATGAGCGAGCTAATAATTTAGCAAAAGAATTTCCTGATTTAGTAGAAATCATTGACATGCCGAATAAAACAAACGGATACCGCCGCCTGGCACAAGCAACATTAGGAAGCACCAATGGTACTTCTGTTGTGGTTACCTCAAAAGCATGGGGCCATGAAGGCGGAAATGATATAAAAGTAGAGTTCCGAAATCCTAAAACCAGTGACTCTGCTTTGAAAGTAACCATAGAAGGTAAAAAGATTATAGTGGATTTGGCTACAGACTCTTCCGCTAAAGTTACAAGTACAGCAAAACAAGTAGTGGATGCCCTTAATGCTGATGCCAAAGAACTCGTTTCCGCAACTACATATCGCGGCAATGCTGGCGCAGAAACGGTTTCTCCTGCAACCGCAGCGTTAACTGACGGATTAAAAGCTCCTGCTAACGTTTCACGTGATCCTTTTACAGTAAAAGCAATCCGTATTGGAAAACATCGCGATGGTTCAAAGCCAGGTGTGCTGGGGTATGCTCAGGAGCACGCCCGTGAATGGGTAACACCTCTCGTGACAATTGAAACGGCTGAACGTCTGCTCCGAAACTATGCCCATGATGGAGAAACGAAGCAACTCGTTGATAACCTGGATATTTTCCTTGTACCAACGGTAAATCCAGACGGAGCAAATTACAGCTTCTATGATTACAATATGCAGCGAAAAAATATGACCAATTATTGTGGCCCAACCGAGTCTGACCCAAGTTACCGAAATTCTTGGGGCGTTGACCTAAACCGTAACCACTCAATCGGATCTGCTTTTGATGGGTTTATTGGCGCATCAACATCACAATGCCGAAGCACCACTTACGCTGGACCAGCAGAAAACTCCGAACCAGAAGCTAAAAATATAGTCTGGCTCGCTGATAAGTTTTCAAACATCAAATTCGCGATGAATATTCATAGCTATGGCGGATATTTTATGTGGTCACCAGGTGCTTATGATGCAAATCGTACAACGCTGCCGCGTCCGACTGCAGGTGAAGAAGCCTTCTATTGGACAGCATCCGATACTATTCTTAACAATATTCAGGACCACAGGGGCACAGTCATTCTCCCAAGCCGTACAGGACCAGTACCAGATGTTCTATACTCTGCAGCTGGCAACTCTGCCGACTACCTATGGTATGCAAAAGGCATTTATGCCTGGGATTTTGAAGTCGGAGCAGATTTATGGAATAAAGATAGGCAAAGATGGGAAGCAGTGGGATTCCAGCCTGCATTTTCAGAAGGTCATGAAGAAGCCATGGAGTTTGCCAACGGTTTAATAGGCATGATAAAAGTAGCTTACAACAATTCGAAAGATCACCAGCCGCCTTCCTCAAAAGCCGTGCCTGGCAACGGAAAATTCTCCGGTCCAGTTGAGGTCAGCTTTGAAACGAGTGAGGCAGCAACTATATACTATACACTCGACGGCAGCCGTCCAACTTTTGAATCAGAAAAAATCAAGTTAAGTGGAATCCGTGAAAATGCGGAAAAGTTGAAAGTCGATAAAACCACTACCATTAATTGGTTTGCAGTTGATGCAGCCGGAAACATTGAAAAAAATTACAATCCATTTAGCAAAGGAAATAACTTTAACTCTATAACCTTAACAATAAAGTAATAATAGATTGGGAGGTTGGCCTTTTGTGGTCAACCTTTTTATCATATCAAAAAAGTAAAAACCCGATTCTCAGCTGAACCGGGCTTTTACATAAACGATAACGTTTTATTTTTCAAAAACCGCATTTGATAACAGGCGGAATAGGTAATCGGTGTGATCACGGAAGCCTGCTTCTAAACCAATCAAGGTAACGTCTTTATTTTTCTCTTTTACCATTATTGCCTGACCTTTTGCAGTACTATTGTTTTGCCAGTGTCCTGCCATAAAGAAATCGTCTGAATCTGCCAAAGTTGCTGCAACTTCATCATTATCTGTTCCGGTATACCAGACTGGACGATATACGAAACCAAGGTCATTCTGCCCATAACCAGCGGTTAAACCAGAACCATCATAGTTAACCTTTACAATTCCGTTAGAGTTAGACCCGCCAGACTTTATCGTGTCATCGGTAAGCCCGAGTGTGAACGTTGCTCTTGAAGCCCCTGCACCAACCGCAATGTACTTACCACCAGCATTCATAAAATTATTAAGATTAGCTTTAAAGGAATCTAGTTGGCCGGCATTTTGGAAACCAAATTCTTTGTTCGCTGCTGATAGGTTCGTAGAAATTAAACTCTCTGTACCGCTATATACAAAAACATCGAAACCATTCAAGCCATTTTCTGCAGCCTCAACCGGTGTGACCTCTGTCACCTGGAAACCAAGTCGTTTTAGTGCAAGCTTTGTTCCGCTGTGGGATTGCTGTTTCCCCATACCGCCGTCTTTCAAAATGGCCACTTTTAAATTGGTAAGTGTGGATGCATCCACTGGAATGCTAGCTGTTGAACCCACCTGTAAACCTGACGCTTTCACCGCGGCAGAGATTTTATTTGCTGCAGCTTCTGTGTAGAAATTACCGTGTTGGTCACGTTTTACAGCAACACCTTGTTGAAGCAATGTATTTACTAGATTAACGGCTTTAACGGAGCTATTTGGGATTATATATGGGCCCTTACCGGTAACAGCACCTTGTTCTGTCACCTGATTTACTTTAGTTGATGTCACATCGACCGAATTTTGTGTTGGCACCGCTTCAAAGCCCCAAAGTTCTGGCAGGCTCCATGCCGAGATATCATACATGGCTGGTGTATCGTTTGTAATGTCTTCTCCATCCCAAAGCATTGTATTGGCCAACCCTGCTTTTGCTTGGTCCATTTTTACAATATACGTTCCTTTAGGATAAGTTTTTCCATCAGCTTCGAATGCTTTGACAGCTTGGACCACTTCGATATCGTTGTTTAGTAAGTGGTTAACAGCTTTATCAGTTACTGTAGGGTCCTTTTCATCAACTGGCAGGATATAAGCTTTCGGGAAGAATCCATCTGGATGGAAAGGATGGTCAAAATTGATGCCGCGTTTAAACATTTCAATTTGGTCCGAAATCATTGCTTGTTTATTTGCGGTTGCAAACTTTAGAGCACCCATAATGGCATTATACTGCCAGAGGACACCATCCAAGTCATTAGTTGGCGCTTCTAGCGTATGACCATAGGCACCATGGTACATTGCATACATTGGTGTAAAGATTGGCGGATAATCATCCCAGCCGGCCGCATCATCACGTTGTGGAACGTAAACACCTTCCATGCTTTTGTAGAGATCCCCTTTAAAATCTGTTTTATCCTCCATGATATTGGCTTCCATTGCCTCTGCCTGCTGATAAGCCCACTTGTTATATAGGTCGTACTCATAGTTTGGATTATGCGGGGGTGTACAAGGCTCAATTAATCCCTGACGGTTTGGTGCGTAATTCTTTACATATCCATGGGTATCTAGGAATACCATCGGATTCCACTCTTTAATAAGCCCTACTGTTTCCTTCGTTTCCGGCTGTGACTGTGTGATAAAGTCACGGTTCAAATCGATCCCTTCACCGTTAAAACGAGTGGCATTAACACGTCCATCAGGGTTTTGCACAACATTAAAAATGAGAATATTATTTTCCAAAATTCCCTTTGTTTCCTGGTCATTTTGTGTTGCAAAACGCTCTATTAATTGCAGAACCGCATCGCTTCCTACAAATTCAGTCCCATGAATGGAGCCATTAATCATAATAGGAACCTTAAAGTCTGGATTTGCAGCAATCCAATCCTGGGCCTTCCCTGGATTTTTAAACATCTGCTTTCTAAGTGCTTGGATTTTGCCAAACTTACCTTGTGTAGTTGGATCTGCAATCGTGACAACATATAGTGGGTGCCCATCCGCTGACTTTCCACGGACTTCAACTTTAATTCTATTAGATTGTTTTGCAATTTCATTTAATTTTGTACCAATTTGTGAGAACTTCACAAAATCATAGTTCTCACTATTAAACTTGCTGCCATCCTGTTCTTCGTATGTATTGACGTTTGTCCATTTTGGGCCCTCAGCAAAACCTGTTGACCAAGGAACCATTGTAATTAAACTAACAGCCAAAATACTGGCAGCAGCTTTTTTCTTAGTGTTCTTCTTCATGATTAACCCCCCTATATGTATTTTTATAATGAAGAATGTATTTTTATCACTTGTATTATTATAGTAATAATTCCAAAATATAGCATCCTACTAACTCCCTGTACAAATAAGGAAAATTTTTAGGTACAAGGACATATGTAAATATGCCATCATCACGGCCAGTGATAATAAACCTTACGTCCACCGTCTACGCACAAATGTCCATAAATGGTGCCTGACACCATATTAAAAGGAATATTTTCTAAGCAGGCGAATATAACACAGTAGGGAATCTATATGGACATTTAATAATTGAGGGGAGTTTGCTTATGAATCAAATCATTTATGGAAACGTAGTGGAAACGAGGAAACAGTTATTAGATGAAATTACTACATTAAGTTTTGAAGAATTGAATACTGTTTTACGAAGTGATTCTTGGAGCGTGGCTCAAGTATGCCATCACCTTTATTTAGCAGAAAAATCATTTGTACATGGGATTAATTATGCTCTGAAACAAAAGGACAGCCCAAAGATCGAACCAAAATCAATCGATCGTATTTCCGATCGAACAAGTAAAGTTGACGCACCAAGTTTCGTCATACCTAGTGAAGAATCCTTTGAAATTCACCACATCCTCAATATGCTTAAGGAATCGAGAACGATGCTGCTAAACGTTTTAAATAAGATTGAGAACGATTCCATTTTGCGCGATAAATCAGCGAAGCATCCTCTCTTTGGCGAACTCCCCCTTATTCAATGGATTGAACTTATCTATTTACACGAACAACGGCATATCGAACAAATCAACGAAATCAAATCGCAAATTCTTTGATTTATGGTGTCAGGCTGCACGACTATAAATTCCTTCCCATATGATAGGAATAAGAACCGAAACAAAACTTTCTGATTGGAAGGGAAAGATGTGGTGCTTTAAATGAAAAATTCCCAAGCTTATCATCATTCGTTTCAAAATCTTCAGGAGAATGGGATGTCGTTTGAACAGGTCTTTGAACGGATTGTCGAGTTCATGAAGATAAACCCAAATGGGAACTACCGTTTAATGGTCGGCACAGATTCACAAGTTCATAGATCCACGACCATATTTATTACTGGCATCGTGATTCAAAATGAGGGACATGGCGTGTGGGCGTGCATTAGAAAGGTGATTGTACCAAGGAAAATGACGCATTTACATGAAAGGATTTCTCTCGAACTTTCGTTAACAGAAGAGATTGTGTCCATGTTTACGGAAGATAGAAAAAATGAATTGATTAGCATTGTCCTCCCCTATCTTTATCAAGGGGCTACATTTACTATAGAAGGTCATATCGATATAGGTGCCGGCAAACGTAACAAAACCAGTGAATTTGTAAAAGAAATGGTTACGCGAATCGAATCTATGGGAGTTGAACCCAAGATCAAACCGGACGCCTTCGTTGCCTCCAGCTATGCGAATAGGTACACTAAATAAGGTGTCAGACACCGCAAATGGACAATTGTCCACGGGCGGTGCCTGACACCCTTTATTATATACACTCTAATTCTACTTTAACTATAGTGCCAACACCGGGCTGGCTATCGATTTTCATTATACCGTTATGTTCCTGTATAATTTTGTTGCTGACGGTTAGTCCAAGCCCGATTCCCTTATCCTTTGTAGTATAAAAAGGAGTTCCTAGAAAACCCATGAGCTCTGTATCGATCCCAACACCTTCATCCCTAAAACTAACAAGTACCCTTTTGTCCTCTATTTTTTGGATATTAATATGTACATTTCCTCCGTTTGGCATCGACTCAATGGCATTCTTAAGGAAATTGACAAATACTTGCTTTAATTGGTGCGGACTGCAAAGTAACTCAATATCATCCAGTGGATACGCTTTTTTGATTTGAACATTATGCAGTAAAGCCTGCGGGTGTAGAACATTAATCGTACTATCTAAAATCCCTATTAAATTTTCCTTTTCAAATTGAATGGCCTGCGGTTTTGCTAAGGACATAAACTCATTTACAATCATATCAATTCGGTCTAGTTCGTTCATAATAATAGATAAGTAGTTCTCTTGCTTACTCTTCTCACTCGTACTTTTCAATAGTTTTGAAAAGCCTTTTAATGAGGTTAAAGGATTGCGAATTTCGTGTGCCACACCTGCAGCGAGCTGGCCAATGATCGATAGTCGGTCTAAATTACGAAGAGCATCGTCATTTTTTACCCTGTCTGTTATGTTTCTTCCAACTGCCACAAATGAATCAATTTCTTTTTGCTCGTTATAAATCGGTGAAATATTCGTTTCAGAATAAATTACATCGTTATCACCGGTTTTAATCCTTATTTGAAACAGCTGTGGTTCTCCAGTATCGATCAAGTTTTGAACTACGCTTTCAAAATATTCTTTATCCTCAGGAAAGATAATATCATATACATTCTTTCCAACTAATTGCTTTGGAGTAAACCCAATCCCTTTCTCATGAGAAGGGGAAGCATAAAGAATTTTTTTTTCTTTCGTATAAACCTTGATCATATCTGAGGTGTTTTCAGTAATTAGTTTATATAGCTCCCGCGTTCTTTTCAATTCCCTTTCAGTATTCAGGCGATCTGTAATATCACGGTAAATGGCCATTATCGCGATTATATCTCCATTTGAATTTCGAAAAGGTGAATAGGATACAGCGATATCAAGAACACTTCCATCTTTATGAAAACGCTGTGTTATGATATTATGAAAAGCTTTACCGAGTTTGACAGCCTCTATTATTTCGATCACTATGTCAGGATTCGGGAATTCCGTAAATCTCTTCCCGATGATTTCTTCCTCCGTATAACCAAATATATTGGTATACATCCGGTTTACACGAATAAAACGATTGTCCATATCGACTAAACAAATTCCATCGACTGTACAATCAAGAAAAAGATCGATTAACTCATCAGGATTATAGATGACAGATTCATTTGCTTCGCCAAATATCTGAAAACTCTTCGACATAGAGATCTCCCCAAACAATCAATTATTCTCACTCATCATATCCATTTTACAGAATTATACGATAAAGAAAAGAGAAATTTTTGACTATTATATACGGTGTCAGGCACCACAAAAAGACATTTCAACCAATTTTGTCCACTGCAGGCGTACATTGTCATTTTTGTTTTCTACTAGGGAAATTTATTTTTGTTTCAGGGAAGGATAAGATTGGAAATGTGTCTATTAATAACACGGAGGATGTTTCTTGATTACTTTAATCAAACCACTGTTAGTGAACATTACGATTTTATTTTCTTTTACTTTTAACGCAAACCTATTTTTTCCGTTCCAAACGAAGACTCCTCTTACCATTAAGCAACAATTCATTTTGGGTTTAATCGGTTCATTTGGTGCCCTTTTTTGTATGTTTTATCCTATCGAAACTTTAGGGGAAACCCATTTTGATTTAAGAATGTGTGCAATTATCATCCTCACTCTATATGGGGGATGGGTTCCAGGGAGCATAGTTCTAATATGTGTCTGCATTTTACGGTATATTATCGGAGGGAAATTCCATTTCATTGGAATCATTGTTTCGATTGCCTCATTCGTAAGTGCCATTTTACTTAGAAGCATTTTTCTTAAAGCACAGTCAAAAGTTACAGCAGGGTCCCTTGTCATATTTTGTTATTTTATTGTGTATATCACGATTCTTTACTTTAATGTCCATTTATTAGACCTGGCATTTTATCTTGTTTACTTTATTGCCTTTTATTTAACCACCGTTGCCTTAATTTATGTGATTGAACACTTGATAAAAATAAACAAGCAGTTCGAGGAGATGGTTTATCTCGACAAATTAACAATGATTGGACAATTGACGGCATCCATTGCACATGAAATTAGAAATCCGCTTTCAACAGTCAGAGGATTTATCCAATATTTAAGTACAGATACCAAGGATGAACAATTTAAAAAATTCTCCCCCTTAATTATGGAAGAGCTAGACCGAACCAACAGCATTATTACAAACTATTTAAAACTGGCAAAGCCAGAACCCTTTCAGCTTTCGGTCATTTCACTAAATGATGTCATAAGTGACTGTGTCCAATTAATGAGACCCCTTGCTTCCTATTCAAATGTCATCCTTGACTATGAAAATAAAGGAAAATATTATGTGCAAGGAGATGAACACCATTTAAAGCAGTCCCTCATGAATGTGATAAAAAATGGGATAGAGTCTATATCTAAAAAAGGTACCGTTCATATCAATTTAAATAGAGATCCTCTCAAAAACCTGGTTGAGATTAGAATTATAGACAACGGGAAGGGCATGACACCTGAACAGTTAAAGATGATCGGCCTCCCCTTTTATACAACAAAGTCAAAAGGCACTGGCTTAGGCAGTATGGTTACCAACAAAATCATCCGTGAACTAAACGGATCAATAGAATATGAAAGTGAAATCGATAAAGGCACGGTTGTCAAAATTGTTTTTCCATTACTGCATGAAAAAAAATGAGGCAGTTTCTATTAAAAAAGAAACTAGCCTCATTCTTTTATCCGTATTGGGGGTACTTGAAGGTACGTCATCATCCGCCAAATCCACTCGAACGGGCCGAATCGGAAAAAACACAGCCATAAGGTGCTGAAAATAAACTGGATAATATAAATAGCCAAGCACAGAAAAAAAGACTGAACATATGTGATTCGGTTAGATAAATCAAAAATCTCCCCAGCAAGCAAAATAAAGGCTGTTTGCGAAACATAGTTCGTCAGCGCCGTCCTGCCATAGCTTTTTAAAGGAGAGAGAACCTTTCGCATAATTGGAATTTGCAATAGCAAAATGAATACTCCAATATAAAAAGCTGAGACAATTGGACCGATTGTGATTCCAATATTGAAGAACCTTTGCACCTCGAGGTTATTCGCAGCCGTCATTACCGGCATATGCTGATACTGATAGATCAATCCTAAACCACTTAAGACAAACAAAATGCTAGTAAAAATAACGGCCATTTTCAAACGATGAGAAATCCTTTCAAACATCTGAAACTGTCCGGCAGCGATTCCTAATAGCATTAGTGGAACAACCATGAAAATTTTGTTCGAAAAAATACTTAATACAATCAGCATGACGGTTCCGAACACAAGGTTAACGATTTTATTTGCTTTATAGAAAGGCAAAATAAACAAGCCGCAAATAGCATAAATGGATAAAGCTTCCCCTTGCTGAAACTGTACATGGATTAGGCCAAAAATAAACAATGCGAGGATCCTTCGCAGAAACAAAGCATAACCATTTTTTCCTTTCGCATAGGCCCTGCTGATAAAAAGATAAAACCCGACGCCAAACAAAAAGGTAAAGATGGTGTAAAAACGGCCCTCCACAAACAAATAGAGAAACCTCCAATACAAGGCATCCAGTGAACCAGGTTCCGGCGGTCTTACTGAAAGCAAAGGAATAATATTGACGAGGATAATTCCCATAAGGGCAAAACCTCGTAAATAATCCAGCGTATCAATCCGATTACTTATATCCATCGCATTCCTTCCTAAACGGTATCTGACACCCATAATCGTTCAACTGTCACTTCATTATTGTCCAAAAACTGTAAAAGAAACACGTCTGGGTTACTTAAATTTCGCCACTCCTCAAAACCAAAGTCTGTCTCGAAGTTCTTTAAGAGTAACGACATTAAATTCCCATGGGTCACGATGAGGGTATTTTCCGCCTCACCCTTCTGAATGTCCTCGACCACACTTACCACACGGTTCATCGCTTCCCTGCTTGACTCCCCGCCATCAAATTTTAACTCCAGGTCATCAAAGGTTTCCTTTAGCTTTTCAAGCCAATCAGGCAGATTTAGGGCGCTCAATATCCTCTCAGATAACCGTTCATCGAGCTCAAGTTTCATTTCTTTCAGGGTTGCTAAAGGCTGTATCGATTGAATAGCCCGGACAAAGGGACTCGAGATGATTCGTTCAATATCCTTATTTGCAAGAAATCTCGCTAATGTCTCGGCTTGTTGCACCCCTTTTGCCGTTAACAGCGCCTCCAGTTGCTGTCCCTCTGCCTCACAATGCCTAATAACATAAATGCTTTTCATTCCCAATTCCCCCCTTAAAACTCATCTTCCCCATCTTGAGATTCCACTGAATTCATCGATGCATTGTAGAGCCTCTTTGCTTCGTACCGGTCTGCCACCTGCAGTTTATTGAGAATGTTGGAAATATGGTTAGCCACCGTTTTCGTGCTTAAATGCAGCTGTGCACCAATTTGGGTGTTCGTATATCCCTGTGCAATCTGCTCCAGCACTTCGATCTCCCTGCCGGTTAACTCACTAAGCGCAGGATTCAGAACTTCTTTTTTCTCCGGCATCGAAAAATAGTTCATCATCCGTTCTGCAATATCTGAACTAAATACGGCACCTCCATTTCCCACCATCCGAATCGCCTGCATGAGCTCCATTTCGCCAGCATCCTTTAAACAATAGCCCCTTGCTCCTATTTTCATTGCCGTGAATACCGACTTATCATTCTTTAGCATCGTGACAATTAATATTTTCATTTCCGGCAGTTGTTCTTTAATGACCCTCGTCGCCTCGATCCCGTTTAAACCGGGCATGCGAATATCCATGACTACCACATCAGGCTTAAGCTTCAAAGCCATTTCGACTGCTTCATCACCAGTCGCTGCTTCTCCAATCACTTCCAAATCTTCAGTTGTTTGAATGAGATTTCGGACTCCGCTGCGAAATAACGGGTGATCATCCGCCAATAAAATTCTCATCTTAGTTCCTCCCCTTGTAAAAATGGAAGCAGGGCTTTAACCCGCGTCCCGCCTGTATCTATTTTTTCAATAAAACAATAACCCCCAAGCTCGGAAGTCCTCTCCCTAATCGATTTCAAGCCGATCCCTCCACTGCCAGACGGTTTAATATGGTTGGGCAGACCAATCCCATCATCGATTACCTCAATCTCCAAATCTTTTTCTGAAATCACGCTAATCAACACCGCGCATTCGGCTGCCTTGGCATGCTTGACTACATTAACCAGAGCTTCAGTAATGATTCGGTAAGCCGCAACCTCAACAGCGGCCGGTAACAAAGGCATTGGGGCAGGAGCACTGAAACTCACCATCAATGGAACTGACGATTTTTTCATTTCATCGATTCTAGCTTGAATGGAACCAATTAAACCAAATTCATCTAAAGTTGGAGGCCGTAAATCATGAACCATCGTGCGAATTTCACTTACAGTCGTCCTGATAACATTTCTTAGATCGCCCAGCAGCTCAAGCGTCTTATCCGGATTCTTTTTCACATACTGCTCAGCCGCTGCCACATTAAAGGATAATGAAAGTAGTTTCGGGGCAAGGTCATCATGCAGATTTCTCCTTATTTGCAGACGTTCTTCTTCACGCGCGAAAACCAGCCTCTCTCTGGATGTCTGCAAATCAGTTGCGAGCACCCGCATCCCCCATGTCATTTTTACCGTTTGAACTATCGGTCCGGCCTGGCGGAGCATGACGTCCATCAGCCTCAAATCCTCTGCCGTGAAGACTTCTTCAGCCGATCGGCTTGATACCGTCAGAAGCCCCAACTCCTCACCGCCATGAACGATGGGAAAATAGTGTACATCAAACGCTGCAGCTCCCGATGAGGCAGCCATTTTTTCTTCCCCATTCACCTTTATCGAAATACCAACAAAGGGGAGCTTTAGGGCATCTTTGACTGTCTCCGACACAACTTGAAGAACCTCCTCAGGTGCTAATGGCTTGCTGAGATGGTCGCCCAATTCCTTCAGCACTGCATAAGGATCATCATGTCTCCCCTTCATCAGCCGATTCACAATCCGCTGCAGCCTTTCTTTTAAAGGTGAAAAAAGAACAGCAACTACCGCGGTAGAAATAAGGGAAATGATAAAACTTCCTTCTGTTTTAAATAAACTGCTTAAATACATGACTAATCCCGAATATAGAAGAATAATAGATAGGGACAAAGCACCATATAAAATAGTACGGTTCACAAGCGGGTCAATATCCCACAAACGGTGCCTTAAGATTGCCAGCACCAATGTCAACGGAATAATCGCCACAACCGCATACAACGAAGCGCTTAAATAAATATAGGAAACAGGATTTTCTGCAAAAATGGGGTAAACAAAAAAACCGCTGAGAATAATCGATCCAATGAAAGAAATGGCAACCCCGTAAACAACCCATTTTGTTTGCTGCTGTTCCACTGAGCCGGAAACCTTTCGATAACGAAAAATCTGCGAGAAAATAGTGACTGCAATCATAAGCAAATAGTAGATAAGTCTTGCCATATTCGACCAGTTCAACAGATCGAACTTTGTCCCTGGCATCATTAAGCTAATAATTTGGAAGACGCAAAATGGAACAAACACAAACAGTGTCCAGCGCGGGACAAGCCTGCCATTGGGAAAAAGCAGCAAAAAGAGAAATAAAGATATCCTTCCGATCCCCGCAATTACCTCTGGTGCCCATGCCAATACGCCTCCCTCAGATCCCATATAGATAAGTGAAGTGAACGTGGTTCCGTAAGCCACAAGGGCAATAACGGCAAGAAGTCCCATCCCACCTCGCTTATTTTTTAAATAAATAAGCGAAGCGGCGAGATAAAAAAGAAACGCGAATGTACTTTCTATGATGACAAACCATAAGGAGTAGGTTTCCGGCGTTAAGTGATAGACTGCTAATTTCTCTAACGTTGTAGGCGGCGCGGGTGCCAGTGAACTGCATGTGTCCAACACACACTCCAAACGAAGTATTTCGAAATATTGAGGGATGTTATTCAAGAAAAAAACAATCGTAAAAACGCTAAACAAGAAAACGAATGATTGCAAGAGCAGTAATTTAAGATCCTTCCTTTTTCGCAACAGTCCTCTACCATCCCCTTTTAACATATAGGGAAATTATAGCAACGACTGACCCTTACTGTATAGCGTCGTTTCCCGATTCTACCTATAAAAGTTCCCCATCTATTTAGGTATGGGCTGCCCTCGTAAATAGGAATAGCCGCTTGTTATGATTGACATGTAAATAAGAAACATAAGGGAGCTGGGAAAAATGACGTTAGAAAAAGTGGTTAAGTGGCTAGGCTTAATTTGTATTTTGGCAGGAATTGCAAGAATGGGGATGACACCGTCAGGACTAATTTTTGGCGGGGACAGCAAGCAGGAAATAACCTTCGCCTTGATTGCCAGTATTTTAATGGGGGTTAGTTCGATTAATCTCTTTTTAGCACAATCGAAACAAACAGGGGTTTTCGGTTTTATTGCGGCCATCCTTCTTTCAGTCGGCAATATCATATTAGCAAGCGGCTTTTATGGCTTCTTCGCCTTTGGACATTTACCGAAACCGGGGACGTTCGTTAATATCGCGGAATCGCTCACCTATCCTGGACTAATACTAGGCACACTCATCCTAATGATTGTTACCTTTCGCGCCAAGGTCTTTCCGCGCTGGTATATCATGATTTTTGCTTTAATGCTGCTGTCGTTAGGAATTCCGTTCCTCGGTGACTGGTTTGCCTTCTTCTGGGGACTGACTTATGTTGCGATGGGCTATACCATTTTTACAGGAAAGTACAAAAACATAACAGCACAGACAGACAAAACAACATCTAATGCAAGCGTTAATTAAAGCGAAAAGCCCCCAAAAGCATGGGGGCTTTTCACTTAATATTCCAATCGATAGATTAAAAATCTTTCATTGGGATTATGTTCATAAACATGAGGCAATTTAATTTCCTGCATCATTTCAAAAGCCGTTTGGTTTTCTAAAAAATATATATAATCCTCAGAAGGATAATATAAAACTATTTCCACATCACGCACTGCTTCTTCCACAGACCGCAAAATATTGTTGATAATATTCCGGAAAACTTGAATCGAAAATGGATTAAAAAAATAAAACCGATTTTCTGATGAATTAATCTGGTATTCCTCAGCTAGGCAGCAAACAAAGTGAATTTGATCCATTCCGTTATGTTTCCTTGCATAACTTTTTCGATTTTCAATCGCATCTTGAAAAAGTGATTCGTCCAACTCAACCCCGAGTACATGGGCATGAAATAAATAATGAATGAAAAAATTCAATCGCCCTTTTCCACAGCCAAAGTCCACAATATAATCGCTGCTTTTTAATTTGTAATGATGAAAAAGCACCTCTAATGCACTATACGGAGTTGGTTCATAACGATGATAATGTAAGGATTTGTGGACATCCTTTGGATATCCCTTCGTTTTAATATTAAACAATTTGTCGTAATAATGTTCTTTCATAGTTGACTCCTGTGTATGCATGATTAGGCTGATTGCTATGGAAATGTATGTTCCTAATTTTTCACTCGTAAGGCTTTCGATGAAACTGAAGAAAGCTTAACGGATAATGGGAAAGCGCAAAGAAGCAGGATAATGATAAAACTAATAACTCCACCCCAGCCATATTGAGCCCAGAAAAATCCTCCGGCCGACCCTGCTATACTTGAACCACTGTAGTAAAAAAATAAATAAAGCGAGGAAGCCTGTGCTTTTTCCGTTTTCGCTCTTAGTCCGACCCAGCTTGAGGCAATGGAATGAGCGCCGAAAAAACCAAAGGTAAAAATGGCAATCCCGATTACTTTTAATACTAAGGGTTCACCCAGGGTTAATACCGCACCTGATAGCATAATCAAAAGTCCAATCCAAAGGACTTTGCGGCGTCCGAGCGAATCGGATAATCGTCCCATCCAAGTTGAACTGAAGGTACCTGTTAAATAAACGATAAAAATCCATCCAATAATAGTCTGGCTTAACTGATAAGGCGGCTCCAGCAATTGAAAGCCAATATAATTAAATAAGGTAACAAAGCTACCCATTAAGATAAACGCAATTCCAAATAAGCATAATAAAGCAGGATCCCTCAAATGACGAAACAAAGAAACAAATAAACCCTTTAAATTCAAAGGTTTTGGTTTAAAATTTCGAGATTCCGGCAAATTCAGCCAAAACCAGATACTTAGCAATAGGCTGATGACACCGATGCTGCCCATGGCAATCCGCCACGAAAAAAAGTCCGTCACTGAGCCTGTAATAATTCTCCCAGCCATTCCTCCGATGGAATTGCCGCTAATATATAGTCCCATTGCTGTACCCAAACTATTTGGTTCGACTTCTTCTCCAAGATAGGCCATCGCAATGGCGGGAAGGCCGGCAAGAACAACCCCTTGAAGTACACGGAATGCCAGTAACGACCCAAAATCGGGGCTAAAAGCCGTAAAAATAACAATGAGAGAGGACAAAACTAATGAAGCCACCATGATAATCTTTCGTCCCCATGCCTCAGAAAATGAACTGGTAATCAGCATGAATACTGCGAGGGTAAATGTAGTGACTGATAACGTTAGACTTCCCGTGGCAGCCCGCACCCCAAACTCTTTTGAAAAAATCGGCATAAGCGGCTGTACGTCATAAAGAATGGAAAATGTAATAAATCCCCCGGCAAAAAGGGCAAGATTTGCTTTCCGAAATGCCGTTGTCCCCTGTTGCAGCTTATTCACAAAAACCCTTCTCTCAATAATATGTTTCATTTTCACCTTACTCCTATAGTGAACATATTTCAATGAATTAGCAATACTGCCCCTTCCCAAAGAAAAAACGGCATGATTCCTCTTGTTTCGGAGTCATGCCGTTTTTATTTATAATGATGAAATCTGGCGGATAGCCAATTCATCCTTGATTACCTGCGCTGGATATTGATAAACAGATGGACTTCGCAAACAAAGCTTTTCCCAAGCATCTACACAAATCGGGTCAAAATGGGCGCCCTTGTTTTCAATTAAAAATTCCATCGCCTTCGAATGGGGCCACGCTTTACGGTAAGAACGTTCTGAGGTGAGCGCATCATAGACATCAGCAACAGCCATAATTCTAGCAAAGAAGTGTATGTCTTCTCCTTTTAATTGATCCGGATAACCGCTTCCATCCCATTTTTCATGATGGGAACGGATAATTCCTAGCTCTTCCATCATAAAGCCAAGCTCCCTGCAAATCTCGTAGCCATCTAAAGGGTGCTTTTCGATAATAGCCCTTTCGTCTGGCTCTAGCTTCCCAGGTTTATTTAAAATTGCATCGGGGACACTAATTTTTCCTACATCATGAACAAGCCCCCCCTGTGCAACCGCGCGCAGCTGTTCCGGTTTCAATCCGAGTTCTTCTGCAAGCTGCAACGCATACAAGGTAACCCTGAAGGTATGGCCTACTGTATAGAGATCCTTTTTTTCAGTAGCATTCACCAAGGCTTTGACACTTTGTCCAATACTGTTCATCACTCGTTCGAAAGGGTCGGTTGTATAGAGGGAGCGAATTGATTCCGCTAGAGTCCCTTTTACGCCATACTGTTTGATGAGTCCGGTAATCATAACAATCATCGAGGCGAGTAATAAGAAATGATAGATCCACCAGCTTAGGTTCCATTCAGTCCCTCTTACCATAATAAGCTGCGAGGCTATGAACCAGCCGGAACTATATACAATCGATAATTGTAACGGAAATCGTGTAAATAAATAGGATTGATAATAGCGATAAGCTGCCGCGCCATTTAATAACAGTATGACAATCGTCAAAATCAAATTTAACGGCATTACATGTAATGGAATAACATGGGTAAGATGAGGATTCAGGAACCCGATGATCGAGAAAATGACTAAAACTGGAGTCCATAATGGAAGCAGCCATCGCTGCCGTTTTGCTAAAAAAGTTACTAGAGGGTTGTCCGAAGGCAGCGAAGACAACCATATCCAAACACTTGCCAATAACAAGCTTAATTGGGCTGCAATGGCAGGCAAATGGTAGTCTTCGAGAAAGAAATCCGGAGTTGCCAGGCCATGAATCGAAAACATAATCCCAAGAGAGAAGAAAGAGAGTGATAGAAAACTAACTTTTATATTGCGGATTCTCACACCGGCAATCCCAACAGCAATTGCAATAATACTTGCTAGAAGTGATACGAGACTGACGATATAAAAATGCCCCCTCGGCACCCGGAAAACTTCATCCTTTAATATGCCTTGATGAAAAGCTTCAAATATTAAATAGGGAAATGACGCAGCAATCAAAGGCCACAGAAAGCTGTAAGACTTCATAACCATCCTCCAAAAACGAATAGATATTCAATCATATGCTGCAGCACTCTAATTAAAACTAAAACCCAGTCAAATGACTGGGTTTTTTTGAAAATATTCATTATTCATCTTTAAAGCACTTTACTTAAAAACGCCTTGGTACGCTCATGCTGAGGGTTACTAAATATTTCATTTGGTTCATTTTCTTCTACAATATATCCTCCATCCATGAAAATGACTCGATCGCCAACTTCTCTAGCAAATCCCATCTCATGGGTAACAACCACCATGGTCATGCCTTCTTTTGCGAGCTGTTTCATGACCTCCAAAACATCTCCAACCATTTCTGGGTCTAGCGCAGAGGTTGGCTCGTCAAATAGCATGATTTTCGGATTCATAGCCAATGCTCTTGCTATTGCAACACGCTGTTTTTGTCCCCCGGAAAGTTCCCCCGGATAGCTGTTTGCCTTTTCACGCAGGCCAACTTTACTCAGCAGCTCAAGGGCCATTTTTTCCGCTTCTGCTTTCTCCATTCCAAGGATTTTAATTGGACCCATCGTGATATTTTCTAACACCGATTTATGCGGGAAGAGATTGAACTGCTGAAAAACCATCCCAACCTCTTGCCTTACTTTATTAATATTGATTTTCGAATCCGTGATATCATGTCCGTTAATAACCACCTCGCCGCCTGAAATCTCTTCAAGGCGATTTAAACAGCGGAGGAAGGTACTTTTTCCCGATCCGGAAGGTCCGATTACACAAACTACCTCTTTTTCTTGGACTGCAGCATTAATATCTTTTAAAACCTCTACTTTTCCAAACGATTTTCTTAAGTTTTTAACAGTGATAATACTCATCGAAGCTGAATCCTCCTTTCGATGAAATTAGCAAGAATGGTTAGTAAATAGATAATGATAAAATAAATCACACCGACTGCCAACCAAATTTTAAACGCTTCAAAAGTAGCCGATGCCTGAATTTGTCCTTGTTGTGTTAAATCTGCTATCCCGATAACAGATAAAAGAGACGTATCCTTTAAGCTAATAATAGACTGGTTCGTAATGGTAGGAAGCATTCTTCTAAAAGCCTGTGGAAGCACGACATAGCGCATGGTTTGGGAGGCTGTAAAACCAATCGATCTTGCGGCTTCCGTTTGCCCCTTATCAATTGACTGAATACCAGCGCGAATGATCTCAGCAAAATATGCCCCTGCATTGATGGCAACCGTGATAATCCCAGCTGTTGTACTATTCAATGACACTATATGAAGGGAATTGACACCGAAATATATAAAGAACAATTGAACAATAAATGGTGTTCCGCGAATCGCGTCAACATATATCTTTGCAATCCAGTTCAAAATCTTTATTGGGGCTAATCGTAATAAGGCCACAACCAAACCAATTAAAAAACCTAGAATAATAGCTATTACAAATATATAGAGGGTTACTTGAAGCCCTTTTAATAATATAGGCAATGCTGCTGAAATTATATCCATCCTAATCATCCCCTTTCAAAAAGAAAGCGCGCAGGTTCGCGCGCCTTAAGTTTGGCTAATCTATTATTCACCAAGATAAGTTTTAATGATTTTATCGTAAGTTCCATCCTTCTTCAGCTCAGCAAGACCTTTATCAATTTTTTTCAAAAGATCTTGATTTTGTCCTTTTAATACGGCAATTCCATATTGGTCTCCATTTAAGCGGTCACCAACGATTTTTAAGCCAAGGTCTTTTTGGGCAATAGCATAAGAGATTACTGGGTAATCTTCAATAAGTGCATCAGCATTTCCGTTTGATACTTCTTGGAACATTGCTGGGCTGTCGTTAAATTGAACAACATTGATTCCTAGCTTTGCTGCATTATCCTGTGCATATTTCGCACCAGTTGTTCCTTTTTTAACAGCAACAGTTTTGCCTTTTAGGTTATCAACAGATTTAATAGTTGAATTATCTTTTTTAACAACCACTGTTAATCCTGCATCAAAATACGGTGTTGAGAAGTCAACTACTTTCTTTCTTTCATCCGTAATACTCATACCAGCAATGGCAACGTCTAATTGATTTGCTTGCATAGCTGGAATAATTCCGCCAAAATCCATTGGAGAAAGTTCAATTTTAAAGCCTTGGTTTTTCGCAATCGCATTGATTAAATCAATATCAATTCCTTTATAATCGTTACCTTCTTTAAATTCAAACGGAGGATAAGTTGTATCGACACCAACTTTATATACTTTGCCGCCGCCTTTTTCTTCTTTCTCACCTGATGTATCACTGCTTCCACAAGCAGCAATAAAGATTGATAGAATCAGAAACAAGCTTAATAAACCCAATTTCTTCATTTAAGTCACCCCTATATTTTTTTGATTATTCTTTTTAGCAGAATATATTGAATTTACCTTACTAATATAGCATAGTTAATAATCATTTAAAAAGTATAAATTATCGGAATATAAATTCTCTTTAGCAAATAAATATAATATGGGCATTCTGCACCATTGTCGATACTATATTTTAAGAGGTTTTACAAATATTGATTTGAATACAAAGTAAATTTTGAATAATATTGTTAAATTAAATGCCCTACTACTTTTTATGTAATAGGGCATTTGTTTTCTATTTCATTGTTTCATTTCAGATACTGCTCTACAAACCACATCGTACATTAGTCTGAAACTTATCCCGGTAATCTAAACGGTCATTTTCCAGTTTGATAATGTTAACCAGTTTTCTTGTTCCTTATATTCAGGCATGATTTTCCCAACAAGGCGCCAGAATGAGCGATCGTGATTCAGATGGACCATGTGACACATTTCGTGTACGACTACATAGTCGATTACCTTCTGCGGTGCCATTGCCAGCCTCCAATTAAAGGTTAACTGCTGCCTTGAATCACAGGTTCCCCAAGCAGTTTTGCTATCCGTGATACGTATAGAACGCGGCTTTGTTTTAAAATTACTTTGATACCGAGTGATACTCTTCTCTACTAAGGCTTTACACTGCTGATAATAGAAGCGCTTCAAAGCATGTTTTATTTTCTCATCTTCAAGCTGCTTTACATATATATGTAACTTATCACCTTCAAACACCACATAGTCCTGCTCGATATTTTTCTCCTGAAAAATCTGTATCGGATAGGTGTTCCCTAAATAAAGAAAACTCTCACCAGGCTCATAGACCTTTTTCTGTGGTCCTTGCAGCCTATCTTTCAATTCTTTTAATTTTTGCTGAATGAGATCCCAATTATCCTCTAATAACTGAAGTACCCTTTCATCTGGGGTCCCTTTTGGAGCTTGGACTTCCACATTTCCATAACTATCTATCATAATACCTATAGAGGTTCGGTTTTTGTACTTTATCTCAAAACGTATCGTCTTACCAGAGTAGGTATGAATCATAACTTTAATGCACTTATCCCCTGTATTTAATAGCTAGACCTTTCAAGAAATTCCTAGCAAATTTATCTCCGCACTCTTTATAATTCTTATGTCCTTCTTTCCTTAATAAAGCGCCGAGTTCTCCTTTTGACACTGTGATTCCTGCATTTTCGAATATATCCAGCATATCCTCAGTAGTTAACGATAAAGCTATTTTTACTTTCTTTAACAGGAGATTATTAACATTTACGCTCTTTGGTGACACCTGTACGGGTGTATCAGGCTGTCCTGGTTTGGGTTCTTGTTTTCCTCTTTTAAAAATAACAAAGCCATTTAAAAAGGAATCGAACATACTGTTATTACATTTGATTTGATCGTCGTTTTCCGGTTCATCTTCATCTTGTTTTGAAAGAATCTTTATCACTTCTGGAACTGTTACATCCATGCCGCCAAGCTTAAATATCTCTGCCATTTCTTTATTTTTTATTTCCAGCGCATATCTCAAGCGAATTAATATATCGTTATTATCCACAATAGACCTCCGATTTTAAAATAGTGCCTGTCACCCAAGGCAACAGGCACTATTATATCAAGCTATCTGGGTGCAATCCAGCAAATGAAAGGATCGATGCTTATGAAAAAATTCTATTTCGCATTCGCATCTGGCTGATGAATCCCAAATACATTTCCTTCGGTATCAATATAGTATCCTTGCCACGCCATTCCAGGCAAGGCGTACTTAGGCATCGCTACCGTGCCGCCATTCTCCAGAATTTTAGATTCCGTTACATCGTAGTTTTCCACACCCATTGTACACGCATAACCATTTAGCGCTTGATTTGGTTCTGGCGGAGCACTTTGACGCTGCATCAATGCACCATTGACTCCAGGTTGATTTTCATCGCCAGTCACGGCTCCAAAGTAAGGCATACCCGCATAATCACTCCAATCTTGAAATGACCATCCGAATACCTCTCCGTAAAACTTCTTTGCTCGTTCCATGTCACTCACATGGACTTCAAAATGAACTAATCTCCCCATAATTACCTCCCATTTTTAACAAAAAATTCTCTTAAATTATTCAATGCCCGCTTTCAATTTCCTCTCTATTATCGTAAAAAATTTGTAAAAATATTCAATTATATTTTAACTTAATGTTATTCCAACGAAATCTTCACAACATCATCCAAATATTTTGTTGTATTATATCCATAAATCTCGAGCCTTTTAGGAATCACTTTCTCTCCA
This sequence comes from Neobacillus sp. DZ-9, assembly GCF_059587065.1. Taxonomy (NCBI): domain Bacteria; kingdom Bacillati; phylum Bacillota; class Bacilli; order Caryophanales; family Bacillaceae; genus Neobacillus; species Neobacillus sp. DZ-9. The sequence goes on from NZ_JCAIOL010000012.1 coordinate 141,908, forward strand.
TCGTTGTTACCCTGTAACTTCATGCTTTGAACTGTTAAGAAATGACGGGGCTGTTCGATTTCATCGTATGGGACAGGCGTATTGTTATCGTATTCCACCCCGTTTTTATCAACGAGCACTCCTTCAGAATTCATCTCCATTGAACTAAGATTATTTTCATCCTCACTCAAAATATTGAAGTTAAGCGCCTCATACGCTCGATTCTGAATTTCATGATTGCTTATAACAACAATGGAAGGCTGTCCCACTTCCACCTTGTCGATGGAAATTGTACTGCCTGCATATTCAAAGGTTTGAGGATACTTCTTAGCAGCATCCAGATCGATGGTTTTTGGATCTTCAAACATTAAATTAACTGATTCAAATTGAACAGTTATCTCTTTCGGTTTTTCTCCAATAAAAGGGTCAAAATGTGTTTGAAGCGTAGTCCAATTCATGTCTTGCTGTGAATCCATAAAAGGGCTGCCATACATATCATCTTTCATTTTTTTATTGTTCACTTCTAGATTGTCAAAATTAAGAACGTCTATCCGCTTCCCTGCCCGTTCATTATTAATTGCATATTGCAGAATCGTCGCTGTTGGAGCAATGGTTAGTTTATCAAATCGAACCGGGATTCCCTCAATTTCTGTTTTTTCATCCAATGCATATTCGATCGAGGGCTGTTTTGTTACAGGGATCTCGAAGTTCCACTCCCCTGTTTTATTTTCCATAATTTCGTAAGCCCTTAAACCATTCCGGTCAGAGGAATCACGATTCAATTTCTGAAGCTTAGTGATCTTAAGTTTGATTGTCCCTTTATCCGATTTGAGTGGCAGCAGACCAATCTTTCCATGATACACATTCTTTCCTTTATTATTTTCTTTCGATTTAAGGTCAGGAGGATAGTACCTTGGATATGTTTCACTACTCATGATTTCATGTTCGTTCTCCACAAACATACCTTCTTGAGACTCTATCACATATTGATTATCTTTAGCTATATCCTCTATTTCATAAAAAACAAGTGTCTGAACATCATCAGTAATCGCACTCTTGATTGTAATTTTCACTCCATTGCTTTCCGCTTCCAGGTTCAGCCTTTCACCCAGGTCCTGTTGCAGAAAGGCACGCAGCTCTTGATCTTCTTCTGTCCATGTATAGTAGAGGTTGGTAAAAAACCCTGTAAAAACTTCTATACCCATTAATAATGCCAAAAAACTTGCAAGAACAATGCCCATTCTTTTATGTTTCTTGTTCTTCTGTTGTCTGTTCTTTTCCTTTTCTGCCAGCCTAGCTTTAACGTTCTCCATGAAATCAGATGGCACATGGAAATCCTCCATCCTTTCAGAAAGATTTAACATGGTTAACATAGTATCCTGAAAGGTACCCAAATCCTTCTGACAGTCTTGACAATGATAAATATGTATCTCTAAATCAATTCTTTTCGATCGATCCATGGTTCTTTCTAAGTAATCGATGTAATCCTTATGATACTCCTTACAGCCATTAAAGGATGACCCATACTCCAGTTCTTTTCTAAGGGACTGAATTCCGGAAAACAAAAGCTCTTTCATCTTTTCCACTGAAACTTGGAGAAGATGTGCCGCTTCCTCCTGAGAGATTCCTTTTACATATGTAAGGACAACCGCTTCTTTCTCGTACCCTTTCAATTGATCAAGCGCTTTAAATAAATCCTTATGTTGTTCACTTTCCTCTGAAGCTTTTAAACTACTATTATTAGAAAGCTCCCGGCATTCATGAATAAAAATGGAGGTAACCCATGTTTCGAATGACGTTTCCCCTTTAAATCGCGGCAGCTCTTTGTGGACTTTTATTATAGACCGGTAAAAAAGCTCTTCCATTTCCCGCTGATTTTTAAGATAGGACCACCCCAGAGTATAGAACGAATGTTTATGCTGATCGAACCACTCAACAATGGTTCCCACACCTTTTTCTCTTATCGGAGTGATTGAAATGGGATCTATTTTTGCTGCGATCATAAATGTGTTCCTCCCCCCTAAAATTCTCTTTAAACGCGAGAGCATGACTCGTTTTTTCCTATATTTACCTTCATAATAGCATAAAAAAACTCATTTACAATTATTGCAAATGAGTTTTCTATCGTTGACTGACATTAATTATTCCTCTCAAGACATTGATAAACCGCCATCATATCTCGTTTATTCAACTCACGAATACGATTAAAAATTGGAATATCAGCAACATCCTCCGTTTGTAAGCTTTCAGCCACAGCATCTTTTACTTTGCCAGTGAGCCATGTTTGCACATCAATACCATCGACGATTTCCTTCCGCCCTTCTTCATTGATGCCACTTGCATAACAGCTAACACATGGTACCGATAATTTATAGACCCCCTCATGGAGATTATCTTCTGAAATGACTTTCTTCCCTTTGCAGAATGGGCATGGATGACTTGCTTTAATCTTATTGATTTGGGTAACAATCTTTTTGTAACCAAACGCTTCATAGACATACGTTAATTTTTTGTATTTTCCATTGGTAAAATACTTATCAATAATGGTTTCTCTTGTTTCGGCAATATTGGCAAAATCACAGATGGTAATCTGGTTTTTATAGCAAATGGCTTCGATATTGCCTTTAATATTGTCCCAAAATGGCAAGGCATTTTGTAAAACCACTTCATAGCCGGCAAAACTCGCCAGCTCCAGTTCCAGCATTTTCAGCCTCACTTGTGTCTCCCTTGACAGAAAGGAAACATCCTCAGTCAACACCATTTCTCCGCCAACAATGGATTTCAGTTTTTCCAGTTGTGGCAGCTTCCCTACCGTTTTGATGACTTGATCAATCGGTTGATGGATAATCTCACGGACATCTATGTCACCAAATCTTAGCTTTTTATGATGGTTCAGCACGGTGCCTTGACATACTGGACAAGTAATCATCTCTTTTGACGCTTTCATATGCTCCTTAATAATAGATTTCGAAATGAACATATACCGCCCAATGATGATATTGAAGCCCTCCCATGTTCTTGTAGCCTTGCCTGCTTTATCATAAAATGACTTTTCCCAATAACCATATAAAAAGGTATGCTTTTCTGCCTCTGTCATCTCATTATAGCTTTTACTAATATCTTGACCTAGCTCATTCTTGATCTCATCAAATAGGAATTGCAATTTGGGATATTGATAGTATTTTAATACCTCCATCACGTCTGGATGTAATAAGCCCTCCCAGAATGGCGCGTTTTTATCTTGGATAACCACATCAATATCAAATTTCTCAATTACCCGGCGTCCAGAGCAGCTTGGACAATGATTATCTTGATAATAGAAATCAAAGCTTCTAGTATCTTTATTGGTCGGATGTGCAGCCACAATATGGTTGATCAAACCGCCCATTTCATAAAGAAAACTATATTGACTATACAAATGCCTTTCAAGATCAATGGCGATGGCGGGTGCAATGGTTTCAGATTCGTATTCACCATAAATCAAACGGGCCATTGATGATAAGCTTTTTAATATGCCGCCCTTATAGACGTTTTCTGCATTTTTAAAATAGTCAATATGATTTTCTTTTAAGTAGTAAATGCCATTTTTCGAAGCTAGTGTTGAAGAAATATGCAAAGGAGCAACACCATTAGTACCGTTTTGTTCATGATAATAATCATCATGACTGACTACATCAAGATGGCGAACAGGTTCAAGCTGTCTTTTACCAAAATCAACGATAAAATCAGAACTTTCCAGCATATAGGCGTTATGTTCAATCATCACGATCGAGACAGATTCATCTTGCAGAATGCCCCTGACACTATCAATAAATTGATTTAAAATATTTTGTGACAACCCCTTTGAAGGCTCGTCAAAAATAAACAGCGTATGCGGGTTTCTTGAGTTTGAAAACAGCTCAGAAACTAAATGGACACATTGAAATTCACCCGTAGATAAGGACTGTGTTTTTCTTTCCAACGTCAAATAACCAAGTCCCAATTTGATCAATAAGCTCAAGCGTTTATGAGCGATGTCTTCCTTTGGCAGTTCCTCAATAATATCTTCAATCGAGCGCTGAAAAATATCATCAATTTCGTCACTGTATTTGGTGAGTTTCTTTTTAATATCCAGAAATGTCGCAACCGTTGACCTGCTGGTAATCGATTGATTTCGGTCCTGCCCTACCATAACCAGTTTATCTTTTGGATATCGCTTCAGAAAATCCTTAGAGATACACTCATTTACAAGGGTCGACTTACCACATCCAGACTCCCCTGTAAAGGTTACAAGTCTATTTTTGGGAATCTGAATTTCAGCCATTTGAATATTACGACAGTAAAGATCAAGAAATTGATAGTATTCTGTTGGCATAGCCTGATTTCGTTCCCAAAAAACAGGTTTTGGACGAGGTGATTCCTCGACAATTTTTCCGCCGTATTTACCACTGCCAGGCCCAAAGAACAATTGCTCTTCAGCTGTATCCAGCACCGTGTCAGAATGATCAATCAGCCAAATTTGATTCTTATAACCCAATTGTTTAATCTGTTCTAAAATTTTCAATAGGGTTTGGTGATCAAGACCAACGGAGATTTCATCAATAATAATAACTGTATTAACACTTGCTGCCATGAATTCTGCCAAGTAAAGCCGTGTTAATTCCCCTCCTGACAATGTACCCATGATTCGATTTAATGTTAAGTAGCCAATATTCATATCGATGATATTTTGGAGAATATGCTGCTTCGCTTCACTAATATGTAATTCCTCTGCTATGGAAAGGATCGATTCAATGCTTAATTCATTGATATCGGAAATACTATGAGGTTTTTCAAATAATTCGATTTGCTTCTGTTCAACTTCTTGATTATATCGCCGGCCCTTACACTTTGGACATTCGACATTTTTGGTAGTTCCGCGTCCTTTACAAGCCGGACACCAGCCTAATTCATTATTAAAGGAAAAAACTTCTGGCGAAAGATGAAAGTTTTCTGCAAGCCTCTCTCGAATCTCTTTAAAAACGCCAGTATGGGTGCCAATCGTTGAACGCGGATTCGAAGAAATCGATGATTTACCTAGAAAAAGTACTAAAGGCATATCTTCCATCTTGATGGCACTAAAATTCGTTTCCATTATATTTGAAAACAAATACTGATATTCAGCCTTAGGCAATAAGGAAACAAGACGCTTCTTGGATTCTTCACCAATGGTTTGACAAAAGGTAGTTTTACCAGATCCGGACAAACCAGCAATTCCTATCGATTGATCCTCCGGCAATAGGCAATCTAAACGGTTAATATTGTTGGCAATTAATTGATTTATTTTCATCGGGTATCCTCTCTCTCTATTCTCTAAATCTAGTATTGCCATGTTAGCACAACTTCAAATGAATGTGCCTGAGTTTTTTTCGAATCAAAACGGCTCAGTCCAATACTAAGCCGTTTGTTTTCCCTATACGTATGCATAGATTTGGTCTGACATTTCTCCCAATAGTTCATTTAGATCTTCGCCAATTGCATCGGCCTATCTAAGAATCCTCCTCATAGTATATTTTTTTAAAATCTTTTAGTTTGGATTATTCAACTAGTAATTCACTTATTTTAAAAAAGAAACCCCTCACGTTATGAGGAGTTGTTGTTACTAAAATTCCCCATTCATCAACTGTACAAATTGGTTCCCTTTAGAATCTAAATCAATCGCCTGCTCCTTACATATATCTTCTGTCATATGAGCGTCTCAAAACCCATTTCTTCAATCTCATGCAACAACACCTCAGCAATCACAGACCAAATCACTAACAGAGGTTCCTATTTTTATGCATAACGGGGTTTTGTCCACACACTGCCATTTTTAACGAATAAATTAAAGCAGAAGTTAAAGAAAAGGGTGAAACAATGGAAGAGTTTAATCATATTATTAATGGTCCATATGGCTTGTTGATTTGTAATAAAAATGATTATATTGGACAAATTGTTGGTTACTACGGAGAATGGGAATCGGATTCTATTAATATTTGGAAAAAGTTCCTTCGTCCAGGTATGACTGTAATAGATGTTGGCGCAAATATAGGTCCCCATACACTTGCACTATCAAGACTGGTTGGTGAAAATGGAAATGTTTTAGCTTTTGAGCCTCAGAGATTAATCTTTTACATGTTGGCAGGAGTTGTTGCGATTAACAGTTTAACGAATGTTCGGTGCTATCAGAAGGCAGTCTCAAATGTGGAAGGAAGCATATTTGTAAAAGAGCTTGATATGGATCAAAGCTATAATTTCGGTGGTTTTTCACTTTCGGAGCCATTACACGGGCAGCCTCGTGTAATTGGGGGCGAGACTGTACCTGTTGTCACGATTGATAATCTTGGGTTAAAGTCATGCCATTTTATTAAGGTAGACGTTGAAGGAATGGAGGAAAATGTCTTAAGAGGAGCTCAAAACACAATAATAAAATTTAGACCATTTTTGTATGTAGAAAATAATCGGGCAAATAAATCTGCTTCCTTAATTAATTATGTACGATGTCTTGAGTATAGACTTTACGTGAATCAACAGGATGCGGATAATAACATGCTTTGTGTGCCTATTGAAATTTCAATGGACTTTGAAAACTTAAAAGAAATCTAAGTGAATCATCCTAAATACAGGAAATATTAGGAATAGAGGCAAACCTTTGGCAGAATCGGTAGCCTCCTAACGCTTCCAAATGTCTGCATAACCTTACTATTACATTCTTCTATACAAATAAATAGCAGCAGAAGTGCTATTATCACGTGGAACTGTCCACATTCAATACAGCTTGTTAATCCGTCCCAAGAAACGTAAAAAGGCAACGCCCAAAAGGGTTAGTTGCCTTTCTTTAACATAAGTTGTGAGACACACTCGACGTGTGTCGTCATCGGAAACATATCTACCGGCTGTACTTCTACGGTCGTATAGCCCCCGTCTTCAAGAATCCGTAAATCCCTCGCCAACGTTGCAGGGTTACAGGAAACATAAACAACCTTTTTAGGCTTCATGTCAATAATCGTCCGCAGCAATGCCTCATCACAGCCTTTGCGTGGCGGATCGACAACAAGTACATCCGCAACATTGCCTTCCTTATACCACTGAGGAATCACAATCTCCGCTTCCCCGACTGCAAACTCGGCATTCTTAATCCCATTCAATTCCGCATTCCGTTTGGCGTCCTCAATCGCTTCTGGAACAACTTCTACGCCGAAAACCTTCTTTGCTTTTTGTGCTAAAAATAATGAAATCGTTCCGATTCCACAATACGCATCAATGACATTTTCTTCCCCAGTTAAGTTTGCGTATTCAAGCGCTTTATCGTATAGAACCTTTGTCTGCACTGGGTTCACTTGGTAAAAGGATAGCGCAGAAATCGCAAATTTTACGTCGCCAATATAGTCATATATGACTTCGTTCCCCCATAAGACAGTCGTTTTTTCTCCTAAAATCACGTTTGTCCGCTTGGAATTGACATTATGGACAATCGACTTAACTTTTGGCAGGCGGGCCATAATTTCCTCTACTAGCTTTTTCTGATGAGGAATTTCTGAAGTCTTTGTGATAATCACGACCATCAGTTCACCAGTTTGTTTTCCGTACCTTGCCATTATGTGCCTTAGTACACCTTTATGCGATTCCTCCTGATAAGCGGGAATACCAAGCCCGCTGCAGATTTCCTTCACAGCCTGTACCGCTCCGTTCACTTCCGGCAGCTGGATCACACTTTCATCCGTATCAACAATTTCATGGCTTCTTGGCTTAAAAAATCCGGCAATCAGTTTTCCGTCTTTTTCCCCGACTGGCACCTGGGCTTTGTTCCGGTACTGCAGAGGGTTGTCCATCCCTAGAATCGGATGGACGATAACGTCTTCGAGTTTACCAATACGAGTCAATACCTGACGAACTTGATTTTCCTTATATTGAAGCTGGCCCTCATAGCTAATATGCTCAAGCTGGCAGCCGCCATATTTGTGCTTTTCATTGTTTGGAATATCAACCCGATACGGGCTCTTTTCATAAAGCTCGATTAAGCGCCCAAAACCGTAACCTTTATTGGCCTTGATAACCTTAACTTTTGCTTTTTCACCTGGCAGCCCATTCGGAACAAAAATTGGATAGCCTTCCACCTTGGCCACCCCAGCCCCGTCATGGGTTAAATCTTCAAAAACTACATCTATGTAATCATTCTTATTTACTGGCAATGTTCTGCTCATTCGCTTCTTCCTTTGCTCCGTTTTGACTAGATGAATTGTATCACAGAATGAGCAGAAATACGAAATGAGCCAGCATTCTCAAACAATTCCGCCGATTTTCCAACACCGTAGCCTGGGAAAACGGAGCTACCCGTGAGGATTGACTCCGTCAATTCGCTTCGACCATGGTTACAACATACACGTTAAAAAGGAAATAGAACAATGAGAGAATGTTAAACTAGTGTAAATTAATAGTTGTGACTTGAAATCATTAAAATATTAAGACTATACTTTCAAATAGAGAGAAACCATATTTTTTCTCCTCATTAGAAAACCGATCTGTATGTCCTTGAATACAAACCAAGGAACAAATGAAGGGAATTGGAAAAAAATGAACGAACACATCATAGCATTTATCTTGGGAATAGTGGAGGGATTGACAGAATACCTACCTGTATCTTCTACAGGTCACTTGATATTAGTGGGAAGTTTGTTAGGTTTTACAGGCCAAAAGGCGAATACCTTTGAGGTCATAATTCAACTTGGTTCGATGCTTGCCATTTTAGTTTTATATTGGAAAAGATATCTTTCACTATTAAATTTCAAGACGATTGGAAAACCAGAAAAGAAATTAGATGTCGTACATATTATATTAGGAGTCATCCCGGCTGCAATAGCTGGGCTGTTGTTGCATGATTTCATTAAAACAAAGCTTTTTTCACCACAGGTTGTCGTTGTCAGCCTTGTTGCTGGAGCGATTTTGATGATTTTTGCAGAAAAAAAGCATAGAGCATTCACCGCTGACAATGTGGATGAATTGAGCTACAAACAAGCTTTAACCATTGGGTTATTTCAATGCTTGGCGGTTATCCCTGGTTTTTCCCGTGCTGGATCGACAATATCAGGCGGGTTACTAGCTGGCGCGAATCATAAAACAGCCGCCGAATTTTCCTTTTTAATTGCCCTTCCGATTATGGTTGGGGCAACAGGTTTGGATTTTATAAAGAATTTGGACATATTACAGGCAAGCGACTTTCCTTTGTTCGCTATCGGTTTTATCACAGCCTTTGTCGTAGCCATGTTTGTAGCCGTCCTATTCCTTAAAATATTAGGAAAAATCGGCCTAACGGTTTTTGCCTATTACCGAATCATCTTGGCCGCCCTATTTTATATTTTTGTCATTCTATAGGAATTGAAAGCTGAAGGAAGCCAGTCCCTGCATGAAAGGGGACTGGCTTTTTTGCCTAATTAATGACATAAAATTTTCACATATATTTTATGTCTATTTGTGGTAGATGTGATATAATCTAATGAGAATAATTATCATTATTAGTTGTGTTAACACTAGGAGGCTTTGCGATGAATCTAACGGATTTAAAGCAAGGAACAAAAGCGATTGTATCGGATATTTCAAAAATAAATGATTTAGTTCAACAACGTTTAATCGATATGGGACTTGTCGAAGGAGTAGAAGTCTGTTTAAAACGGACAATGCCCTTTGGCGGGCCAGTGATGGTTGAAGTATGTGGACAGTGTCTCAGTCTGCGCCGTAGAGAAGCATCATGTATAGGAGTGAGATAACAAATGTCTCAGTTTGCCTTATTTGGAAACCCTAACACAGGGAAAACATCACTTTTTAATAATCTAACAGGCTCCTATGAATATGTGGGAAACTGGAGCGGTGTAACCGTTGAAAAAAAGGTTGGCAAGCTTCGTAATCAAAACGGACTGCTAATCGATCTGCCTGGAGTATATTCCTTAAATCCACTTTCCAGGGATGAAGAAGTGGTGACGGAGTTTTTATTAACAGAGGAATTCGAAAAAATATTGAATATTGTAGATGCTTCCCAGCTAAAACGAAATCTGCAGCTAACCATTCAATTAATCGAATTTGGCAAGCCTCTTTTAGTGGGTCTCAATATGATCGATGTCGCCAAAACAAGAGGCACAAAAATAGATGAGAAGAAACTGGAAGACTTATTAGGTGTCAGCATTGTTCCGATTATTGCCAGGTCCGGTAAGGGTTGTGACCTATTATCGAAGGAACTGATCACCAATCAAAAAAAAGAAATCCAGACCCCTGTTTTCAATGTGGATTATGGATTCTTAGAAAAAGCAATCGATCGAATCATCAACATTCTTCCAAACGATTCTAATTTGAATAGAAGATGGATGGCGATTCAATTTTTAGAAGGAAATAAACGAGTAAAAACCTATTTTGATCAACATATCGCCAATGCCGATAAGCTTGATCAAATAAAGAGGGAGACAGAAGAAGAGCTCGTAAAGCTTGGTCTTGCACCCTCTATTAGACAATATATCTACAATGTTCGTGACCAAAAGGTTACTAGTATTTTAGACCAAGTTACAACGGTTACCTCGTTAAATAAAAAAACGGCGACGGAATTCATTGATCGCATCGTCACAAACAAATTCCTTGGCCTGCCAATATTCCTAGCGTTTATGTATGTGATGTTCATGCTGACATTTGATTGGCTAGGCACACCGCTGGCGGATCTATTAGACGGTTTTTTTTCTGGTCCATTGTCAGAGGGGCTGGCTAAAGGACTGACCGCCATTGGCGCTTCTAGTTTTATTAAGGATTTGGTACTGGATGGAATTGTTGCGGGGGTTGGCGGGGTGCTCGTATTTGTCCCGCAAATCTTTATCATGTTTTTCTTTATCTCATTCCTTGAGGATTCTGGCTATATGGCCAGGGTTGCCATGGTGATGGACCGCATAATGGAATCGATCGGTCTTAACGGGAAAGCGTTCATTCCAATGATTATCGGCTTCGGCTGCAATGTTCCCGGAGTAATGGCAGCGCGGACCATCGAACAGCCGAAGGAAAGATTGTTAACGATTTTATTGACACCGTTAATGTCGTGCTCAGCACGTCTTCCAGTATATGCTTTATTCGTTGGTGCCTTCTTTGTAAAATATCAAGCGTTAGTGGTTTTATCTCTATATGTCCTTGGAATTGTTGTAGCCATGATCGTAGCGCGAGTGTTTTCCTTTTTATTGTTAAAAGGAGAAAAAAGTGTGTTTGTAATTGAACTGCCTCCATACCGGGTTCCTCAAGCGTTAACCTTATGGAGAAGTACATGGGAAAAAGGAAAAGGCTTTATCCGTAAAGCGGGGACGTTTATCTTTGGAGGATCAGTTTTCATTTGGCTGCTGACCTATGCAGGTCCGCATGGATTAAATGTGGAAATGGACGATAGCTTCCTTGCCATGATTGGCGGTGTTCTTGCGCCAATTTTTCAACCATTAGGGTTTGGAACCTGGCAAGCGGGTGCATCCTTGCTCACCGGCTTCCTTGCAAAAGAAGTCGTCGTGGCGACCATGAATATTATCTATCAGGTTCCGAATGCAACATCGCTGCAAGGCGTATTAAGCACTCATTATTCAGCACTTTCTGCTTTAAGCTTCATGGCGTTTGTCCTGTTATATGTACCATGCTTAGCGACAGTAGCGACGATTAGAAAAGAAACAGCTTCTAAAAAATGGACTTATATTTCCATTATCTATGCCTTGATCATTGCCTATTTCATTTCGATATTAATCTATCAAATTGGTGGTCTATTCTTTTAAGAAAGAAGGCTTGACACATGTTCGTAAATATATTGATTGGTCTCGTTATATTTGGATATGCAGGCTGGATGATGGCCCGTCATATTAAAAAAAGCAAGCAAGGGAAATGTGCGGCTTGTGAGCTGAATAAATCTTGCAGCAGTTCTTGCTCCACTCCAGACGCAACAACTGTTTCGAAGTGATGGACGGTTTAAAAGTCAGGCCCCATGGTTGGAAAACCATGGGGCCTGTTGTTTATTAATCATGTAATGGCAGTGTAATTGATAGGGAAATAATATGATTTTTGTAACTGCCCATGATAGAAGTTAAGGGTGTGCGTAAATCACGGGAAACATTGGCGATAAGCTCATCCTTTAATTTTTCCGTTTGCCTTTGCCTTTCAATCTGTGGATTTACTTTCAGTCAGAAGCCCTTGGACTGCTCTCAAATCCTCCCTTCTTATGGGATCCGTCACAAAACGGCTTTTTACCCGAAAGACCGCAGCGGCACAAATACACTTTTGCCTTTTTCGGAAATTCATTCCCTTCCGCATCGATCAGTTGGAAGTCACCGGTTACGGCAAGTGGACCATTGTCCGAGATTTTAATTTGATTTTCCATGTCTATCAGTCTCCTAACATCTTATTTTTTATTTTGAATTGGACTTTTCATCCTCCATGATGATACGGGAAGTATTACAATCGACAGGTTCATTTATTTGCACATGAAAAGCACAACAGCCATCCCCATTCTGAAGGCGCTGGACTCTATTTACGGTACATCCAAGTAAATGAGTAAGAACGGATACCGTAACACTGCAAAGGATGGGCCGCTTTAAGGCCACATTGTGAAAAGGGCAATTTCTCTCAATCAGATAATATTCTTCACCCTTTTGTACAACTTCCATATAAAAGTCGTTTTTCATATAAATATCCTTTAGTGCATTTAATCTTTCGAGGGTGGTTAACCCCGCCAATTTCGGTTCCCATTCACGAACTCTTTCTTCAATCATCGCGGAAAGTACCTGTTTAAGTGCTGGCTCTCCAAGGTAATTGACCATTGTATCAAGAACTTCAATTGTTAAATGATCATAATTTTTTTCAAACAGATGCTCTCCAGCTGTGGTTAAATGATAACGGATATGCGGACGGCCAATGCCATTGTTTTTTTCAGCAAAACGGCTGACCCAGCCATCCCTTTCTAATTGCAAAAGGTGCTGACGTACGCCCTCACCAGAAATGTCCAACACCGACGCTAGTTCACTCATGGAAGCTGCCCCGTTACTTTTTATGACATGAATAATCCTCTGTCTTGGTTCTGATAAATGTTCGGCATGGAAACTCAAAAGTTCTCCTCCCTGCTGTTCTTTTTAAAAATATATTCACGAATTTAAATAATAGTTCAAGTTTTTTATTGATAAAGTTGATTAATCGAATTAAAATAGCCCAATCTAATGAATAGGCCTAATAGTAACATTTTTTAACTATGCGTTTAACATAAAACACAAGAAGGTGTACCGCAAAATTGGATATTAAACATTTACAATATTTTATTGAAGTTTCGAATTATAATAGTTTCTCACGTGCCGCAAATCATTTATTCATTACACAGCCTACCATTAGTAAGATGATTAAGAACCTAGAAATGGAACTGGGAGTCGCCCTGTTTGATCGGTCTCGAAAGCAATTAACCTTAACTGATGCTGGTCGCATCATTTTAGAGCAAGCAAAACTTATTGACAAAGCATTTAAGAATTTAGAAATGGAATTGGACAACCTTACAGGACTTAAAAAAGGGCATATTCGCATCGGCCTGCCGCCAATATTTGATGCTCACCATTTCCTTAAAATAGTTGGCAATTTTCACGAAAGATACCCAGGGATTACTTTCCAATTGGTTGAGGAGGGTTCAAAAAAAATAGAGGAAAATGTTGAAAAGAATCTTCTAGATGTCGGTGTTGTAGTTCTTCCAACAAAGAACGAGATATTTGAGCATTTTTCTTTTATGGAAGAAAACCTAAAGCTTATCGTGCACGAATCACACCCTTTAGCTAAGAAAGAGGAAATAAATTTGGCGGAATTGGCGGATGAGTCGTTAATATTGTTTAACAAGGATTTCGTCCTTAATGATCGAATCATATTTGCTTGCAATAGTGCGGGCTTTAATCCACACATTATTTCAGAAAGTTCACAGCGCTCTTTTATAGAAGAAATGGTCGCAAGTAAATTTGGAGTTTCGCTTTTACCTGAAAGTATTTGCCATCATTTGAATAAACATGTAAGGGCGGTCAGAGTTGTAAACCCGACTATTAGTTGGAACCTCGGGATAATCTGGGGGAGAAATCAATACTTCTCTTATGCGGCAAAAGAATGGCTGCAGTTTACGAAAGACCAGCTTTCAATGTGTTATCAAAACGATTAAACGGTTCATTTTTGTGAACCGTTTTTTTACATTCTACCTATATATACATTGAATAGTTGAAAGCATTTACATAGATAAAAGCTATAGGATTGATGAAATATAACCATTTTACTAATGTTCCAATGCGGCTTACACTTGTTTCAGGCAAGAAAAACCTTTTAATAACGTGGATATAGTTTTTACTAACTAAAATCCAAGCATGAAAGGATGCAACCAATGAAAGCAAAAAAAGTAAAAGAAAGCCGTATTGTTAATACAGCTCAAGTATTATCTTGCGATTTAAATAACTACAATACATTGTTTGGCGGCGTTTTGATGAAAAAACTAGATGATGCCGCTACATTATCCGCACGTCGGCATTCGAGAGTGAAAGAATGCGTGACGGCCTCAACAGACTCAATCGATTTTTTATGCCCTATTCATCAAACGGATTCTGTTTGTGTTGAATCGTTTGTAACTTATACAGGAAAAACCTCAATGGAAATTTTTTGTAAGGTTATTGCTGAGGATATCATGACTGGCGAACGCCGCATTTCTGCTACCGCATTTTTGACTTTTGTAGCCTTAGATGAGAATAAACAGCCCGTAATCGTTCCAAGTATCATTCCAGAAACGGAAGAAGAAAAGTTTCTTTACCAAACAGGTAAGGAAAGGGCGGAAATCCGTAAATTAAGAAGACAAAAGAGTAAAGAATTAGCATCGTATATTTCAATAGAAAAACCTTGGGATAAATAAAGGAGGAGCCTCTATGATTACTTTATCTAATATAGAAGAATTAAAAGCAGCCAAAGAAAGCATTGAGAACCTAAAAAAAGACTATCCAAACCTTTTTGAAAAACTGTTGGAAGCAGTCAATCTTACCCGTGCTTTCCAATTTAAATATCATTACATGGGATGTTTAATAATGGATGAAGATCCTGGTCAATATATCCCCAATTTTGTCTATGGATCAGTACTCCGTTTGTATAAAAAGGAATTACAAAGAGTAAAAAATGATGCTGATTCCGAAGTACTGAAACAATATTTCGCTAAATTTAAAAGTATTGGATATGCAAAAATCAGCCTTTTAGCATTAGGGAATACCCCTGAGTCTTTATTAGGTGCCTCTAGTATTCAATAATCTTACCCCAAAATGAAAAAGGACTGTTTGTAATCAGTCCTTTCCTCAATTTTTTCTTTGTTTTTGGAGTGTCAAAAAGAATTGGTTGAATTCAGAATTAATCTTCTCATTTAATGGTTGATTCTTCTTCAACATATTATTGATTTCAAGTTTGGAGTAATTTTTTGAATAAATCCTGATTCTTTCATCTGTTAAATTTTGTAATTGATTTACACTTTTTTTAATTCTGTGTACACTATCTGCAATTGTTTGGTGATCTATAATGTTGAATTCCGCCTTTAACAATGTAAGAAAAGATTGTAAATAGTTTGCAAGTGCCATTTGCAAGTAGGGTGCCGACCTTAATGATTTTATGATTTTTTCATCATTATCTAGGCTGTTCAATTAAGATCACTCCTTTATCCTTTGTTAAATCAGCCATCATTTGATTTAGCCTCAATGATGTATATTTCTCACCTTATTTTCAAGGAGCCTTTCTTCCAGGACCTTTTTTACCAGGCTTGCCACTGCTGCCTGAGCTGCCACTGCTACCCGAGCTGCCACTGCTGCCTGAGCTGCCACTGCTACCCGAGCTGCTACTGCTGCTTGAGCTGCTACTGCTGCTTGAGCTAAAAAATGAACTGCTTTCCTCTTCGTTCTCCTCTTCTTCGATGAAATCTATAACATTCTCTAATTTTTTGAGTAAAAGCCACTCTTTCATCACAATGGTTTCAAGTAGCCTGTTAACGCCATTATTAAATTTAATAATATCCCCATTTCCTGGATGGGTAGGAAAATTCAAATTTTTCCCTACAAATGCTTGGATTTTCTCTGCTTCCGCATTCATAATGTGGGACAAAGCAATTTCCTCTAACGCAATCGACTCAAGCAAATCAATTACTACTTCTTGCTTATTAGGACGATGCGGTTCTTTTGGGATTGTAGGCATACTCATTTGAGAAAAACCTCCTTATAACAATTTGCTTTCTCATGTAGTCTATGCCCAAATAGGTTTGGTGGAACCATTATGTCAAGCCTAAAAATGTATTTCTTTTTAGGGTAGATCGTGTTTTAGCATCGTTGACATAACCACCTTGTCCAACTGTATAGAGAGAAGGGATGAAAGAATTCCATGCTGGTGTTAAAAAGGTGCCCGCATCGGTTCTTAATATATAATCATAATGGTCCACTCTTTCAACAACAATATAATAATCTTCCAAAAGCAACTTTTTAAAAGATATGAATCTAGCTATGATCAAATGACCAAAGAAGATATTTTCTGGATGAAAAGGGGACTATTATAATACAATTGGCCATGAAATAAATCATTCATGGCCTTTTTCACTACTCTGTAATATAGAGCGATTATTCATCACTTTTTATCATCGTCAGAGGATTCTATTTGATTTAAAAAATCAAGAACATTTTCAAATTTAAATTGAAGTAACATTTCTTTTTTGACAATCGTTTGAAGCATTCTTTCAGCAGATTTGTTTGCTTCTAATAACTCTTCTAGACTTTCTGCCTTTATATCCTCGTTGATTAAATTACCTTCATCATCAACAAGTGTTCCTATAGCTCCTTGAAGCTTTTCTGCTTCTACATTAATTAAATGAGCTAAGCCTAGCTCTTCAAAAGCAATTGAAGCAAGGAGCAAAAGCGCTACCTGTTCAGAATCAAGACCTTCAATGGGATTAATATCTTCTGGAATATTTGGAAAAGACATGACATCCACCTCCCTTTTTGGATACTACATTACATTATTCTAATTTGCCTAGATTGTCTGGACGTTTTGAGAAAATTTATTGTTAAGAAACATCTATAATTTGTTTGCTGGTTTGGGCATCAGTTTATATTTATAAAAATTGGATCATCGGTTCGAGCTGGTTTTCCCACACCCATTTAGGACTGTAACGCTGTCTGGCCATTGTTTTAGCTTTCAGCATGGCATTTTCCCTCATCCTATTCACAATGATATTAGCATGTTCGGCAAGGTACGCTTCTTCTGAGGGGTTATAGGTTTCCTTCGTATCAAAACCAAAGTTTCTAGCATCCCACTTCATGAAATAGGCATCCAAATTTTTCCCTAATTCCTCTAAAGCAGGTACTCTTTCATTCAAAACGAGGAAATTTCCTTTGCTGGCAGCCTCTAATACGGTTAAACCAAACGACTCTGAAAAGGATGGGCATATAAATAAATTTGATAAACCAAATAACTCCATAACACCTTTTCTTGGAAATCCATTTTTAAATTCCTTTATATCTGAAGTGAAAAATAAATCACTTTGGCTTAATCCATAGGCTGAACCTTGTAATCGAATTAGAGCTTTATAGGTTTTGGAGGAAATATCCATGCTTGGGAAATCACAAAATAGGACTTTGACACTCAGTTCTGATTGTTTTTTTATGGCACCAGCTAGCATAGCTACCTTTTCAAATTTTTTACCAGTGGTTAAACGTCCAGGGTAAACGATTAATATATCAGGGCTAATTAAATCTGTTTCTTTGTTTAGTATCTTAATTTCATCGCTTACAAAGTTTAATAAATCTAGACTGTTATTTACGACTCTACATCTTCCCTCTGGGACATTGTATTGTTTAGCTAGAGCCGGAATGCCCGATTGTGTTGGGTACACATACAGCGTATTTGGCATGGAAGAAAAACGTGCTGAAAGTGGCCATTTGGGACTAGGCGGACGATTCGCAGGGGCAGAATGTGTAAAGGCAATAAATTTCACTTTAGGTAATTTTTCTTGGGCTTTTCTAATGGCTACATTATGGACTAAATGCCAACCTTGATAATGAATATCGTGCATAATACAGACATCGACGTCTTCAAGGTGTTTAACAAAGTCTTTTGCGATGACTTCCGCTTCATTAAAAAAAGTGTCGTGCACTTTTTCGTTTGGTTGGGAATAATCTCGCCAATTTATTTGTTTTCCATCTATTTGGTTTACAATTTTTACCCATTCAATCCGTTCATCTAAAAAAACTCCATATCGATCCTCAAGTGGACAGGTTTCGCTCACGAGTAGTTTCGGTTCTAATCCAGAATCTAACATCATCCGGAGCTGTTCAGCCACTACATTCACTAAAGAATACGTGCTAGTAAGGCCATTAAACATGGTAAGCAAAGCAACTTTCATTTAAAAAATTCCTCCTTGTGTGAGACTAGACATTATACTATATACTTGGAAAGGGTTACCGGTGAACATAAATGAGGAAGTATATATAAACTAAATTAATTATAGAAAACAAAATCTGGTGTAAATTCAAGTAAATTTGTTGATTGAAAAAGAAAAAGAGGCATCCAAAAAGTTCGCTTTTTTGAATGCCTCTTTATATCGGTGTTTAAGTAGTTGTTGTTGTTGTTGAAAGAAATTCAAGGACATTTTCAAATTTAAATTGGAGTAACATTTCTTTTTTGATAATTGTTTGCAGCATTTTTTCCGCTGAACGGTTAGCTGCTAATAACTCAGCTAAACTTCTAGCTCGAATGTTTGGATTTACTGGTTGTCCATTATTATTCACAAGCGTACCAATAGCTCCTTGAAGCTTTTCTGCTTCTGCATTAATTAAATGGGCTAGTCCAAGTTCTTCAAAAGCAATGCTCGCAAGAAGCAAAAGGGCTACCTGAGTAGAATCTAAACCCTGAATTGGATTTATACCCCCTGGAGGAGTATTAGGAAAAGACATATAAGTTTTCAACTCCTTAAATTTTTTTGACTTACTATTATAGGTTATTCAAGGGTTGTCCTTTTTGTTTAGGCGTTTCACCTGATGTAAAAGCACTTTTATAATATGGAGTTGTAGTTGTATGTCATGTGAAAATGATTATATCTGCGTTGAAAAAACAACGACACTCCGATAAAAGCAATATCGAAGTGTCATTGTTTCATAAGAATCTAAGGTACTGTTGTGAGGGGCAATTCCAAGTGCCACAAGCACATCCGCCAGTTCCTTGCACCACTTAAGTTATATTCTGAACACGCACACAAACTGTTTGACCCATTAGGTCCGCTGCCGTAAAAGGAGTACCTCCGTTTGCGTTAATGACAAAAATACCAGTTTCTCCAACAGCTAGTCTATCTGCAGGCGTATCACGTCCAAATTTATATTGGAAAGTACCACAATCATTTGGTGTTACTCCCCCTGCAGCAGAGGCGAAATCAAATTTCTTGGATGGTGGTGTAAGTGAAGACCCTGTAATATTAGAATCAAATCCACGACTGAGTTCAAAGAAAAATTGGTCAATTAACGCGCTAGAGCTAGTCGAAGTATTCGTAACCGTAAATGTAATTGTTGATCCATCACTACTAATATTTGCTGTTACCGTTGCGGAAATCCTTCCGGCAAGTGGTCCTTGACCTACTAAATTAGCGATACATACTAATGCTGCGCAACTAAATTCACCACAAGCACAACCGCTGATTGGAGCTGCTGTTGTTGTTGTTGTTGTTGTTGTAGTAGAAGTGGTAGTAGTAGTTGTTGTTGTTGTTGTTGTTGTTGTTGTTGTTGTTGTTGTTGTTGTTGTTGTTGTTGTTGTAGTAGTTGTAGTAGTTGTAGTGGTTGTAGTGGTTGTAGTAGTTGTAGTGGTTGTAGTAGTTGTAGTGGTTGTAGTGGTTGTAGTAGTTGTAGTAGTTGTAGTAGTTGTAGTAGTTGTAGTAGTTGTTGTTGTTGTTGTAGTTGTAGTGGTTGTAGTAGTTGTTGTGGTTGTAGTGGTTGTAGTAGTTGTAGTAGTTGTAGTAGTTGTAGTAGTTGTAGTAGTTGTAGTAGTTGTAGTAGTTGTAGTAGTTGT
>NZ_JCAIOL010000013.1:0-152437 GCF_059587065.1 Neobacillus sp. DZ-9
TCCAATTAAAAGGGTTATGAAATCCTGCGAATTAGGGAGCATTCGAGAGATATTCGTATTAAACTGAGGGAGTTAAAAAAGAAAAAAACGCTTAATACGTATTTGAAAAAAAAGTCGACAAAAAAAGAAGCTCCATATGGAGTCTTCATTTTGGTTGCCTAGAGTGATGGCGGTTTTAACAGATAGACGTTTTGAAATTGTTTCAAAGTATTATATGTAACTTAATTGATAATGATAATTCCAAATAGTGGTAAATACCACTGTGTATTGTACAAAATTACTGTTGTTTGTATTGTGGTTCCTCGGCTTGAATTTCTTGAAGGCGTGGTTCAAGGCTATCTAGAACTGTTTGTGTTTGTTGTGCTGCTTGTTGATAAAGTTGCTTTGCGTTTTGGTTGTCAGTTGCTAAAGCAAAGGTTTCGAAGCTTGCCTGAGCACTTTTTAAACTTGCTAAAGCTGTTTGAACGTCTTTTCCAACTGTCATTGTTTGAATCCTTCTTTCGTATGAATTTGAAATACGAAAGTATTATGTGGAATTTTAAATTAACTTATGTAATGGACTTGTTAATAAACATAAATAAAAAAGCGCCTGAATGACGCTTCGGTAGAAAATAGCGGTGTAAATGTTTAATTTAACTTTGGGGGATATTGCATATTATGAAGGGTTGTCTTTAAATGCAATGGACAAACGGCGGAGTTCTTTTAAATAAATATTTTAATGAACAATACGGACATATTGTGAAGAAATGTACTTAAGCAACGGGTGCGATGCTTTAAGAGGCGTCGTCTTTTTGTTGTTCCACTAACGGACAGGTTAATGCTAGAAGGATAATTAATTTTGGCTTGGGAAATTTAATAGGTGCTAATCCAAACCTAAATAATCTTATTAGTATATATTATATTGGGAAAAGACATTTCACTCCTTTGGAAGGCACAATTATTGGTGCAAGAGTTGAGGATCAGGGCTGTCATTATGGCAGCCCTTTCTTATTCGACTAACGGGGCAGGATAGTTGAAAAGCGGTGTTTAACTTGTTTCAGCAATCGGTCCAGATTGATGAGTAACGCTTAGCAAGATGAATGGATATTCATGGTAAGGTAAATGAGGTTTGTGAAGAAATTGCTCAATCGAAGGTTTCGTTTGAAAATAAGAATGTTTGTAATTTGCTTTACCTCAAAAAAAGTTCATAAAAAGACACCTCCTACCGAGCCGATAAGAGGTGTTTTATAAAGTCACAAATTAAGAGTTTTGGTTATTATTTTGCTGGGATTGTTGGTTTTGACGACTTACCTCTTGTGCATTTGTTTCGCTAGCAAATTCTGTTCCGAATTGACCAGCTCCAGCTTGTCCACCTTGAGCATTTTGTTGTCTAACCTGTTGGGCGTTAGTTCCAGCTTGAGTTTTGTTTGGTTGTTGATTGTTAGTCATAATAAATCACCTCCACGACAATAATGTGTCCTGAACATAATTTTATTATCCAAAAAAGTTTTAAATTGCTTTACAGCATTTTTCACTTCACTATGAGTGGCTTTAGCAAAATAACTGAGGAACTATTTTTGAAGCTTACTCTTGTTTTTCAATATTCCGCAATCTGGCGCTTTTCTTTAATAAGATGGCGCTTTGTATATAGCAACACATTTAAGGGATTGGAGTTTATTAATGTGTAAAAAAAGATTGTGAAGGATTCTACTTAAACTAAAGGGTGCAAGAGTTTAATAAGGGGTAGCTGCGGCTACCCTTTTCCTGTTCCACTAACGGTGCAGGTTTGTTGAATAAAAAAAGAAAATACTATGTAGAAAAGGTTCCCATAATCAGGGCCTCTTTTGAAAATGCATTAATGAAATTAAATTAAATGAAGAACAGAGCAACTGACATATGTGGTGACAGTGCTGCGAATTGAGATTACTCAGATCTGGGAGACGCCTCCGTCGACAGGGAACTCAGCTCCAGTGGTGTAGGTGGCGTCGAATGCTAGGAATACTACGGCTTTAGCTACCTCGACCGGATCGCCGTAACGCAACATCGGATTCTCCTGGGTCATCTGTGTCTTGATCTGTTCGGCAGCTTCCTTCGGCATTGACCTCTCCAAGATACCTGTGTCAATAGGGCCAGGACTGATTGCGTTGACGCGAATATTTCGAGATAATAACTCTCGTGCCAGACTGCGGGTCATGGAGCGTAACGCCGCTTTACTGGCTGCGTACGTACTGATCATAGGGGTACCCAACACGTTGGAGACTGAGGTGGTAAGTACTACACCGCTTCCTGCGCTCAGTATCGGAGCGAGTTTTTGTACGGTGAAGTACGGTCCTTTGGCATTGATTGTAAATACCTCGTCGTAAGCTTCTTCGGTCACTGACTCGAAGGGAGCAAAGCGCCCCGAGACACCAGCGTTAACGAACAGGGCATCTATTGTTCCAAACTCAGCCTTCACCCGTTCGGCCAACGCGGCGATATCCTTCGACGATGCGGCATCGCTCAAGACTGCGATTGCGTTGTTGCCGAGTTGTTCACTAGCAGAGTCGAGCGTCGTCTGAGTACGCCCTGTGATCAGAACGCGTGCTCCTTCATCCACCAGCAGTTTTGCCGTCGACAGGCCGAATCCGCTACTACCTCCCGTAATCACAATTTTCTTTCCAGAGAATTTCCCATTTCCGAATTGCTCCATATTAATCGTCCTCCCACTGTATAATCCCCAATTGAATGATTGTAAGATTCCCTAAAACTTTGGGGTTTTCTTAATAAATGATTTCTGATAAGGATTTAAACAATTTAGTAACTTTTCACAGTTGATGATTACTTAATTAAGTTTTTCGTTGCATGGTACATTTTCTCGACGTATTCGTCGATTTCATCCCGTGACATACGTAAGCGATTCACAGAGGTACCATAACCGATTTCGTTTTTACCCTCTTCTAATTCTTTGAAAATACCATCTGCGAATGCATCTAATGGTTCTCCAGGCAGACCTGCACCGTTTAAAAAATCTGTATTCACCGCTGGCGGAGCAACTTCAATGACTTCTATTGATGTGTCAGAAAGTTGGTGTCTGAGACTCATTGTAAAGGAATGAAGCGCTGCTTTCGTTGCTGAATAGATAGGTGCAATTACAAATGGAGTAAAAGCTAACCCAGATGTCACATTAATAATAGTTGCCTCTTCTTTAGTTGCAAAAAATGGAGCGAATAACATAGAGAGTTGGAACGGTGCTTCTAGATTTGTTGAGATTTCTTTACTGAAATAACCCCAATCGTTCTTTGAATCAGCCTTTAACACGTTAAAACTTCGTTGGATTCCTGCGTTGTTAATTAAAACATTCACATCCGGATAGTTGGATG
Source organism: Neobacillus sp. DZ-9 (assembly GCF_059587065.1). Lineage (NCBI taxonomy): Bacteria > Bacillati > Bacillota > Bacilli > Caryophanales > Bacillaceae > Neobacillus > Neobacillus sp. DZ-9. The sequence continues at coordinate 3,339 of NZ_JCAIOL010000013.1, forward strand.
TTACCCAGTCAAACAATGCTACACGTTCAGATTCAATAGTCAAATCACTTATACGAGTAATTAGGTTTGGGAGTTTTTCTTTCGCGTTTTGGAGTACCTTTTCACGTCGTCCACAGACAATGACTGTATTCCCAGCCTTTATAAAACGTTCCGCGAAAGCCAATCCTATTCCAGTGCTTCCGCCTGTTATCAATATTGTATTTCCTGAAAGTTTCATTATAGTTCCTCTTTTCCCTTTTTTACTATTTCCTTCAGTACTCACCCTGTTTTCTTTCCTGAATTTGTTTTGTATAGCGTTCAATTTTGAAGTCAATTCCTTTTAGGGATTCTGTCATTAATGAAATTTCATTTAGCACGTTTTGTTTGTGTTGCATCATCATTTCAAGTCTTTTTTCAACGGTAGTGTCACCTTCAATAACCCAGTCCATATATTGCTTAATACTGCTAATCGGCATATTCGTGTTTTTTAAACACAGCACTATTTCAAAGAGCGCCATTTGATAATCTGAAAATAACCGCCTGCCTGCTTCATCTCGCTGGATAAATGGTAGCAAGCCTTTTTTTTCATAATAACGTAACGTTGATTGTGGTAAATTGAATTTGGCTGCGGCTTCGCTAATTGAACAGTAATTCATCTGGAGACCTCCAAAATCTTCATCTTTCGTCGACAGGACTATCATACGACTTAAACCGAGGTTTAAGTCAATAAAAAAACTGAAAAAATTTATTCAAAAATTCCTAGAAAACATAACAAAGATTGTGAAAAGGTGTACTTAAAACCTAGAACCTCTAAATAAAAAAAGACCCCTGGAACCAAGTGATAAATCCGAGGGCACATCTGATCAAGTCAAGCTTCCGCAAGGGCAGAGAGGATTTCCTGCGTTGTGCGAGTGCGCCCAATGCGTGGAAAAATATAATTTTTCACGTGATCGTGCTCCGCTTGAGAAAACCCGGTCATTGCATCGATAGCAAAAATCTGCTGATACCCGTGCATAAACGCCTCCCGAGTCGTATCCACACCAATCCCGGTGGCGATGCCGCATAAGACGATAGTGTCGATTCCTCGGCGGCGCAGTTGCAGGTCGAGCTCCGTTCCGTAAAAAGCTCCCCATTGTTTCTTGGTGATGACGTGATCCGTTTCGGCTACTTTCAATTCCGGGACAATTTGATCCCATTCTTCTGGCAAATATAGTGGTGGGGCAGGTGAATCCAGCTTCGGCTTCGGGATATCCTTCATATCTTTGCTCGATACTCGGATTAGTGCAACCATCGAGCCGTGCTCACGGAAGGCATCTGCCAAGGCGGCTCCGTTAGAAACAACCTGCTCGGCGGAATAAGGGGCATATTGGCTGCCTAGCCATTTTTGCAAATCAATGACAACCAACGCTGTTTTTTGCAAATCCAACAATTTTTCCATTTTCATATTTCTCCTCGTTGTCTATATTTGACCTTTAGTTATAAATAATAAACACAAGGTCATTTATTTTATAGAGTACAAGCATATTCTTGTCGAATTTACGGAGCTCCCCATACAACAGGATCCCAAGTTCCAACCGCTAAGACACCAGTTTAGAGGGCGGCTCATCCGATGGCATAGAGACTGCTTGCTGGAAGTGTACGGCGAAGAAATCTATCCGTATCTGTGGGATATGGTTTCCATCTATCGAGCGATTTTGAAGGAGTATCTATTTTGGCTTGTTTATGAGGAAAAATCGTTATCGCTCGAGGAAACGGCAAATTTCATTTTGGACAAACTCAATGTGCTCTCTAAGCATATGAGGGATTCCAATCGAAAGCCTCTTCTGAAACAAGCTTCTTTCGATAGGTATTTAAGCTGGGGGCTCGAGGACCGCCAAATAGAGAAGGAACAAATCCTTACTGAGCTGTTTCTGAAGATGGATTTGGTCCTTGAGACTCTTCCGTCCAGTGCCAAATATCGTTCGGAGCTAAAAGAAATTTGCCATTTTATCCAGACGGAGGTTAGAAAGGCGGAACCAAATCTCCCTTTGGTACAAGCTTCGCTATACTATTTGGAAAGGGAGAAGGAGTTTAAAAGTTTGGTCGTCCAGTTGAGGAATATTGTTCATTCGGGATTTTAGGTTTTTCCCGCTTTTCGGTCTACCTAAAGGGGCAATACCAACAGTTTTAAGGAATACGAGTAGTGTTAAATAATACAATTTTGAACTGGTGGTTCTTCAACTGATATGAACGAAACTGTCAACCCACCACACCCAAAATGTTTTTATTTGGTGTTTTATTCAGCATGAATAGAGTTATTCCTTGTTCAACTTATAGAACAACAATCCTTTCAGATTTAGCTTGTCAAGGACGTACTTTCCCTTGATAAGCTAAATCCGAAATGGATACAATGCAAAAAGTTGAACTGGAAAACCTTAAAAACTTGGCACGAAGGCAAAAACGCTGACGATGGTATACAAACTGATATTCGTGGGTTGGGTACCACATTTCACTCCATCCGTCACGGAGCTGCCTCGGACTAACGGCGCACGTTCAGTCATGGACCTAGTGCATAGTTGAAGATGAGGGTTCTCCTTCACGGGGATTTGCCTTCGAGCCAAATCTTCAATTTCAAATTACAAAGTTAAGACTTCATACTAAAAACTTCATTTATTTCTCACTTTCAATATAGTTAAGCAACATTCAATTTACTAACTTGTTTATCCTCAATAAAACAAGCCCGCCTAGACCATTTGGATACTAGCTTCATTAACCCCAGCCATTTAGGCTGGGGCATTTTTATTAAAGTCGTTTTTACTTCACTATGTGGGTCTATTGTGTAATATTTCTTATTAAAGTAACGGGTGATTTAACACAATAAGGAATAAAATTTAAAAGCCTAAAATATGCAAGTTTTTATACACTACTTGCGTATTTTGGCTCTTTTTACATTCATAAAAGATACTGCCGTTTATAGCATTTTTTAATTGCCTAATACATTTATATGGTCATAACTATGCCTAAATATTTGTCCTTTCTGCTTTAAATTTCGGAAAAACACATCAATATGAACCCCTTTATAGTCGTGGATGTTTTCATATGCCAACGATTATAATTGAACTGATAGTTCTTATAACTGAAACTTTATTTTAAGAAAATCGTCATAAATAAAAACGCCCAAAAAAAGCGAGTGGATACCTAATGAAAACTAGAAGTAAGCTGGTTCGAATGTGGAAAGTGCTATCGATGGCCTTTGTGATTTTCCTGCAAATCTATTGGTATAAGATTGGCCGCAAACCGAAAGCGGAGTGGGAAAAACTTTGGGGGAAAATAGGGGAACGATTTCGCATAACACTGTTTGAATTAGAAGGCTTGCTCATCAAAATTGGCCAGCTACTAAGCACCCGTGCCGATTTGCTGCCACAACCCTTCATTCGGCAAATTGAAGATCTGACAGATAAAGTACCTCCATCTGAATGGAATGACATTCAGAAAATACTTGAAACCGAATGGGGAAGGTCGCTTCAGCAACATTTCCAAACCATTGAAAAAACAGCCATTGCCTCCGCATCAATTGGAGAAGTATATCAGGGAGTACTAAAAGATGGAACAAAGGTGGCGATTAAAATAAAGCGCCCCCATATCGATTCAATTGTCCAAACAGATTTCCGGATTTTAAGTATCATTATTTGGTTTGCCGCTCACCTGGTACCCATTCCAAAAACGTTTATTAATTTTAAAGTTCTCTTTCAGGAACTCAAACAAGTGATTAAACGAGAACTTGATTATGCAAAAGAACTTAATACCATCCTTTATTTTAGTGAGCGGTATAAGGATATGGATATTGTCCAAATACCGTCTGTGTATGCTGAACTTAGTACCCCCAATGTCCTGGTGATGGAATGGGTGGAAGGAATACGGCTGACAGATTCAGATGCGATAAATCAATTACCTGTAAGCCGGGAGGAGTTGGCACAAAGGCTAATGAAAGTTTTTCTTCCACAATGGCTGGAGCCAGGGACGTTCCATGCAGACCCGCATCCAGGAAATGTGCTGTTATCTAAGGAAGGAAAAATCATTTTACTGGACTTTGGAATGATTGGGGAGATCACCAAAAAAGATGCCACCTATTTTCGAGGGTTAATTGAAAGCTTTCTTTCAAAAAATTTTCCGAAAGCGGTGGATTGCTTATTTCATCTAGGCTTTTTGCTTCCGGAGGCGGATTCCAGAACAATTGAACGGTTATTAGCTGAATTCATGTCGTTCCAAACCGCTCAATTAAAAGAAATGGACCTGATGGCTTTAAAATTAGAAATGAATGATATGATTCAAGCCCTGCCCATTCAAGTTCCAACCAGGTTTGTCTTTTTAGGCCGGTCTTTCGTAACGATTGAAGGGATTATCCGCAATCTAGCTCCTGAGGCGGAACTCATGGATTTAGGAAAACCTGTATTCATCAAGTGGTTAACGAAACAGGGAAACAAATGGTCATTTATCTGGCAATGGCTTCAATCCCAGCCTATCTTTAAGCTGGCTCATTCTGTCAGCGTTTTTTTAAGTACACCACAAAAATTAGAAGAGTTAAAGGAAGTCGAACAAAGGAGACAGTTCCAATTTACCATCTATGAAAATACGAAAAATAGGTTGTTTGCTGGTATATTACTGGGAGTTATAGGGATTGCCGGAGGATGCTATGTATCTAACGCTCTTATTCTTAACTTGTCCATCGGAGTAACCGCAGTCACGGTATTTGGGTATTTGATCAACAGCTATAAACAGAAAAAATGGATGAAGTTTATGCATGAGAAACGGAGAAAATAGATAAATACACCATCAGACATCGCTCGTCCAAAACCAATAAATTCGATCTTTATTAAGCAATTGCTATTGTATTACTTGCAGTAAAAACTTTTGCAATCTTTTCTTCATTGAGCTTTTTCCACCCAACAGAATGGATGCTTATGAGTTAAAAAAGGCTCATAGGGGACGTTTTCCATGCAGATATCAGATGATTAGAGAATCGTTCCTTCATTGAATCAACGATTTTGAGGATGTCAAAAATCTAGAAAAACAAAATTTAATGTGGAAGCAGTATTAGTCCCTATTCATCAAACTATTACTGCACGCGGCCTAGTAATAGGGGCATATTCAAAAGCAATTGATTAGCTTTCAATATAGTTTTCTGGGATTTGAAGGTAATCATCTCACCTGTGCGCTCATAGCAAAGGACCTGTTGAATGACAATAAAGATTTTAATTACAATAAAGTTTTTTAAAAACGCCAATTAGGCAATTCCACAATCGGGCGCAATTCGGAAGCATGAATTGTCCTCTTTCTTTATGTTAAGGACCATTTAATGAAATAAAAAACTCAAGCATGATTGAATATTCATGTTGACATCAGTATGGAGTTTGAAGGTATCTTCTTAAACTATAGGATGCAGGATAGTTACAAAGAGGGAAATTATTAATAACCCTCGAATACTATAAATATCTTTTAAAAATAACTTCGAGTCAGTGAGGAGCTTCTATTATGGCAGAAATAATCAAAATTAGAGGTACTGTGTTCATCGGCGGTATGCTTTATCTACCAGCAATTCAAGATTCTGCAGGCATGATTTACGAATATCAGGGGGATGCAAGGGAATTCACTCCGTATGCGGTAAACACTGGGCGTTGCCGTGTAGAGCAGGAGGTCGTTATTGACTTCATTAAGCAACGAATTACATCTTTCTCCGATACGGGTATTACTGTCCTCAAAATGACAACCCCAGACGGCTTAGTCGAGTACAAACAAGGAAAAGCGTCTACAGTCGGTATTCGAGTTGAAGACGAAGTGTGGAGCGAGGAAACGGTATCATTAACTATGCGAGCGAGTGCAAACAATCCGCTTCGTCCTGATGAGCCGACGGTAGACTACTCTCTGCAGATAAACGCTCATAAGGATGGCTCCGTGAAAGTGAAGGGAAGTCATGATGGGTTTCCGTGTTACGAGTTCTATAAACAATTGGATTTTGGGGATTTTCAACTCCTGCACGCCCATGACTTTCGAAAGACGGGCGATACGCCAGCGGCAATGGCTGGAGATATGGAGTATCATTTTGAAGCATGAGAATCAGTGAATTTCGCCTTCAAGTTGGTCGTATAAAAAGTGCAGGTCATTCAATTAGCTAACGGGTGCTTAGTTTAAGAAGATTGACTATCATAACGGTGGTGCTTTTCTTAAATAAGAAAAGCCCTCTCTGGAGAGAAGGGCTTTTAACAAGGTCTAATAAAGATGCAATAGATTTTCTTGTTCAACTAAAGACTGCTTCGCCTAATTTACAATACCTGTTTCTATCTCTGTATTGGTCGTTTTTTAACAACTTTATCTTTAAAACATGTTTTTCTCAGCTGAATCAACAGTGTGTTTCAGCAACATGGCAATGGTAACAGGGCCTACACCACCGGGCACAGGTGTTATCGCACCTGCAGCCTGATAACAACTCTCATAATCTATATCTCCAATATTTCCTTTGTTATATCCCGCATCTAGGACAACGGAGCCCTCCTTTATCCAACTTCCTTGAATAAATTGGGGCTTACCAACGGCAGCAACCACAATATCTGCTTGTTTTAAAATATCAGGTAAATTAGCCGTTTTAGAATGACAAGTTGTAACCGTAGCATTTTCGTTAAGAAGCAACGCAGAAACAGGCTTACCTAGGATTGGGCTTCTACCAACAACAACGGCATGTTTACCTTCGATTGAAATCTTGTAATATTTTATAATTTCCATAATGGCTGCTGGAGTACATGATGGATAATTTCCAAATCCCAATGCAGTCTGACCGTACCCAGCACTTGTAACACCATCTACATCTTTGCGAATATCGATTGCTTCGAAAGCCATTCGTTCATCAATTTGCGGTGGAACTGGATGTTGTAAAAGGATACCATGTACAGTTGGATCTTCGTTTAATTCTCTAATTGTTTCTAATAATTCGTTTGTCGTTGTTTCTTCAGGCAAATGTACACGAATAGAATTTATACCTAATTTCTTACAAGCATTCCCCTTCATTCTTACGTATGTTTCTGAGGAAGGATTATTACCAACTAAAATCGTGGCAAGGCATGGTGTGACCCCATTGTTTTTTAATGATTCAATTCGTCCTTTTAATTGATCCTTTATATTTTGAGCTACAACATTTCCATCCAAAATGATTTTCTCCATATTTTTCGCCTCCAGGAATGATAATAAAAAAGAGATAAGGACAATATCCTTATCTCTAAAAGGATATTCCTTATCTCTGCCCAGACGACCCGACAATACCAATCACAGCTTCCTTGTGGTCTTTTCCACAGATGTCGTCAGTTACTGTGACTGTTTCATTTATAACAAAAAGATAACATATAAAAGAAAAATGTCAAGATGGCCAAGGGGAGGGTGGTGCTTTCAATTAATAAAAAAATATCTGGAATGAATCGATAAAATCCTATGTAGTTGTGTAATAAGAATAGAGGGAAGGTCAAAGTAATAATTTTTTGATTTAGAATGTTTAGCGTCTAATAATAACCTATTATAATCGTTCAGTAGTTTGTCTAGTTCTTGGCTGCAATAGATCGTTTCTTCATTTTGAAGTCCTTTTGTCATTCCTAAATTAATCATTTCGGCCTTTTTCTCATTTATTGCTGCTTCAAAGTGTTCCAGTCTCATTGCAGATATCACCTCGTGAATTTCAGTAAACTTTTAGTAAAATAATCTAATCTTAATTGAGATGAATTATAGCATTCTTTACCGAATATGGAATAGATTCGATAAAACAAGATAAAAGGAGACAAAAATAGACGAAGAGTGTAGGTTTTCGACACGTGCCATGGGGACGGTTCTTCTGGTTTTAACTAACCACATCAGAAACCATGAGAACCGTATCTGTTGCGTTAAAGCGAACATATGTTCTATAATAGAGCAAGAGGTGATATTATGGAGTTCCTTCTGGATGTTAACTTAACGATCGATGGTTCAGGTGTTTCTTCTAGTGGATATTTTTATGCACGGAATAAAAGCGAAATTCCAAAGGTAGCCTATCAATTCATACAAGACAAAAAATGGGAAAGCGGATTTCGTAAAACAGTCATTAAAAAAGTGATTGTGAACGGGTCAGAAGATATCACTCAGGTAGTAAAAGAAATAGAAAGCCGGCCAATTCCTACATTGGATGATATCTATTGGTAAAAGACAATCATGTAGATCTATGGGAGGATCCAAGGGGACGGTTCTCCCGGTCGTAACCAGCCATGGTCACGATTCCATAAAAGTAAGCAATCGGCTTTTTAAAGAGTGTGTTTTGTTTTATTACTTGGGTAATCGATTAAATGTTATTGAACGTAAGATCAAGGTTACTAAAATAGATATCTAACCAAGAAAGATGCAAATTTAACGAACATAAAGAAATCCGTCATCATATTTTAAATAATCTAATTTAATTTAAAGGGTGGTCATTAATGCCCGCATTTACTGGTAATGTGACAATAAATAGTATAGGAGGGCAAGGGATCGTCGAGTTTGGGGATACACTTTTTATTTCTCCTAAATTTGCAACCAAAACTAACGCCGGTGCAGCTTCTGGTAATACGGGGGGACAAATCTTTATATGTAGTGGAATTAGTCCAATTAATGTTGCACAAACAAATTTAGTGGACCAACCTATAGTTAAAGATAACTAAAGAATTAAGAAAATGTGGATAAAACTGTGGTACAAGGATATTTATTGAAATAGTAAAAAAGTAGAATGTATAACCAGAAAAACGAAACCTTTTTAATTTTCAATCGTATATAATGTTTAGAAACTAAATAATTAATAGTTTTATTGGAGGAGCCTGTCACCAGGGGATAATTATGTCCTGGTGACAGGCTTTTTGTGTATTTTTTACCTTTCTACAAAAGATAATCATTGGAGGTGGTATTCATATGTTAATACTTCAATTAGCAATTATTTTAATCGCAGCAAAAATAGCCGGGAGCTTAAGTGTGAGATTGGGGCAACCCTCAGTTCTTGGCAAACTCCTCATAGGAATTGTGCTCGGACCTTCAGTTTTAGGACTTATTCACGAGACTGAAACTTTAACGGAATTTAGTCAAATAGGTGTTATATTGCTTATGTTTATTGCTGGACTTGAAACAGATATTGATGAATTTAAAAGAACGGGAAAGGCATCAACATTTGTCGGTTTTGGCGGTATTATTGTTCCATTATTCCTGGGTTATTTTGCTGGATTGATGATAAATCTTACATCTATACAATCAATGTTCTTAGGTTTATTGCTATCTGCTACAAGTGTCAGTATCTCTGTTCAAGCACTTAAAGAAATGAACAAATTACAGACCCGTGAAGGTACTACTATTTTAGGTGCTGCTGTAATAGATGATGTCGTTGTTATTATCGCTTTGGCATTCCTTATGAGTTTTGCTGGTGGCGATGTTAATTTAACAATGGTTGTATTGATGAAGGCATTATTCTTTGCAGGAGCAATTCTTGTAGGTTGGAAAGTAGTTCCTTGGTTCTTGAATAAATTTTCTTCATTAAAAGTAACAGAAACCGTCATTTCATCTGCATTAATTACTTGTTTTGTTTTTGCTTATCTGGCAGAATACACAGGAGTTGCTGCAATAATCGGGGCATATATAGCGGGCGTGGCAATAAGTGTAACAAATTTTAAACACGAGGTAACTGAGAAAGTTGAGACCATTAGTTATTCGATATTTGTTCCTGTATTCTTTACATCCATTGGTGTTACTGCCCAATTTTCTGGTATCAGTGAAAATTTAGGAATAATTGTATCTTTAAGTATATTAGCGATACTAACAAAATTAATTGGAGCTTCAATTGGAGCAAAATTATCTGGGTTTAATTGGAATAGCTCTTTAGGGATTGGTTCTGCAATGGTATCTAGGGGAGAAGTAGCACTCATTATTGCTGCAATTGGCTTAGAAAATGGTTTGTTAACTCAAGATATGTTTGCGGTTATTATCGTTGTGGTATTAATTACAACAATTGTTACTCCACCAATGATGAAGTGGTTCTTCAAATCAAAGCAGGCAACTACACAAGTTAATTAGACGATAATCGATACGGTAGCAAAAATTGCTGCCGTCTTTTATTGCATATGAATAATGTCTTTCAATTCAAACACCTTTTTTGTTAATCTTTTTTATTAGGACCTATTAAGCTAAAGGGCTGATTACTGGAAGGTTTGGTCAATTGAATATAAAAAATCAACGGTTAGAATACTTACCAAAAATAAATATTAACTTAATATTCAAAATATTAAATCTCGATAGGGTTAAAGTAAGATAAAAATAAAAAGGACAATCATGTAAAATGACCGTTCTTTTACTTATTTTAACTGCAGTAATAGTAATAAAAAATCGGAATTTCTTTTTTAAGTTAGAATATCACGAAAAATGATATAGTTTTGATATTGATCCTTAAATTGTAACTTTAACAAAGGTGACTAAAAGAAATTCGGAATTTAGTTGAATGATTTTCGAATGTTAAAATCAAAATAAATAGGGATTAGGTGCTTAAACACAGACCAATGGTACTTTTTTGCGTTATATAGGACGCACAATAACACGAGAATATGCGATAATATCAAGTGTTTTCTACTTCGGTAGAAAGCTCTTTTTTTCTTTATTAATACGTTTATCAGGCTAATGGTCATTATTGGACGTTTGAAGATTTAGGGCTTTTATCTTTGTATTTCTTTTTTATAAGAGCCACAAACAAAAGAAAAAGCGGAAGCATGATTTCCATAAAGGGAAAATAAAAAGAACCAGCCGTAGTAAAGAATTGCCCCATCTGTTGAAAATTTGGAGCTACCCATATACTGAATATAACTTGAAGAAATCCAATTGGAAGTACTAACGATTTGTAATCAGACACATTCAACCAATGAGCTACCCCAAGTACAAGCGCGTAATAAATAAGCGAAAACTTAATAAACATACCAGTAATCCAAACTGCTATGACAATCGATTCAACATGCTCGAAAAAATGAGCAAGGCTGATATACCTAAAAACATTCATTACTGGATATACCAAATCCGTGGTAGTCCCGCCAAATACAAAAATGGTAGTCAAATTTGTAATCACCATGGTCAGTGTGATAGCCATTACTGAAAACATCCCCCATTTTCCTCCCTTTTCTTCCTTCAAAAAGGGCAGCAAAAAAGACATGTAAATAAAATCACCAAACCACTCAATTGGAAAAAAAGCACCTTTTAAAGAGGGTTTAATCCCATTTCCCATGACAGGAAGCATGTTACGTGGTTCCATATCAGGAAGAACCATCAACCCCATCAGCAGAAGAGGAAGCATGAACAATGGAAGAAAAACCAGTCCTGCGCGGGCAATCACTTCCACTCCTCCTTTTACAGCAAATGCACTAACTAGTGCCATACCAACAATCACCAATATGATTGGGGTTTTTGGAAGGACGGAGGTGATGATGAACTCGGCATACTCACGTATAACGAAACCGTTGTTATGAAGAAAAAAAAACAAGTAGTAAATCCCGAGTGTTTTCCCAATTAAACGCCCCAAAATATTCTCACTGTACTGAATAATATTCTTTCCGGGAAAATGCTTGTGCAATTGAAGAAAAACAAGGACTATCAGTAAGCCAATAGGACAGGCCCATATCGGGGCTATCCAAAGATCCTGCTTTGCATATGTTGCTGTAATAGAAGGAACTGTAAGAATTGCTGTAGCTAGGATGCCAGGATACATTATCACGCCCATCTGAAAAGCAGAAATTTTCCCTTTTTCAATCATTTTCTTTTCTCCTTTTTTCTATCACTTTTTACCACACTACACTTTTCCTTTGTTATTCTCATAAAAAACATGTAGAAAATCTCTTACATCGATAATATTCTTTATATGTTATGGATTAGTAGGAGCAGGATGTCTTTTTTTTCCTCATCTTTTTCTGGATGATTGCGATCAGAAGGAGCAACATCGGAATGAATGTCATTATAGTTGGTATATAAAAAGGGGAGATTGTCCTTAAAAACTGGCCCAATTCTTGCCCATTGGGAGTTGCCCAAATACAAACTAGACTTACAAGAAAACCAATCGGAAACACAATCGGCCGGTAGTCGGAAAGATTTAACCATTGTGCTGTTCCCAGAACAAGTACATAATAGAACACCGAAATTTTGATGAACGCCCCCATCACCCAAATAATGACCACGACTGCCTCAAGATGTTCAAAAAAACTAGCAACACTAATGTATCGGAAAGCAAAAAGCACTGGGAAGGCATAACTTGTTACTGATTCACCATACAAGAGAAGGCAAACGATATTGGTAATAACTAGATGTAACATAATAACAATCACTGAGATTATTCCCCATTTTCCCCCTTTTTCACGATCCGTTAAAAAGGGAAGAAACATTGAGATAAGGGAGACTTCGCTAAACCAACCTTGCGGAATTACAGCACCCAGGATTGAGGGCATCATACCATGCACCATGATTGGAACGATATTCTCTAGTTTTAAGTCAGGAATCAGTAAAATAAACAGTAACGGCGGAGCCATAAATATTGGAACAAACACTTGAGCAGCTCTTCCCAACACTTCCAAACCACTGAGTACTGTAAAAGCACAGACCAAAATCATCCCCCCCATGATTACGCTCATCGGGGTTCTCGGCAAAAAAGCAGCAATAATGAAATCCGCATACTCCCTGGTTATAATGCCACTTGAATGCAATAAAAAGAACAGATAGATAAGCCCAATGATTTTTCCTGGAATCCGTCCGATAATATCCCCACTGTACTGAATAATCGATTTTGCTGGATAGTGCTTATGCAATTGATACACGATAAACAAACTAAAAAATCCAACGAGTGAACCCACAATTGGCGAAATCCACATATCACGACCCGCGACCCTGGTGGTAACGGATGGAACCACAAGAACAGCAGTTGCTGTGACTGTGGGTACTATCATAAGAGCCATTTGAAAGGCAGAAATTTTTCCTTTCTCAATCATGCTGTTTTCTCCTTTTTAACATCCCATGATCTTACTATTTCTCAATCAACTTACCAAGCGGTTTAAAAAGTTTTTCAATCATCTGTGTAGGCCCTGGCATGTCTGGAAAGAACACAAGGAGGGTGGCAAGCAACCATCCCATCGCCGTTAAGGTTACAAAGGCCGCTTTTTCCTTTTTTTGATTTTGCTTCATTTTTGGCCATTCATATAATATGAGTAGTACCACACCTACTGTTATTGCAAACACAATCCATATCATTTCTTTTCTACCTCATTTTCTGGAACACCCGCTGGTGTTGTAGTCAAACCAGGTCGGCGTATATGCGTTTTAATGGCTATTTTTACTTCTACCTGCGGAAGGACCTTATCCCAATGATCTTTGACTTTCTCCCATTCTTTTGGGTATTTACGGTGAAACGCATCTGCAAAACCAAACGCATCTACATTCATCCCGTTCTTTACTTGTTTAAGGGATAGGTTCAATCGTTGTTTGATGTCCTTCTCTAACTCCTTTTGTATCCTCTTTGTAATGTCAGTGCTCATAATGTCTAAATGGCTTCCATTTTGCACAATCGTTCCTTCAGATGTGATTTTTGCTAAGATTTTCCATTTTCCATTCTTGATTGTAGGGATGAGCTTTGTCTTTTCACGTATGGGATCTAACGATATCGTTTCTCCTTTTTTGGGGTTTACCGTTACCGCAGTTACTTCGACTTCATTTCGTAACCACAGCAGTCCTCTAGTTGCTTTAATATCAATTTGACCGACCATTTTATCTTTCTTGAAAATAGCCGTCCCGATTATATTAGCAATCGTTTCTTGTTTGTTTTCAGTCATTGTCGGTAATTTGTTAATCAATGGCAGGAGAGCCGCACCTGTATCACCTTTTAACATCTGTTCAAAATCTTTCACGGTAATTCTCATACCAATATGCATCTCAGAAAGCTTTCGAAGCGCTTGTCCCACAAATAGCTCTAAAGGTGGCTGTAATTCAAGAATATTGGCTGCTTTGCCTACACTAACAAACAAATCGGCACGTTCTCGAGGTTCTGGGTGGCGAAGCCAAAAGTCAATTTGCTTATGTACGCCTCCTGCTTTAGCAAGCTTTGTCCCGATTATATAAACTTTACAATGTCCCCAAAAGATTTTACGCGGAAATTCTGTCTGGAGCTTTGACGCGGCATCAGCCATATTTTCTCCAATCGCTGATCTTACCAAGACGGTGGGGCCGCCTCCGCCTCCGCCTGCCCCCGCTCCCTGCTGCCCGCCGCTCACAGCCCGAGGAATCAAAATTTGAATGGTTAGCTTGATGTTTTCCCCTTTTTCTTTGTCAATGGCAGCCCCCAATACCAGTGCCGTGTCATTCACTTCCCTTCTGTCCCAGCAACCGGTAAGCAGGAAACTAGCCGAAAACAAGAGAAGAACGAGGAATAATTTTTTTATGCTTTGAGACAAAAAGTGGTTCATCTTTACACACATCCTTCTCGTTTTTTCTTCACACTACGATTCGTCTCCTTTTCCCGGATTCGGTTTTTGCCCGGGAGCTTGTCGAGATGGATTGTATTCACCAGTTAAATGGGGGCGTTTATTCATCCCCCACCATGGCGCTCGAATCAAGGTATCTTTCAATTCATTCTTCTTCATAGGAGCGATTGGTGAAAGGTATGGTTCCCCAAACGAACGCAACCCGCATAAATGGACGACGATTATTATCACCCCAAGTATTATTCCAAGCAACCCCAGCGAACCGGCAAGCAACATAATAGGAAAACGGAGCATCCGTAACGCAATCCCTTGTGTATAGTGCGGAACCATAAAGGACGAAACGCCTGTAATCGCAACAAAGATAACCATCGGAGCGGAAACTAATCCGGCTTGAACGGCAGCTTGACCGACGATTAAAGCGCCAACAATACTAACAGCAGCCCCGACCTGTTTCGGAAGCCGAACCCCTGCTTCACGCAGCGCTTCAAATGTTATCTCCATCATTAATGCTTCCACAAGTGCCGGAAAGGGGACAGTTTCCCGTGAAGAAAACATACTAATCAGCAAGGCTGTCGGCACCATCTCCTGATGGTAGGTTAGAACCGCAACATATAGAGATGGCAAAAGAAGAGACATCAACATAAACACAAAACGCAACAAGCGGATAGCTGAGCTGATCAGGAAACGCTGATAATAGTCCTCTGGCGACTGCAGTAAGGAAAAAAAGTTAATCGGAGCAATTAAGACAAAGGGAGTACCGTCTACTAAAATCACCACACGCCCCTCCAGGAGATTAGCAGCGGCTACATCCGGTCTCTCTGTATTGATAAGCTGAGGAAAAGGTGAATAGGGATTGTCTTCAATCAGTTCCTCGATATAGCCACTTTCCAATACACTGTCTATGTCGATGCGCTGTAACCGGTTTTCGACTTCCTCAATGAGGGTTTGATCTGCAAGTCCTTTCATGTACGCAATTACAACATGAGTATCCGTATAGCGCCCAATCTTCATCGATTTCATTTTGAGGTCAGGGCTTTTGATTTTACGTCTGAGTAGGGAGGTATTGACGTGCAATGCTTCAACAAAACCTTCCCGTGGCCCCCGCACGACACTCTCTGCCTGTGGTTCTTCAATCGATCGTTTTTCCCATTTGCACAACCCCAAGGCAAGTCCGACCATTTCTTGTTCTACTAAAAGAACGGGAAACCCGACAGAGATATACTCTATGCACTCTGTAAACGTTTTGACTTCTTTCATTTTTGAAATATGTATCTTTTTCTCTATCAATTCACGTGGAAGAACCCTGCCTTCTGTTTCTGCCGCAAGTGGAGCGAGTACATTATCATCAACCTCTTCAAGATTAGATAAGCCCTCAATAAATATAAGAACGGCTCTTGTTTGTCCACCAATCAAAAATGTCCGAAAGACTACATCCATGCAATCCTGATACATGGAGTGAAAGACCTGCAAGTTTTCATCCAGATCGGAAGAAAGCAAACCTTTTTGCCCGTTAAACTGTTGTTGTGTATTGAGTTGTATTTGCTCATGGAACCTTTTTCGATTTTTTCGAAACAACATGGACGCGCCTTCCTTTTGTTCAAGGTTGTATGGAAAATCGTGGTGAAACTTATTTTTATTTTGCGATATATCTAGTGAATCTATCCTGTTTAATTGGAAATTTATTCAACCATTTCAATATAACGTTTATTTATGTTTCTTTAGTACATGTGGAAAACATATGTATCTATAAACCACTCAGCCTCATTTATTTTGTCTAAAGGTAGAGGTCTAGCTATTTCAGGTAGGGTTTGTGATTTGTATAAAAAACATTATTTAGTAAAAAATACAAACGTGAAAATTTCCTATTTTTGAATATCTAAAGGGGAAATAATATGGAAAGCGAGAACCGGCAACGATTGCGCAAAATTTTAAAAAAGATATTTCGTATTTATGGAGTACTATATTTCGTTAGAGGAATAGAATTCTTAGCATATTTACATTGGGATACATACTGGTATGGCTTAAAACTTATGCTATTCGGCTTACTTTATTGGAATCAAGATAAACTATGGTCTCTAGTTGAACAAGAGGGGTATCAAGACAATAAATAATAAGGGGAAGAGGAAAAATAAACATAAGACAATTGGAAAATAAAGGGGAATAAATAGATAATGATCGAAAAAGGGAAAATCTCAGCTCTTCAGATGGGTATGATACTATATATTATCGTATTAGCCACATCTATTTTGTCTCTTCCAGCAGTTGCAGGAAAAGACGCAAAACAAGATCTTTGGCTATCACCGATATGGGCGTCGATTATTGGTTTTTTAGTGGTGTTTATTCTCTTGAAACTGAATACTTATTATCCTAAGCAAAATATCGTTCAGTATAGCGAACATATAATTGGAAAGTTTGCTAGCAAGATCCTTGGTTTTCTTTTTTTGTTTTTCCATCTGTTTTTGAATGGGATTGTCTTACGTGAGTATGCTGAGTTTATTGCAAACTTCCTTCCCAAGACTCCACTACTAGTGGTAATAGCTAGTCTGGTTTTAGTCTGTGCGTCTGTTGCATATGGAGGACTAGAAGTGTTAGCACGTGTGACACAAACTTTTTTTCCATTATTTATTTTTCCCCTCCTGATAATGGGGGTTCTTCTTTTACCCGATATGAAAGTCCAAAATATGCTTCCAATTATGGGCAATGGTATTTTACCTTCTTTACAAGGTGCGATTCCAATTCAATCATGGCTGGGTGACTTTATATATATTAGTTTTTTTCTTCCATTTTTGAAAAATCCAGAAAAGGGACGGAAATGGGGCTTAATTTCTCTTGTAACAGTTGTACTAACGATGGTGTTTACAAATTTAATTACGATTTTTATACTGGATGGTATTATTCAAGAAGAGCTATATCCAGTAATGAATGTTGCTAGGTATATCAGTCTCGGCCAATTTTTTGAGCATCTTGAATCAATTGTAATGGCTATATGGGTTACAGGAATATTTATAAAAATTTCAGCCATTTATTATGTGCTCGTACTTGGGGCAGCTCAGTGCCTAAACGTAAAAGATTATAAGCCATTTGTCTTCCCATTTGGTTTTCTACAAATAATATTTGGTTTTTGGGTAGCAACTAGTTATCAGCAACTAGTTTCTTTTTTATCTAAAAGTGGAATTTTTTACTTTTTTTCTTTTGAAGTTGTAATCCCTCTTTTTCTTTTTCTTATTGCATTTATAAAAAACATAAAAATAAAAAGAACGAATCCTGCCAATATCCAATAACAATCATTATGCTAAATTAGCAACTATACGAAGAACCGAGAAGTACTTAGAAACCAAAATAAATAATGAATAGGGAAGAATTTTAAGAGTAAAAGAAATGATCGCTGCGGCGGTCATTTCTTTTGTTTTACTAACGAGGCAGGGGAGTAGAAAAAGAAAATAGTAAAACACAAGTAATTTTATGTACCTAGCGCTTTATTAGCTTATTTACTTTTTGGTTAATTTTATAAACATAAAGGAAGAGTATTGAAGTATAAATGGTGGTGAGTATTCCAGCTCCAACAGCCATAAAAAAGATGGTAGCAAGTTTTTTCTGGGTAGCTCCCTTAATCAAAATTTTCACCTTATTTATTACCAAACTTTGGATGCTTATGTATGTTAAGGGAAATATTGTTCGATTATTGCTTGTTATAATTTGTTATAATCAAATATATCTAATCATAATATTCTGGGTGTTTTAGGAATTTACTCCATTTAGAAAAGGAAGAATTGATCATGGTAGAAATAAGAACCCCCATTCAAGTTGGAGAAGCAGTTGAAAAAGTTATGAAACTTGCTCGTTTTGGAGAAGTGGAAGAAGTAAAGCTTGAGCAAGCTTTTGGACGGTACTTAAGCGAAGATTTAATAGCCGACCATGATGTCCCTCATTTTGATCGTTCTGGCTATGATGGTTTTGCGATTTGTTCAAAAGATTCACAAACAGCAAGCTGTCACGATCCTGTTGTTTTTGAGGTCATTGAAGAAATCGGTGCTGGTCATGTTGTAACGAAAGAAGTGAAACCGTTTCAAGCAGTCCGTATTATGACAGGTGCACAAATGCCAGATCTCTGTGATACTGTTGTCTTACTTGAGGTAACAAAGGAATTTGAGATTGACGGAAAAAAATACATGTCCATAGAACGGTCTTTTCAACCCGGTGACAATGTATCATTTAAAGGTGAAGATGTAAAAAAAGGAAATGTATTAGTACCGAAAGGCACCTATATTAACCCTGGTGTTCAAGCGTTACTTGCGACATTTGGTTATCATCAAGTTAAAGTTGTAAAAAAACCACGTATTGGCATTTATGCAACAGGAACTGAACTTTTAGATGTTCATGAGGAACTTGAACCTGGGAAAATTCGGAATAGTAATGCCCATATGGTGCATGCACAAATTGAACGTGTTGGTGCTATTCCTTATTCCTTTGGAAAGTTAGCCGACAATTTCGAAGACTGCTATAAAGCTATTTCAAATGCAATCGACCAAGTAGATATATTGATCACAACAGGCGGTGTATCGGTTGGTGACTTCGATTATTTACCTGCCATTTATGAAAAGCTTGGTGCACGTGTAGTATTCAACAAAATTGCTATGCGGCCAGGAAGTGTCACGACCGTTGCTGAATTGAACGGTAAATTATTGTTTGGTCTTTCTGGGAATCCTTCAGCTTGTTATGTTGGCTTTGAACTTTTTGTAAGACCCATAATTAAAACATTATTTGGCTCAAAAACGCCTCATTTAAAAAAAGCAAGAGCCATTTTACAAGCTGATGTTACAACTTCAAATTCATTTGCTCGTTTTGTTCGAAGTTATCTATCTTTTGGCGATATGGGGTTACAAGTCGTTCCAAGTGGATTTGATAAATCAAGTATGGTTTCAACCCTAGCAACAGCAAATGTTTTAATGGTGCTGCCAGGTGGGCCGACAGGTTTCAAAGCGGGTTCCGCAGTTGATGTACTGCTTCTTGAAGATGTTGAAGGCAGCGAGTGGCCGTGGTAAAGAGCTAGAGTAGTTTACAAGTAGTTGGAGAAGAAAAATGTGAGGGAAATTTATTATTACCTTGAACAAAATAAAACCACACAACATAATCTAACATTAGGTGGTACACCATAAAAAGACCATGGCTCCAGAGCACACGGTCTTAAATACAACTTTAGAAGTGTTTGAGTAATCCATCCTCGTCGGCGAAAACAGGATGGATTATTCTTTTTGTTTTTTGCAATTCAATGAAGTTCACCCACTTTTCTTTTTCTTATTAGGTAAATTGTACCGTCTTAATGTGCTCTAAGTTCCGAATCACGATTTCACTTTCAGCCGTGATAAGCGTTATTTTGTTATTCCCAATCTTATGAAGTAAGCCAACTTTTTCATTGTTGTCTCCACCATCTATAACCACTAGCTGATTTTCAAACTTTTTCAATTGTTCATCAAAAGATCTGGATAATGGAGCTGATTTAGTCATAGTGTCCTGTTTTTCGCTCTTTAAGGAATATGGAGTCGTTTTTGGTGGACATGGAATGAGCCATTTCACATGATTCATCGATATAAACAGGGTTTTGTAAACAGGGGACTGAAGGACAAAATAGTCATTCATAATGCTCGTTACATAGCCATAAATGGATTTATTCGCTGACACATAAACCTGGACAAACATCCCTTTCGCATAGGTTAATGCTTTTCGAAAAGAAATCACATCCGTGTCAATTGGTTTTTCTGAAAGAGGTTCATTAGAGGTATATTCTTCATCTAAAATCGTTTCTTTTAACCTTTGAACATGGGTAAAGGGGATATAAAGAAACGAATGGTTTTTAGCATCGTACACGACAATGATGTCCAATCCGCTATCCAGCAGTGTTCCCTTGTGAAATTTCCCACCTGAAAGTTCCACCTCAATATCTTTTCCAATTAAATCAACCAAATCAATTAGCATCTTAAATCTCCTTTTCTTTAAATTATTTTATCGTTGAAGTACGCCGCCAAAAAGCGTTGAAACCCAATAATATAAAACGACTAATGTGAATAACACAGTAGGAGGAATCACAACGATTGTTACTTTTACGTACTCTAACCAACTAATCATGACTTTTCCTTTTCTAAGAATGTGCATCCACATCAACGTGGCCAATGTTCCCATAGGAAGGAGTAACGATCCCATATCGCTGCCAATTACGTTTGCCAGATAGGCAATTTTCAATTCAAGTAAACTTAGATTCATATGAGTTAATGTGAGTGTTCCGATCATCAGAGCGGGGTGATTATTAAAAATATTGGAGAGAACGGATAGTAGCACACCCATCACGATACTTGAATGCAACAGACTTCCGGAAACAATTGGTTCAATGAATCCAATCAACCAGTCCGTTAAACCAATGTTATTGAGACCGTATATGATGGTATACATACAAAAGGCGAACACGATGATGTACCACGGCGTTTTTTTCAGCATATCGGCAGGGGATATTTTTAAATATGCCCATCTCCAGCCTAAGAGGATAAGTGAACCAATGACAGCCATTAGAGGTACAGGAATATTCACAAACGAAGCGACAAAGAGACTTACACGGACAGCAAATACGAACAATAGAACATTTCTCATAAATCTTGAACGATCTTTTTCTGATTTATGCTGAATGGTTTGCTTCAGTGGATGATAAGATTTAAGCGACAAGCCATCTAGATTCGTTGGAATGGTTTTGGGTAAGACTTTGTAAAATCTGAGAAACAAAAGTCCGACCAGCAGGAGCAGCCCTAGCGTTGCGGGTACGAACATCATCGCCGTATGCAAGTACAGACTCATATGGACGATTTTTAAGGCGATTAGGTTTACGATATTGCTAACCCCTATGGGAGCACTCGAAGCGGTAGCGATCAATCCGCCTGATAGCAAATAGGGAATTTTTTGTTTGTTTTTTAAGCCCATGTTATTTAACAACATGACTAGGATAGGGGTTGTGATTAAGATACTTCCATCGTTATTGAAAAAGAGTGTCATAAGAAAGCATAAAAGATTCACATACCAGAATAAGCGAATCCCCGACCCCTTTGCCTTGGCAGCGAGTTTTTCCGCCACCCAATTAAAGAAACCAAAGCTTTCTAATACGATTGCCATGACAATCGTTGCCATAATCGTAATGGCGGCACCACTGATGGTGTCTGCAATGATACCAAGGTCAGTTAATGTAACACTTCCACTTAGCACGACAATAATCGCACCGATTGCTGCAGGAATAGCTTCATTAATGCCTCTTGGTCTCCAAAGAATAAATCCGAGGGTAACCACAAAAGTGATAATGGTTATCCAAACGGTTAAATGAACCATATAAATCTCCTTTCTTTAAGCTGGTAATTCAGGATGTTTCCTGATACGACATTACCTCCATTTGCCCTGATTCCGCTTATGTCCCTCCCTTCCATCTATCCCTCTTGTGTAGTTGTGCTATATCTATATGTATCACGATAGAGACAGGCTTTGGGTTTGTACCCGTTTTTCAATAAAATCAACTAGAGTCTAAATAATATTTGAATAGTGATTACATCTTTCAAGATAGAAAGGATGTTTGAAAGAAGAGTTAATCCTTAGTGAGAATATAAAGGTTAGTACAAATAGCAAAAAAAAAGCGAAGCCAAAGTAAGCTCCGCAAAATACTATATAAACTTATTTAAACAACCACTTTTGGTTTTATGAGAATGGTCTATATTCCAGTTAAATTATGAAGGAGTTTGTGGAGAATTTCACTTAAAGTTTCGGCACGAATTTTTAGAAAAGAACCTCAAAAAGGAACCCTTTAGAAATGTTAGAAGCCTTCTTTTAGTATGTCTCGTATATAATTTTTCCTGTCTGTGAGGTATCGTAATCTCCTAATGAGTTTACTTCTGACTGAAATTGCCGAGAAGAAAGAATCGCTTTTACAGAACTTATTAGTCCTTCGGTTTTAGGGGTTTTTAATATAATCAGGTCATACCGTTCTGTAATTAATGGAACAAAATCGATCCCAACTATTTTAGCCGCTTTTTCAATTCCGACTCCAACATCTGCTATTCCAGTAGAGACCGCTGAAGCAACACTTAAGTGGTTGGTTTCTTCATGTTCATACCCCTTAATGCTTCTAAAGGGAATCTTGTTGATTCTAAGCTGTTCATCAAGAAGAATCCTTGCTCCTGACCCCTTCTCTCTGTTAATGATTTTCACATCATTTCGGTTTAAATCAGCCCAAGAGGTGATGTTTATTGGGTTTCCTTTTTTTACGTATATACCAGCTTTTCTTGAAAGAAGATTGATCAAAATAAAAGGATTACTCACCATAATTTTTTTTACGTACGGCAGGTTATACTCGCCTGTATCCCCATCAAACAAATGCAAGCTAACGATGTCACCTTCTCCATGATACATAGAGATAAGGCTATTTAGACTTCCAGTAAAAGATCTCAATGATTTAAAGGATGAATTTTTCTCAATGTGTTTCCCTAGAATATCTAAAACGATGTCTTGTCCACTAATGACAATGTTTAGTGAATCCTTTGTTCCATTTTTGTGGAGATCCATAACAGGGGGTGTAGGAGAAGGATCCTGATTCGTTTTATGACTTTTTATATAATTATCCAAGTCTTTTGCATCAATTCTCATCTGTCTTCCTACACGAAATACTGGCAGCTCACCTTTTTTTACAAGGTCATAAAGGGTTAATTTCGATACTTTTAAAAGCTGTGAAACCTCTTCAATGGTATAGGAAAGCTCCTTTGACATATATATCCCTCCATCTTTTATTTTAACTTACTTCATTGAATAAAAGTAAATTCTCTATAAAAAAATGGCAAAATGTGATATTTATTCTATTCATTTTAAATATATCTAATTATAATGAGTTATATGTAGTTATAATTAGTTTGAAAGGGAGAGTATGATGAAAAAATTAAACCTTTTATTTTTCACAATGATGCTATTTTTATTAGCCTTATCTGGATGTGCAACAAAAGAAGAAACGAAAAAACCAGAAGAACAGAAACAAGCAGCTTCTGAAAAGAAAGTGGAATTGACGGTTTCGGCTGCAGCAAGTTTGCAGGATGCCTTAACGGATATTAAAGCAGATTTTGAAAAAGAACATCCTAATGTAACGTTAAACTTTAACTTCGGAGCTTCTGGGGCACTTCAGCAGCAAATTTCTCAGGGAGCACCTGTCGATCTGTTCTTTTCTGCTGCTGAGGACAAATTTCAAAAATTAGTACAAGATGGCCTTATTGAAGAGAAAAACGGAACAGATTTAGTAGGTAACGATCTTGTCTTGGTAGTACCAAAGGATTCAAATAAAGGAATTAAAACCTTCGAAGACCTTGGAAAAGCTGATAAGGTAGCACTTGGTACTCCCGAGTCTGTTCCAGCGGGACAATATGGTAAGCAGACCCTGGATAAGTTAAATGTTTGGAAAGCAATTGAAGGAAAAGTGGTATTTGGAAAAGATGTTCGACAAGTGCTTACTTATGTCGAGACGAACAATGTTGACGCAGGTATTGTATATAAGACAGATGCATTAACTTCTCAAAAGGTTGAAATTGTTGCTACTGCAAAGGAAGACGCACACGATCCGATTATCTATCCAGTAGGCGTGATCAAAAGTAGTACCCATACAAAAGAAGCCAAACTATTCTACGATTATCTTCAAAATGACCAATCAATGAAGACGTTAGAAAAGTATGGATTTAAAAAGTTAAAATAGTGAAAAATGGCAACCAGCTTTTGGTCACCTGTCGAACTATCCATTGAGATTGCATCTGTTTCAGTAATATGGGTATTTATTTTAGGCTTGTTTTTTGGAAAGGTATTCGCTCATAAGAAATTTAGAGGGAAGGTTCTTGTTGAGACGATTTTTCTTTTGCCGTTAGTTTTACCTCCTACTGTCGTTGGTTTCTTGTTAATTATTATTTTCGGACGGAATAGTCTAGCAGGCTATTGGATTGAGTGGCTCTTTAATCAGCCTGTGATGTTTACATGGTGGGCGGCTGTAATTGCGTCCACTGTTGTTGCATTCCCCCTTATGTATCAAACTGCGAAGACAGGATTTGAAGCGGTTGATAAGGATATTGAAGATGCAGCTCGTGTAGACGGGGCAAGTGAATTCAAGTTATTCTTGTTCATTTCCATTCCGCTTGCTCTTAGAGCGATTATTTCAGGTACAATTTTAAGTTTTGCCAGAGCTCTAGGTGAGTTTGGAGCCACTTTAATGTTCGCTGGAAACATCCCTGGGAAAACCCAAACGATTCCAACAGCTATTTATGTGGCCATTGATTCAGGCAAAATGGAGTTGGCGTGGTTATGGGTAATGAGTATTATAGCTATTTCATTTTTGATGCTAATAGGTGTACATCTAATTAATTCCTATAAGAAATAGTGTTTTGGTCCTTTACTAGGGGGGATATAAGTTGAAAATTGGTGATGTAGTTGTTTACAATGGGGAAAAATTTATTGTTCAATGGTTATATGAAAGTGGATATTGTGAAGTAAGACAATTTGAAAAATCTAACATAGTACTTGTAGAAGTAACGGAACTTCAGCAGGTTTAAATTCTTTCATTCATAACGATCGCGGGCGATGCTTAAATAAGGCATCGCTTTTTTTAATTCGAACGTTTAATCGTATAATGGGTATCCATGAAAGGAGTATTGAAAATTGAACATTTTAAGGGTGAAAAACATTTAAACTCGGACATTTGTACAAGCTAATCGGAGTTTATTGTCATAGTTTATTACAGTTCTATAACGAAGGAGGGGATAAATTTTGAATAAAAGGAAATCTAGGAATAACTATGGAGAATCTAGCATTTGGATAAATAAAGAGTTGATTAATACCAACCAAAATCGCAGATTTAGAAATCAAAATCAACAATCACCACAACTACAACAACCAAATGATCCTCCTGTAAATGTTTTTGCAGTTTTTACCAGTGGTTCTCTGCCAAGTGATACCAATGGAAGGCAGGAAAGATTTGCTCGAGACATTGCTTCAGCTAATCAGATATGGAGTCAATGTAATATATCCTTTATTCCACAGCCAATTATTGAAGTAGGAGAAACAATAAATGCTACTGGAATATCTACTGTTCCAACACCATTTACACCAGGAGAACCATTGGAAGTATTAATTCGGAACGCTCAACAACAAGTTAGTGATCCGACTGGCATTTGGGTTGTGTATACAAGTGGGGGTGCTTTTTCAGATGGATTCACGATAGGTCATGCCAGCATCATTTTTGACACATTTTTAGTAAACGGTTTACCAGAATACATTCTCTACGGAGCTATTGCATTGACCAACGGGGCTTTAAACACTCCTTTTGCATTTGCACATGAAGCAGGACATGTTTTGTTCACTGAATTAATTGGAAATACATTTGAATCTAATGATCCTACGGGTCCTTATATTGATATGTTTGGATCTGATTCAGGTCACAGTAATATTGAAGGAAACCTCATGGCTCCTATTATTCCTGATGCTCCAACAATTGATCCTTTGCAATGTGAAAAAGCTAATATGAGTGCATTATTTCAAAGTGGAGCATGAACGAGCTCTAATGGGCCATATAGGTCGGTTTATGCCTCTGTACCAATCTTAACAGTATCGTGGTGACGCTTCAGCATTCCCACGATGCTGAAAAAGGACCATCTATATAAGAAGGGATATGCAAAGAAGCATATCCCTAAATGTTATTTAATAATTATTTTCAATGATATATACCGTATAATAATTTACCAACCCAAAACGCAAGTAAAATCCAAATCAGAAGGAATAGTACGGCAACAAACCAGTTTTTTGGTTTACCATTTTTCCTAATTTCTTCAGCCTTTTCTCTGTTTTCTTTAATAATGTAAGGTGGTATTAGTTTTAGTGCCAGTGAAATGCCCAGCGGAACAATAATGAGGTCGTCGAGATAACCCAATACAGGAATGAAGTCAGGGATCAAATCGATAGGACTAAAAGCATAAGCAACTACACAAATAGCAACCAATTTAGCGAACCAAGGTACTCTATTATCTTTGTATGATAAATAAAGAACAAATAAATTTTGTTTTAGTTTTCTTGCGTAGCTTTTTAATTTTGTTAAAGTATTTTCTTGTTCCATCTAACTCCCCCTTATTAGTAATGATTATAAAGTAAGATAGGAGCGAGTTGAAACAATTTTTGGGTTAGTGATGGCTCAAATAAGGGTGCAGTTCAGTTCAATAAAGGAATACCCCTTCAAAATATAGAATTTATGTATATGCACTATTTTAGGGGGGACTATACGCCCTCAGTACTTTATTATGCGTTCGGTACATTAATGCCAGATAAAAAAGCCCTAAAAACAAGGGCTTTTTTATTTGGAAAAAATTAAGTTGGATGCTTCTTTTTAATAAAAGGCAGTTGCACCAATGATAATTAACAAAATAAACAAGACAACGATTAAAGCAAAACCGCCGCCATAACCAAAGCCGCCACCGTAACCGAAACCACCACAGCCACAGCCGCCAAATCCTCCATAACCGAACATAAATTTCCCCTCCTTTTAGCGATTATTATTTAATTAATAACCGCCAAATCCTCCGCCCATAAAGGACGCTCCTATAATAATAAGAAGGATAAACAATACAACTACTAATGCGAAACCACCGCCAGCTCCTACACCGTCCATTTAATAACCTCCTTTAACATCTATTCAATACAAAATATGATGAAATCTAAAAGGTGTCAGGGCTTTTTTGAAATACAAAAGCCCAATCTTTACTATTCATTACAAGGGACTGCATAATGTAGCGAAAAAAGGGCTCCTTAACGCTAAGAGTGCTTAGTTAAATTAAAAATATGAAATTGCTTTTTATTTGTTAAAAAAATACCCCCTGATAAGGGGGTAAAGAATCTAGAATCCAAATGGCGATGGACAACATGGATTAACTGGTACACCGCACATTGTGTGTGTTTCACAGCATTCATTTACACATGATTCTGTGTGTGGAAAATAATGTTGATGATTAATATTAAGCTTGTTAACTGTTGTTGTATGAGATGGATGTAAATGTGTTACTACTTTATTAAATATATTTGTTTTAACATATTGCTGCCCCGGTGAAACTAAAGGCGGATCATACTGAGCTGGAAACACTTGAGGCGGACAGTATTGAGGTGGGCATGGTGGTGGTGGGCAATATTGTGCAGGAGCAATTTGACCAGGCATTATATTTGGTGGAATGTTTGATGGAATATTAGAAGGAAAACCACCATATCCAATATTTCTTTTCATCATTAAATGACCTCCATCTGAAATTGTCTTGGTACATCATTAGTCTATTCAAATTCAGCTTCTGTGGACTAGTTGAGTACCTATTTTACAATTAGAAATGAATTAAAAAATGATGCACACTTTTACCTTGTTAATCATTGTTGGAGCAAAACAGTCGTTTATTTAAAAAGTGCAATAAAAAAAAGCCCTTGTCAGGGGCTTTTTTGTTTGAGGTTACTTTTCTCTATATCTAAACAAAGGATATGGTTATATCGGCTACACTCTATCGTATGCATATAGCTAAGTTATATAATCCATGGTTAAGCCTGATTTTGAGGGATATTTATTAATTATCTATATCCGTATTGAAAGATGATCAAATGCTGACCAGGGGACGGTTCTCATGGCTTTTTTGAATCATGGGAAACGTCCCTGTGGGCTTTTCAGTAAAAAAACCTCTTCTTATTTATTGACGTCACTATCAAATCGCAATATCATAATAGTGAGAAAGTTGAAAATATAGTGATTGTAATAAAGAGAAGCATCTTCTTAATGGTGAAATTACCCATTTCATAGAATTTAAGAATACCTAGCTTTTCCATTGAAATATAAGAACTTTTTGCCGTTCTTATATTTTATGGAAGCTGGGTTTTTTTATTTTATCAGGCAAGGAGGAATGATTGGTGGAAGCGAAAAAGATTACCATCATTGGTGCAGGGACCATGGGCAGGGGAATTGCACAGCTGTTAGCGCAGTTTGATGTAAGCGTTCACGTGATTGAGCAAAATATCTCGGTGCTTTCGGCGGCAAAGGAAAAAATTCAGGAGCAGTTTGCTGTCTTTAAGGAATTTCATTTTATTACCGAGGCCGAAATCGATAAGGCTCTTGGCCGTATTTCTGTTTCGGATCGGCTTGAGGACGCAAAAGATTCTTGGATGGTGATTGAAGCCATTCCTGAAGTACTAGAATTAAAGCAATCTCTCTTTCAGAAGCTTGAAGCGATTTGCGGGAGAGACACCATTTTCGCAACGAACACATCGGGAATATCAATAAACAAAATTAGTGAGAATCTAAAAAGACGGGATCGCTTTATAGGAACACACTTTTTTATGCCGGCGGCGATTATTCCGTTAGTGGAAGTCATCCGCGGGGAGGAAACGACGGATGAAGTTTGTGAAGTGGTGATGGAATTTTTCAAGGCGATTGGCAAAGAGCCGGTGTTAATCCGAAAAGACATCCCTGGATTTATTGGAAACCGGATTCAACACGCCATGGCAAGAGAGGCAATATCCCTGCTGGAAGAAGGAATTTCCAGTGCGGAGGAAATTGATAAAGTCGTCCGCTGGAGCCTGGGGGTCCGGCTGTTGTTTACCGGGCCGCTGGAGCAGCGTGACTTGAATGGACTGGATGTCCATCATGATATTGCCTCCTATCTTTATAAGGATTTGGAGAATCGAACAGAACCATCTCGCCTGCTTTCCGAAAAAGTAGCCAACGGCGAATTAGGATTGAAGACGGGGAAAGGTTTTTATGATTGGTCCACTCATAATCAAGTGGAATCCATCGAAAGTAAAAATAGTCAGCTGCTAACATTAATCCAATTTTTAAAAAGAGGAGTACAGTAATCATGAAAATTGTAGATTTATCAGTATTGTTATATGACGGATTGGTGTCTTTTCCATCCCACCCCAAAGTGGTGATGATGGATCATATTACTCACGATTTTTCAAAACCAAGATACACCGCCCCATGTGAAGGGTATGCCAGTAAAATTTTTATGATGTCAGACCATAGTGGCACCCATATGGATGCTCCGTATCATTTCTTTAAGGATGGCTTAACGATTGAACAGATTCCCATTGATGCGACGATGGGAGAGGCAGTTGTGATTGATGTTTCTGATAAAGAGCCAAGTGAACCGGTTACCCGTGAAATGGTAGAAATGGTCGTGGAAAGGGATCAGCTTACTATTAAAGAGAATAGTATTATTCTGTTCCGGTGCTGGCCGGGTGAATGGAACGGGGAAGGATTCCATGAATGTAAATCTCTTGCGCCATCGGTAGGTGAGTGGGTGGTAGAGAAGAAACTAAAAGCGATCGGCGTTGATTTGCCGAATGCCGATATCAATGAAAATATGAAACGGGATGTCCATTTGGCGCTTCTTAGCCGCAATATCTTGATTATGGAGAATATCGTTCATCTTGATAAGCTATCGAAAAAGCATTTTTATTTTATCGGGACACCTTTAAATCTAAAAGGGTTAACAGGCTCTCCAATCCGGGCACTTGCTGTTGAGGAATGGTAAAAAATCTTGAGGGGAAGGTGTGGAAAAATGAAAGCGGTTGTCAAAGCTTCGAGAGAGCATGGAGTCGAGGTAAAAGAGGTAGAATGTCCTATATTAAAAGAAAATGAAGTGCTTGTGAAGGTAGAGGCAGTCAGCATTTGCGGAAGCGACCTTCATATGTATGAGGGTATGCAGGCGTATGAGTGGGTACCGACTCCTGTGATTCTCGGTCATGAATTTGCCGGAACGGTTGTCGGAGTGAATAATCAAGATCATGAGCAGCTGCTAGGGAGCCGTGTCATCATCAATCCATATGTTGCATGTGGCGAGTGTACCAATTGTCAAAAGGGAAGAACCAATCTTTGTGACCACGGAAAAGGTGCGATGGACAAGGTTCCGGCTAAATCGCTGCAATATGGATTCCGGCAGAATGGCGGAATGGCAGAGTATGCGGCCATTCATTATAAGAATGTATTACCGATTCCGGATACCATGCCGATCGAGGTGGCGGGCATGCTGGAGGCACTTGGCATTGGTGTCCGGGCGCTGGAGCGGGCAGAGATTTTACCTGGGGATACCGCTGTGGTGATTGGGCCAGGGCCGATCGGTCTATCTTTAATTGCTTCCCTATCAAATTATGGATTAAAAAAGCTGATTGTCACGGGCCTTACTGTCGATGAAGACCGGCTCCAGCTGGCTAAGGAACTAGGGGCAACGGATATTGTTTATGCGGATTCAGAGAACGATGTCGAGGTGGTTTCGAGACTGACCAGTGGCGAGGGAGTCAATCATGTGTTTGAAACAAGCGGCTTCCACCAATCGCTCGTATCAGGCGTTAGAATGTGTACAAAGGGCGGTGAACTGCTCTTAGTTGGTATTTCAGCGAAGGAAACGGTTCTTCCATCCAATGAAATTGTCCGCGGTGAAGTAACGGTAAAAGGGGTTTACGGTGTAACGGAACAAACCTTAAAGCGGACCATTTCAATGGCAGCTTCAGGGAAATTCCCGTATTTGAAGCTGGTTTCACATGTCCTTCCACTTGAGGCGGCAGTGGAGGGGTTTGAGGCCGGTGTCAAAAAGGAAAGTGTAAAAGTAATCTTAAAGCCGAGATAATTCGACATATTCCAAGGCGCCTACCCATGCATCCTAGACCATTGAATGGGTTTACAAACTCTAGTAAAATAATAATAAAAAGGGTAGGAGGATCAGGTTTTGAATACACAACACGATATGAATACGGTACTAGTAACTGCCTATGCTAAGGCACCAACAGGAAGTGCAATGTTCGAGATTTATAAGCATGCTGGGATTGTCCTTGAAATTGATCCGAGTAACCATACGATTGTGAATGTGGAGTTTACCTTTGTGACTGAACTGGCTAAGGATTTTATCAAGCGGCTTATTGTCGGGTACAAGTTATCGAATGGAGTCGACGAGCTTGTTCACCGGATTGAATCCCATTATTTTGCTCCGTCAACGAATTCTGTTATTGTGGCCTTGAAGGCAGCGCATAAAAGGTATTTTGAAAAAATAAGTCAGTTAGAAAATAAAAAATAGTTTGACATTTTTCGCGAGTAGGATTATATTTTTTTTATAAATGAGTAACGAAGAAAAGCATCTTCTTAATGATGGAATCACCCATTCCACGTTAAATTAAGAATACCTAGCTTTTCCAAGAGATGATAAGGAAACCGTTCTGTTTTCTTATTCCTTTTGGCGGCTGGGTATTTTTTGTTTTTCGAAAAAGCGGAGGTGGGCAGCATTCATTAGTGATAAATGTAAGCGTTAACGAAGGGGAATATTAATTTAAGGGGGCGTAACTGTGGAGAAAATTACTGGATTTTTTACCAATCTCATGAGGAAATATCTGCCGGATCCGTTTGTGTTTGCAATCGGATTGACCATCTTAACGATTATCTTAGCCATGCTGGTTGAAGGACAGGGGTTCATTGCCGCTACAACGAGCTGGGGTTCAGGCTTCTGGAATCTATTAATGTTCACCACCCAGATGGCGGTTATTCTGGCCATGGGTTATGTGCTGGCACAGGCACCGATTATTGACCGGTTTTTAAACAAGATCGTGTCGCTTGTCCATACACCGAGAACCGC
This sequence comes from Neobacillus sp. DZ-9, assembly GCF_059587065.1. Lineage (NCBI taxonomy): Bacteria > Bacillati > Bacillota > Bacilli > Caryophanales > Bacillaceae > Neobacillus > Neobacillus sp. DZ-9. The sequence continues at coordinate 35,500 of NZ_JCAIOL010000013.1, forward strand.
CATTATTGTCGCGACACTTGTCGGTGGAATTGGGAGTTATCTAAACTGGGGATTTGGTTTAGTCATCGGCGGGATTATCGCCAAAAAATTCGCACTAAAGATCAAAGGGATTCATTATCCGCTCATCATCGCTGCCGCCTATAGCGGGTTCACATTGTATGGATTAGGTTTATCAGCGAGTATTCCGGTGTTAATCTCAACGGCCGGACATCCAATGGAAAAGGCGATGGGTGTAGTGCCATTGGCAGACACTATTTTTTCAGCACCAATGTTAATTACTAGTTTAATTGTTATTATCACGTTACCGCTTTTAAATTCCTGGCTCCATCCAAAAAGGAAAGAGAACATAATTGAATTCAGTCCTGATGTTTCCGCTAAGGAACAAGTGGCGGCAGCTTCTGCCGAGGTTCTACTTGAGGATAAAACGATTGCTACGAAACTAAACAATAGCCGTGTGCTATCCCTTGTTATTGGTGTTCTTGGTATTGTCTATGTGGTGTCTTATTTTACCAAAGGCGGAAAATTGGATCTCAACATGATTAACTTCATTATTCTTTTCCTTGGGATCATTCTGTTGGGAACGCCTGCTAAATATGTGGCAAGTTTAAATGATGGAATCAAAACGATTTCTGGTATCATTCTTCAATATCCTTTCTACGCTGGGATTATGGCCATCATGGCCGGCTCTGGATTAGTGGATACGATTGCTCATTGGTTCGTTCAATTTTCAACCGCTCATACCCTGCCGTTATGGGGATTGATCAGCTCTTTCTTTATTAACTTCTTTGCACCGTCCGGCGGCGGACACTGGGTTGTCCAAGGGCCGTTCATGATTGACGCCGCAAAGGAATTAGGGGCATCTATCAGCCAGACATCGATGTCGGTTATGCTCGGGAATGCCTGGAACGACCTGGTTCAGCCGTTCTGGATTTTACCGGCCCTTGCGTTATCTGGCCTGAAGTTAAAGGATGTAATGGGCTATACCGTTGTCATGATGTTCTGGATTGGGATTGTATACGCCGGTGCCCTTCTTATTTGGGGGTATATGGGTTAAACACCGTATAGTAGCTGAGAAAGATATGATATAATAATAGAAAATTCTGATCAGAGAAACTGATTGTGATGATGGAAAGTTGAAATCTACATGGTGAAAACGCTAAACCCGTTTTCTTAAAATGAGATGGCCCAGTCTTTCCAAAAGAATCGCGTTTATTGCGTGTTCTTTTGGGATGGCTGGGTTTTTTGTTTTCATTAAAGGGAGGATGATGATCATGCAAAAAGTGAAGCAAGTAGAAGAAGTCATTCAAAAAATCCAATCGGGTGACACGATTATGGTCGGCGGATTCGGACTTGTCGGAGCCCCGTTAACGTTAGTTGATGAGCTGACGCGGCACGATGTCAACCAGTTAAGTGTCATCAGCAATAACCTCGGCGAACCTGGCCGGGGTCTTGGGATCTTATTGCGCCAAGGAAAGATTAAAAAGGCAATCGGTTCATATTTTACAAGTAATCGTGAAGTTGGCGACTTTTACAACCAAGGGAAGCTGGAAATTCAACTGATGCCGCAAGGGACGATGTCCGAATCGATTCGGGCCGGCGGAGCCGGGATTGGCGGCTATTATACAAAAACAAGCGCAGGTACCCAGTTGGCAAAAGGAAAAGAAGTGCGGGAAATCAATGGGGAGCTTTATGTGTTCGAGTTTCCGTTAAAAGCCAACGTCGCTTTGGTGAAGGCTGCGAAAGCCGATACGCTAGGCAACTTAGTGTATTACAAGACAGCTCGAAATTTTAATCCATTAATGGCAACAGCCGCTGATTATGTAATTGCGGAAGTAGATGAGATTGTCGAGGCCGGCGAGCTGTCACCGGAAGAGATTGTGACCTCACATCTATTCGTGGATGCCATCGTGGAAAGTAAATTAATTTTACAAAAAGAAGGAGTGGTATCCAAATGAGTAAAGAGATTCAGGAACTTATCGCAAAACGGGCAGCGGCTGAATTAGAGCCGAACTCGATTGTCAACTTGGGGATTGGGATTCCCACTCTTGTGGCGAAATATGTTAATTCCAATTCGGTTAATTTTCATACAGAAAATGGCATGCTCGGTGTGTCTGAATTAACGAGCGAGGAAGACTTTGACCCCAGCTTAGTGAATGCCGGCAAGCTTCCGATTTCGGAAAGTATTGGAGCATCCTATTTTAATAGCGCGGAGTCGTTTGCGATGATCCGCGGCGGGCATGTCAATGTCGCGATTCTCGGTGCGCTGCAGGTGGATCAAGATGGATTGATTGCGAACTGGGCGGTTCCAGGGAAAAACATTATGGGTGTCGGCGGTGCGATGGATCTGCTTAGCGGAGCTGAGAAAGTCATCGTCACAACCAACCATATGGCGAAAAACGGGGATGCAAAAATCGTCCGCAAATGTACGTACCCGATCACCTCGCTGAGAAAGGTAGATATGATCATTACTGAGCTTGCGGTATTTGAGTTCGCCCGCGATCGTTTGGTTTTGAAAGAGCTGATGCCGGGAGTCAGTTTAGAAGAGGTTCAGGCAAAGACCGAAGCAGACTTTGAAATTTTGTCTGCGATTGAAGGAGTGGGGATCAATGGATAATCGAGTCTTTGTAGTGAGTGCCCAAAGAACGGCAGTAGGAAAAATCGGAGGAACCTTGAAGGATGTGCAGCCGGATGATCTGCTCGTTCCTTTGTTTGAAGATTTAAAAGCGAAGAATCTTGTTCCTGTTGAGATGATTGACGAAGTCATTATTGGCCAGGCGAAACAAAGCCAGGATCAGTCCAATATTGCTCGGAAGGCGCTGCTAAAAGCAAATTTACCGGAAACACTGCCGGGCTACACGGTTCACCGTCAATGCGGGTCCGGGATGCAGGCCATTCATAATGCGTATATGGCGATTCGCTCGGGAGCGGGCCAGGTCTATGTGGTCGGCGGTGTGGAAAGTATGAGCTGCGCGCCTTATTATCTCCGCAATGGCAGGTATGGATTTCTGTCTGGAAATGCAGAAATCCTCGATCCGAATAAGGAAAGCCAGCCTGGTTCACAGCCGGAAGAAAAATACGGACGCCTTGTGATGGGATTGACGGCCGAAAATTTAGCGGAAGGCTATGCAATCTCCCGAGAAGAGCAGGATGCCTTTGCGTACGAGAGCCAGCTGAAGGCAGAGGAGGCCATCGAAAAGGGCGAGTTTGAGGATGAAATTGTCCCTGTTTCCATTTTTCGAAAAAAGGGAGAGCCATTGATTTTCTCGGTTGACGAACATCCACGGAAGACGAGTCAAGAAAAACTGGCAGCGTTAAAACCTGCTTTTAAAAAGGATGGAACGGTAACAGCCGGGAATTCCTCTGGTTTAAATGACGGGGCCTCCTTACTGATGGTCGTTTCCGGTGAAATTGTCGAGAAATACCAGCTTCAGCCATTAGTAGAAATTATGGGGCTCGGCGTTTCGGGGGTACAGCCAGACCGTATGGGTATTGGCCCGGTTGAAGCCACCAAACGAGCGCTGAGAAATGCAAATATCAGTCTGAATGACCTGGATTTGGTAGAATTAAATGAAGCCTTTGCTGCTCAGGCACTAGCTTGTGTGAAAGAGTTGGAATTACCCCTGGAAAAAGTCAACGTCAACGGCGGCGCGATCGCACTCGGACATCCGATCGGCAACAGCGGAGCTAGAATCAGCGTCACACTCATCCATGCGATGAGAAAAAGAAAAGCAACTTGGGGACTTGGTACCTTATGTATCGCTGGGGGCCAGGGGATTGCGACCTTGTTCCGGGCGGTTAAGTAGTTTTAGTTTCAGGCTGGAGGTTTTGGCGGGGCGGAATTCCAGCTGAATTGAGGACAAATATTACGTTAGGGGTTGAAAATATGACTTCAGATTTCAATGGGTTAGAATTTTTCGAGCAAGTGTACGGTCAGGTGCCGGATTGGGTAGCGAAGATGCATCATTTTGCACCCAAGGCGCTAGAATATTATACAAAATTAAGAGGCGAAATTTTAGTAGACGGGGCTCTTTCGAAAAAGGAAAAGGAATTGATCTTAGTGGGAATTAATGCGGCGCGCCGCTATGAGCGAAGCATGATTTACCATACAAAGGGGGCCATTGATTCAGGTGCTTCCATTGAGGAGATTGCGGATGTTTTGGCTACATGTATTATTTCAAGAGGAATTCCTGCGTGGTTTACTGGTGTGAAGGCCATTGAGTACGCGATTTCTTATACAGGAAAGGGAGAACTCAGCCAAGCAAGTCCTGTCGATGAGGAATCATTTTTCACCGCGATATCTGACTATCACCAATACTATGAAAAAGAAGCCGGCGGAGAGCTCCCAAACTGGGTGAAAGTTTTAAATCAATTTAACCCTGCCGCTTTAGAACGTTATACAGATTTGAGAAGAACCGTTTTAAAAGACAATGTAGTTTCCCGGAAGTTAAAGGAGTTAGTTTTAGTGGGAATTAATGTTGCAGAAATGTATCCTAGAGGGATTGAACTTCATGTTCAGGGGGCCAGAAAGTGCGGGGCAACAGAAGCGGAAATTGCGGATGTATCCTTAGTCGCCCTACTGACTGCAGGTATTCCGGCTTGGTTTGAAGGCAGCGACTTATTGAAAGTCGAATAGGAAATTTAAGATGGAAATGAGGTAGCAGTATGGATTTTATCGATGTTAATGGTGTTCGCTTGCATTACCGTTTTGATGGGGCTGATCATCTGCCTGTTCTGGTTCTATCCAATTCACTAGGTACTGATCTTTCGATGTGGAATCCTCAGATTGAGGAATTATCCCGGCACTTTCGAGTGCTCCGGTATGACACCCGTGGACATGGTGCCTCTGGAGTAACACCTGGTCCCTATACAATTGAGCAGCTTGGCCAGGATGTAGTCGGATTGTTGGATGGATTAGGGATTGAACAATTCCATTTTGCTGGGGTTTCAATGGGGGGAATGACCGGGATGTGGCTGGCACTGCATGTCCCAGAACGGATCGAGACACTTGCACTATGTAATACAGCAGCTTTCATCGGACCGCGTGAGATTTGGGATACAAGAATTGCGGCTGTTCGTAACGGAGGTATGGAATCCATTACGGACGGCGTTATCGCAAGATGGTTTAGAGAACCTTATCTAAAGCAAGGATCAAATGAAGTGGAGCTGGTGAAAAAGGTATTGTTGGCAACGTCTCCTGAAGGATACATGGCTGCATGCACAGCAGTCCGTGATATGGATCAGCGAGATACAGTCAAGAATATCAAGGTTCCGACATTGGTGATCTCAGGCAGTGATGATTTGGCAACTCCTCCTCATGATGGTCAGTATTTAGCAGAGCAAATCGATGGGGCCCGTTATGTTGAGCTGGAAGGAGCTCACCTGTCCAATATTGAAGCTGTAGGGGAATTTACGAAGGAACTGTTGGAGTTTTTACGGTGACAGGCACCTACAGAGATAATATTTTTGGGAATTGATAGAAGAAAACAGGAAAACCACCCTGGCGCCGTCACAGGCCAGAGGGGTATTTTCAGTAGAATTGATGTGGAGAAGTACTAGTAGTACTTCTTTTTTTATATATCAAAGATTTTAAAAATGACTTAATAAAGTTTTTATGTAGTAGTATTGATGTTAACAATTAAAACTTTCTTTATTGGAAAAGGAGGGGCTCTACTATACCGTTTTTAGACGAACCCTATCCAAATAGATGATCTTTTTAATCTGTCGTTTGCAATGATTGGGTGATTAGCAGTATTAATGAATGGGAAAACTATGAGAATGCAGACAGTAAAAAAATCTATGGAGGTAAAAGTGAAACGTATAGCGGTTTATTGTGGTTCAAGTCTCGGTGCTTCAGAAGCATATAAAACTGGAGCGATTCAATTGGGAAAAGAGTTGGCTAAACGGAACATCACGATGGTTTATGGCGGTTCGAGCATTGGCTTGATGGGTGCAGTGGCTGATGCTGTACTTCAAGAAGACGGGCATGTAATTGGTGTTATTCCTAAAGTATTGGAAGAACGTGAAATATCTCATAAAGGTTTAACTGAGCTGTATACGGTTGAAACGATGCATGAGAGGAAAGCAAAAATGGCAGAACTGGCAGACGGATTTATTGTGCTGCCCGGCGGGGCCGGAACACTTGAAGAGTTTTTTGAAGTGTTTACATGGGGTCAGATCGGCTTGCATCAAAAGCCATGCGGCATTCTAAATATTCATCATTATTACGACCCTTTAAGCAGTCTGATTGACCATATGATCGAACAGAAATTTTTACAGGAGAAATTCCGTTCTATGGCGATATTCGATGAACAGCCAGATGTTTTGCTTGATCAGTTTTCCAAATATGTACCGCCATCGATTAAAACCTTCAAATAGGGGAGAAGTGTTCGCGCACTTCTCTTTTTTTATGATTCGATGTTTTTTGCGGCAACTTAAGGGGAAGATTCCTGTAGTTAAGCGTGTTTAAGGCACTTTTAATCAAACGTTTGTTTAAATGAAAAAAATTTGCCCTTTAATCAGAATAGAATCCTTATGTAATAGGCTTGGCTGCATATTTAATCAAATGATTGATTAGTTTTGAGATAGTGTAATTTGTAGAGAATTGTCAGTTTAATATAATGGGATATCCCGAGATTTTTACAATTAATCCAATAAAAAAAGAGCTAGCAAGCTCTTGCTTTTGTTCGTATTAGCCCCACCTTCGCTAAATACGGTGATGTTCACATTAACCATCCAACCCAGTATAATTATACAATAAAACGTTTACATATTCAATATTTATTCATAGTCTAATATTTTCCATATTAAGAGACCATGGGGACGGTTCTAGTGGTTGACATTTACCTGATATAAAAACATGAGAAGCGTCCCTGCGGAACTCTATGAGGACAAAACTCAGTCAGGAAAACCGAAAACTGTCCTCATGGAGCGTTCATGAGGACAAAACTCAGTCAGGGCAAACCAAAACTGTCTTCATAGAGCGTTCATGAGGACAAAACCTGGAGTGGTAAACCGAAAACTGTCCTCATAGAGCGTTCATGAGGACAAAACCTGGAGTGGTAAACCGAAAACTGTCCTCATAGAGCGTTCATGAGGACAAGACCTGGAGTGGTAAACCGAAAACTGTCTTCATAGAGCGTTCATGAGGACTAAACCTGGAGTGGTAAACCGAAAACTGTCTTCATAGAGCGTTCATGAGGACAAAACCAAGACTGGCATATCGAAAACTGTCTTCATAGAGCGTTCATGAGGACAAAACCAAGAGTGGTAAACCGAAAAATGTCCTCATGAGTATTCATGAGGACAAAACAAAACCCAGTCAGGCAAACCAAGAACCGTCCCCGCGGAATAATGCATTTTCAAATAACAGCAGGTAATTTTACTAATGTTGTAGAAATTAAAGCCAGATGATAGGTTCTACAACGATGAGGAAATCGAATCATACAAGGGTGGGAGCAAAATGTTAATAAAACCAAAAAAATTGCAGCCGGGAGATTGTGTTGCAACCGTAAGTCCGTCATGGGGAGGAGCAGGTGACCCAGAACTTAGATGGCGATATGAGCAAGGTGTAAAGAGATTAGAAGAAGTTTTTGGATTGAAAGTGATCCCAATGCCGAATAGTTTAAAAGGTAGTGACTATCTATATAATAATCCACAAGCTCGTGCGGAAGATTTGATGACAGCGTTTAAGGATGAAAATATTAAAGGAATCATTGCCAATATTGGCGGTGATGATAGTATTCGCTTGCTTCCTTTTATTGATTTTGATGTAATACGTAAAAACCCGAAAATTTTCATGGGTTACTCTGATGTGACCATTTCCCATTTATTTTGTCATAAAGCAGGTATTTCTTCTTTTTACGGTCCCGCCATTTTAACTGATTTTGCCGAAAACGTTGAGATGGATGCGTATACGGTTGAAATGGTAAATCGAACGCTCTTTTCAAATGAGATCATTGGTGAAATTCAACCGGCCAAAGAATGGACAAGTGAGCGGTTAGAATGGGTAGAAGAGAATAAGAACCTGCGCCGGACAATGCGGCAAAATACCGGAAACGAGGTACTTCAAGGCTCAGGTGTCGTACAAGGACATTTGATTGGCGGCTGTCTGGAAGTGCTAGAGTTTTCGAAAGGAACCGATCTTTGGCCTCATCAGGAATATTGGAATGATAGTATTCTTTTCTTTGAAACATCTGAAGAGAAGCCGGAACCACAATTAATTAAGTATTGGCTGCGAAATTATGCTGTACAAGGCATTTTACAAAAAGCGAATGGAATCATTTTTGGAAAACCGCAAGACGAGAAGTACTACGATGAATATAAGGAAGTCATTCAAAAAGTCATGCAGGAATTTCATTTGGAGGATTTGCCGATTCTTTATAATATGAATTTTGGCCACACCGAACCGAAATTCATTTTGCCATATGGAGCAAGGGCAGAAATTAATTGTGATAAGAGGACTTTCACGATTTTAGAAAGTGGAGTGGAATAGAAACCAAGGGGAAGGATCTCATGGCTTTTTTTGAGCTGTGAGAACCGTCCCTTTGTTGTTCTACTGAACTGTAACTGAAGTACCTGCTGGGGCACTGGTACCTGTCTCGTTTGATGCTGTAACAGAAATGATATAAGTTTGACCTGGTTGAGGCCCACTTAATGTTGCTTGTGTTTCTGAGGTTGGCGCCAATCTATACGTACTGCCATTCACCGTAAACGAAACGGTAAATGTGACATTTTGAGTAAGGTCATTATTGTTGATCCAGCTAATCACGATATTATTCGAGTTTTTATCAAAGTAAGCTTGTAAATTGCTTGGACTGATTGGTGCTGCTGCTGCTTTTTCTTCAACGGTTATGGAAGCAGAAGCTGGATCACTTTTTATCTCATCAGAAATGGCAACGATTGTAAATGTATATGATTTTCCTTTCTCCGGGCTTTGAAGTGCGACTTGCCTATCACTTGTGGATGTTAACTTTGTTGTATTTCCATCCACTGTATAAGAAACATCAAAGGTTGGTTCTGAACTAGTTTCAGAAGCGTAATTCCATGATAATTGAATGCTATCTGAAGCTGCATCATATTTTGCTTGAACATTGGTTGGTTTATTAGTCTTAGGTGGTTGTGGCTTTTCTCCGCCTTTTACATAGTATTCCTTGCCTAATTTTCCAACACTACTTGGTTGCGTAAATCCTTCCGTGCTTGTAGCTGCTTTTGACATAATCGCTTTAAATGCTAATTTCGAGAAGTTGGCGCTTTTGCTTCCTAAATAGTCATCCTTAGAAGTAGTTTGTGTGTAGCCTGTCCAAATTGCACCTGTGTACTGCGGCGTATATCCTACAAACCAGGCATCTCTTGTCGCATCATTAGGTAAACCATATTTCGTTATTGCAGATTGATCGAAGCTGGTTGTTCCGGTTTTTCCGGCTATATCAAGACGAGGAACATTTGCCATAGTTCCTGTACCTGAATCCACAACTGTACGTAACATGTCTGTGATGAGGAAGGCCGTAGAATCTTCCATTACTTTCTTCTTACTTGAAGCTAAACTCATTTCCGTTCCATCTTGATAAATGATTTTAGAAACAGTAAATGGTTTTGCATAGTAACCGCCATTCCCAAATGCGGTATACGCTCCCGTCATATTAAGAGGAGATGCTGCATCAATCGCGCCAATCGCATTTGATTCATTTGCTTTTTGGGCTTCTGTAATCGGAAAACCAAGGCTATTGGCAAAATTAGTGGCATAGTCTGCTCCTACTTCCTGATAGGTTTTTAATGCAGGAATATTACGTGACCATTTCAGATGATCTCTAATCGATTTATCTCCTGCATAGGTATGACTTGCATTTCGAATAGGGGCTCCATTAGAGTATTGATACTTTTCATCTTTTATTATGTGTCCAGTAGACCATTTGAATTTTTCAATGGCTGGTCCGTAGTCAAGAATGGGTTTAATCGTAGAACCAGGATGACGTTTAATCTTTGTTGCATAGTTAAATTTGCCAGTGCTATAATTTCTTCCTCCGCCAATGGCTTTAATGGCTCCAGTCTGGGTCTCTGCAATGACAATCGCTGTTTGCAGCTTATCATTATCCGGAAAGCTGAGATAATCATTTGTTGAAAGAACATCTTCCGTTACTTGCTGAATTTTGGGGTCAATGGTTGTATAAATTTCCAATCCATCTTCAAAAATATTTGCACCTGTTTTTTCTTGTACTTCTGTAATGGCGGTATCAACAAAGGCTTGATATTTATTTGCTGGTGCTTGTTGAATATTTAATGTACCTTTTATTGGTGTCCTTTGTGCTTTCTCCATTTCTGATTTGGAAATATATCCATGTCTATTCATATAATAAAGAACCATATTTCTGCGTTTTTGTGCTGCGTCAAGATTACTTTCTACCGTTGGTGTATAGTTATTTGGACTTTGTGGAATCCCGGCCAGGAGTGCAGCTTGTTCCAGTGTTAATTTATTTAACTCATCAGGACCAAGACCATAAAATCTTTCAGCCGCCTTTGCGATACCATAAACATCATTGCCATATAAATTTTTGTTAAAATACATTTCCAAAATTTGATCTTTCGAGAACCTTCTTTCTAATTGAATGGCTAAATACCATTCCTGCACCTTTCTTGTAGGGGTTTTTTCTATTGTTAGAAAAGAATTTTTTACAACTTGCTGCGTAATCGTACTGCCACCTTGGGAAGTACCAGTCGTAATATTCGTCCAAATGGCGACGAGTGTACGTTTCACATCAATTCCATGATGCTGATAAAAACGGGCATCTTCTGTTGCCAAAACAGCATTTTTTAAGACATCGGGTATTTGCTTAATCGTAATTTCATCCCGTTTTTCTTTACCGATTTCGGCAATGACGGTTTTCTCATCACTAGCATAAAACTTGGAAGATAAAGGATCTTTTAATAGCGTTTCGTTAAATTTCGGAGCGTCTTTTATAATCCATGCCAAAGCTCCGGCTCCTGCCAGAAACAAAACTATTCCTAATGTAAGACAAATATATAAGAACTTTTTCCAAAATCCTTTTCTTGGCTTCTTGTTCTCTTTCTTTTTGGAAGAACCTTGCTGCTGTTCTTGTATGCTTTTTCTTCGCTCTGTCCGAGAATTATACTCTTCTGACATGTTCCTTTCTCCTGCCTTTCAAGACCATGGGGACGGTTATTGTGGCCCCATTTGAACCAGATGAACCGTCCCCGTGGATTTCCGTGGTGTTCCTTGTTGTTTATTCAGGAAAATATAAGTTTTATTATTCCCATACCAATACGATTTATGGGCGTCAAGTTGGCTGAATGATTAGTCTTATCCTCAGAAAATAAAAAAAGCCTCCTGTACCGACAATAGAAAGGAAGCAAACTTAGATGCATTTTAATTTGAACCAAGAGAACCGTCCCGCAGAATTTTTTCTAATGGCATTCCAAATAATGGACATAAAGCCAAATCATATAGTATTTTTATTTTGTACCACGAAATATTCTGGGAGGGATCAAACATGGAATACCGTCGTTTAGGAAAAACAGGACTAAAAGTGAGTGAAATAAGTTTAGGCAGCTGGCTTACATATGGTGGGTACGTAGAGGAACAAAATGCTGCGGCTTCTATCGATAAGGCCTATGATCTAGGGATAAACTTTTTTGACACTGCCAATGTTTATATGCGCGGAGAGGCAGAAATTGTAGTCGGAAAAGCACTTAAGAAGTACGTGCGTGATTCCTACGTTTTAGCCACAAAGGTATTCTGGCCAATGGGTGATGGGCCAAACGACCGGGGGTTATCCCGAAAACACGTCATGGAACAATGTCATGCGAGCCTAAAGCGCCTGAACACAGATTATGTGGACATTTATTATTGTCATCGTTTTGACCAGGAAACGCCGCTGGATGAAACATTGCGGGCATTGGATGACCTTGTTCGCCAAGGAAAGGTATTATATATCGGGGTTAGTGAATGGACAGCTGAACAAATTACAGAAGCGGTTCATCTTGCAGACAAAAAGCTCCTTGACCGAATTGTCGTGAATCAGCCGCAATACAGCATGCTTCAACGCTATATTGAAAAGGACGTCATCCCAGTAAGTGAAAAACATGGCATTGGCCAAGTTGTTTGGTCTCCTCTTGCCCAAGGTGTTTTGACTGGTAAATATCAGAAGGGTGCTCAGGTTCCTGCAGGAAGTCGTGCATCACAGGAAAAATACAGTAACCTTTTTGGATTACTTACTGATGAGAATCTCGATAAAGTGGAACTATTAAAAGAAGTCGCCAAAGAAAATGACATGTCACTTGTCACCCTGGCACTAGCGTGGATTTTACGACAACAAAATGTATCCAGTGCTCTTGTAGGGGCAAGCCGTCCTGAACAACTAGAAGAAAATATAAAAGCGGCGGGCGTAAAGTTAAATGCTGAAACCCTCGCTCGAATTGAGGATATTTTAAGATAAAGTAATAAATTTTTTTAAAAAATCTCCTGCAAAAGTTAAGTTTTTCTTAAGAATAAAAAGCTATTATTAAGACAAGCTTTTTCAAGACCCCCTTATATATTATATCTGGATGCCCTCGAGGATTGTTTTCGAACAGTCTTGAGGGCTATTTTTTTTGGAGGGGGCCTATAGTGACAAAGCTCCTGTTAGTTGATCATAACCTCATAAAAAGCCACGAGAACCGTCTCTGTGGCTTTAAATCGCATATGATTCATATGATTTCAGAAGATAGCGTTCAATAAACTCAGCTAATCCATCATTTTCGTGGTGTCCGGTAACAAAATCAGCTGCTGCTTTAACCTTTTCGCTAGCGTTCCCCATTGCCACACCAGTACCAGCATGATGAAGCATCTCTATATCATTGGGTCCGTCTCCAATGGTTACCACTTCTTTTGGGCTAATTCGGAGTTCGGTAAGTAAGCTTTTTATAGCAGACCATTTGGAAACATTAGGAGCAAGCAGCTCAAACCCGTCATTCCAATCGACGACTTCTGTTTCCTCTTTAAACAAAGCGGAAATTTTCAGACTTGGTGTACCTGTTCGAACACTATATTTAAGCACATCTTGATAATTTGCCTGTCTTAAATCTCCAATATACTGTGGCGGAATCTGCCCAACTTTTGTCCAATAATCGATTTCTTCATTTGTTTCCTTACAATAAACCCCGTCTGCTGTGTGGATAATAACATTCCAAGGATTTTCAGCCGTCAGATGGTGAAATCGTTCATCGTTCAATCGGACGATTTTCTTTTGCAATACTCTTCCTGTCTCTGCATCGTGAATAGCAGCACCATTTAAACAGATCATCGGTGTTCGTAATCCAATTTCTTTATGATAAGGAGCGGTTACTTCATAATGTCGGCCAGTGGCTAGAAAAACCTTCACTCCCTGATTAATGAGTTTATAAATTGCTTCCTTATTTCGGTGGGAAATAGTGTTCGAGGCTTTTAGTAGTGTACCATCCATATCAATAAATATTGCACGCACATTCATTTATTTTGCCTCCTCATTTGTTGATAAACCAATCATATCATCTGAATATTAATGGCTAGTAAACTGAGTGTATAGTTTAAATGAAGTTTATTATTCTCATGACTGTCACTTCACGAATTATAAGGATATATTGCGGTGAACCGTATCACAAGTGATGGTAAACAATAAGGTGGAAGTAATAATAGACATAAAAATTTTAGGACAAATAAAAAATCAAATAAAACAATAGAATTTTGGTTTCATCGTACAAAAGTAGTCCTAACTAATATTTGATTACAAACTGTTTATTTTTTTGTTGTTTAAACTTATGAAGAAAGAGTTATGATGAATATATATTCTTAATCAATTTTAATTTAATTTAATTTATTTTATAATTAAGAAGAGAAAAGGTAAGACCTTTGTATTCTATACAAAGTCTAAGAAGGTGGTAAAAAATGAATTCATTATTAAATATTATTCAAAAAGTTCAGTCCAAGGAAGATTACCTTTTAGTATCCAAGGATTTACCTGAAAAGTTAATAATTAAGTTATTAAAATGGTACGATGGAAATGTTTATAATAATACAAATGAAAGAGTAAACGATGCATTAAATATTCTAACATGGTGTTACAACACATCAGATTTAGATTATTTACCTAGAAATATGAGAGATAAGCGCTTTGAAACAGCTGCTGAAGACTTCAAAATATCTCACGAGAAGTTAGTAAAGCTATTTAAAACCCATACAAAAGTGTTATTTCCTAACCAAAAAGAGACAAAGATAATTGCTTTTGAAGGTATAGATGGTAGTGGAAAAACAGTACAAATGTCTTTATTTGAGGAAAAACTTAAGAGTTCTGGTAATGAAGTAATAATAAAATCGTTTCCTGTCTATGAAAGTTTTTTTGGAAAGAATATTGGGCAATTTCTTTCAGGAAACGAAGAAGTTAATGCAAATAATATTGACCCAAAATCAATGTCTTTATGGTATGCTCTAGATAGATGGAAGAATTTTGAAAGTTTCAATTACACTGGTTATGACTATTTGCTATTAAATCGATTTACACTTTCAAGTGCTGTGTATCAAACTTCTAGAGTAAAACCGGAGCTGCGACATGAATTTGTACAATGGATATTTGATTTAGAACACTCCCAATTAGGACTACCGTCGCCGGATTTATATATAGTATTTGACCTTAATGCTGAAACTTCTAAAAAAAATATTTCTAATAAAGGGTACCGAGATTATGTAGGGGAAAAAGCAGACGTTTATGAAGACTCTACAGATATAATGAGTAATGCAAGAAAAATCTATCAAGAGTTAGCATTAAAATATAATAATATTGTTATTATAAATTGCTTGGATTCAAACAATAAAATGAAGACACCTGAAGAGATTAACCAAATTGTTATGAAGGTGATAGAAGATGACCAGTATTAAATATGACTCAACGTCTAATGATTTTTACGTTTCAAATAGTGATGAAGTATCAACTTTACCACAAATAATTTGGCATATTACGGACAGGTGTTTTTTATCCTGTCCTTATTGTTTTGCCACAAAAACAGGTAGAGAAACTCCTTTAGATAAGTTAAGTGATTTTATGGAAGTATTTAAACAACTCGGAGTTCAAAAAGTAGATATTGCAGGTGGAGACCCACTTACCTATTCTAATTTGGCTGTAATTTGCAATGCGCTTTCTGAGTTAGGCATTCAAATGACATTAACAACAAGTGGCGTTGGGAAAAGTGATGTTAAAGAATGGTTAATTAATAATGCAGAAAAGTTCAGTTGGATTTTAGTATCGATTGATGCCCCAACTTCCGACCAACATGATTTATTAAGAGGCAAGGTAGGAACATTTGAACAACTAAATAATCTAATAGAGGATCTTAAGAAAAGAAAATATACAAATATTAGGATAAATACAGTGGTAACTAAAATATTTCATGAGCAGGAATTTGTCGAACGGTTTGTAGATTTAATACAGAAAATTCAACCTCAAGAATGGTGCCTAATTCAGCCACATCCAGCTAATAAAAAGGAAAAATATGATGAATATGCAACAAATAAAATAGAATTTGATAGTATTGTAGATGATATTAGACAAAAAATGACACAAAAATATTCCAATAATGTAAATATTACGGTAAGATATAATCATAATTATTCGAAATATTGGGTTTTATATCCTAATGGGAAATTAAAACAGCACACGGAACATAGTGAAGATAGATTCGACTTTGATTTTATACCTGAAAATGTCGATGATATTAAAAACTATGTTAAAGAATATGGTGTGTGGCTGCCAATGAAGAAAGAGGGAAGATAACATGATAAACTCCGAAAAAATATTGGTTAAAAATGTTGAGGACAATGAGTTTGTTTCAGATTTATTAAAAGGATTAGAACAGGCTCTACGTACTGAAACAAATTCTATAGAATTGCAAAAAAAGGTTCAACCAAATGCGAAAGGCGAGATAATAACTGCTTTAGTTATAAGTTTGGCAGCTAATTTAATCTATGATGCTCTTAAGTCATTAATTAAAATGTATAAAAATCGTGAAGATTACGACTCTAGTAAAAAAATTACAATAAAAGATAATGAATATTCTCTTGAAGAGATTGAGAAAAAAGTAGAATAGTAGGTTAAGTTAAATGAATCATTTAATCTCAGTTGGAATTAAAAAGTGCCAAGATGAGTCATTTGGGGAAATAAAATGTGCTTATAATGATGCTTACTTAGTTTATGAAACTTTTAAAAACGTTCTCAATACAGATTTTTCAGATAAAAATAGTGTTTGTTTGAAAGGACCAACTGACTCCGAGTTCTTATCTGTGGTAAAAATGTTTAAAAGAAACCTCAGTCATTCAGATAATTTAATAATCTATTTTAGCGGACATGGTGAATTAATAAATAACGAAAGTTTAGCATTACTATTTAGTAATGCAGATAGCTATGGCGAAGGAAAATATAGATTACAACAATTAAAAGACATATTAAACCAAGTAAATTTCCAAACGATTCTGATACTTGACTGTTGTTATTCTGGAGCTGCACTCAACATTGCTAGTAATGCAAATATATTTAGTAATGAAAAAATATCAGTAATAACTTCTAGTAGTCCTTTTGGAAGGGCATCATTTGATGATAATGGGAGCATCTTTACAAGAGGATTATGTAATGTACTAAATAATATTAGTGAAGAAGGTAAACCTTTATCTTTACGTATAATAGCGGAGGAAATGGAAGGTTCCGGAAATCGTTGTTATGTAAATACCCCAAACGGACATCCAAATATTGTGCTAAAGAATTCTACTATTCTCATAGAAGATAATAGAGATTTCCAAAGACGATTCTTACTAAGAATTAATGAATCAGATATTACCACAAGGGAAATGCATTGGTATTATTTGATGGATTTACCAGAAGTAACAAAATTAGAGGTATTAAGAAATAATTTTGAAAAGAATGTAAGTGAACCCCATTGGTTAGTAAGGAGAGCAATAGGTAGTTTAATTAGTGAAATAAGAAACTTTAAATATAAAGAAAATATGGTTCTCGGTTTGCTTCGCTCAAGTGACTGGATGGCTCAATGTATTGGTCTAATAGGCGCCCGGAAGGAATTGAGTCACGAGTCAATAAGGCATGAAGTAAAAAATATTCTTTCAAGTCAAACGCAAGTTGATGCAATATGGTTAGCAAATCTATATTTTTCAGACAGCGAGTTTCGAGATATTGATTTTGCGTTATCTTCATCACTTGTAAAGACGCCTTGGGGTATTCTTGATATATGGGTGCGATACGCAGAAAAAATGGAGAAACCTGTTCTTTTAGAAAAGATTAAAAGTACAGTGGATAATTCATTATTAAAACCTCTATTTCTTCATCAGTACTTTGAGGACGGTATTATAGAGGATGAAAAATTAGTAGAACAAGTCAAAAAAAGTAAACTAATACCCATACTTTATGAGCTAAAGAAAAGAGGAGAAACAAAATCTACAAAACAAAAATGGTTATTTTCTTCTTTATACGGTAACTGGAGAGATCAAGTAGATTTAAAATTACGTGACTTTTTTGATAATTTTCACGAGGAAGAAATACGTACAGATTTAGAATTAGCAGCAAATCTACCCCTAGTGGAAATGAGAATGGCAATATTTCAATACATGACAATTTATAATGACTTACTTCAAGATTATTATAATGAATTAAAATGGGGAGTAAGTGATCCTCACCCATGGGTTAGAAGAACAGCTATACGTGCATTAAAGGCTTATCCTGATATAGTAAAGGAAGCTTTCCACGAAGAAATTAATGGTCAACTTTATCCTGGTAAATTAGATTTTATTTTAGAGGCTATATCACTTGGTTTTAATTGCGATGATTATATAGCAAAACATAAGCTAAATAGAAATGAGACACGCAGTATAGAATGGGCTACTCATAATATCTTGAAAGAAAAAAGAATTATGGTCTAATTTTATTTATACTTCAATATTCATTTTTAAAAAGCTAATTCTAAATCACTAAACAATTGATTTTTGGAACCTCGTTTTTAATTCATACTCCATGACTGTTATACCTTGAAGAGCTAACGTTATACCATCTAAATTAATAATATTGTTGAACCAAGAGCTCATGATGGTACTACCATCATGGGCTTTTGTTTTAATACTCCATTTTCAGAAAAACTTTTACCGAAAGAGAGATAGAAGTATTAGAGGTACTTTCGAATGGAGCTACTAATCGTAAAATTGCCAGAAAACTTTTCCTAACAGAAGGAACGGTTAAAAACTATATTTCTAGTATTTATTCCAAATTAGAAGTGACTGGAAGACATAAAGCTGTATTTAAGGCAAAGGAAGAAGGAATAATTAACCCTTAGAGTATAAGTGCAGGAAAAAATTTCAAAACAATAAAGCTGCCTAAAAAATCATTTTGAAAAACGATCTTTTAGACAGCCTTTTGGATTTATTTATGCGGCTTAGCTCGTAGGCCCATTGTCAACGTTGGCTTCGATGCTGCCTTGGATGCTTGTCGAAACCGAAGATAAGAAATTGTAACCAGTCAAAGATTCAATCGTGTCGACACTTACCCTGTAGTTGCCCCAAGGTTGACTGGAAGCTGTTTGATCATTCGGCAACATCACAGCGATTACTCTTGTCGAAGTGGATACACGGCTAATATCATTATTTCCCGCAGGCAATACGACGATTACCTTCCATACTTTTGCCGGCACGACAACTCCATTCCCTACTGTCGTTCTATATCCATTTGACCCGGTACCCCCACTTCCGTAACCTCCGGAAATAATATATAATTCGTTTCCAGCTGAAACAAGTTTACGGGAATATGACTCTAAATTTTCCCATGTAATCTGGTTGTTATTTGGAGCTTGAGGGAGCATATTGGTCATTAGAAACGTAGCTGAATTGTTGGCAACAGAAGATGTACGGTCTCCAGATGGAGTCATGTGCCCTCTGTCAAATCCGCTTCCAGTAAATTCAGTAGCAGTAACCTGATACCATCCCGACGGCAATGTGGTATCTGCACGGAAATCATCCTGACGCGGAGTGCTTCCAATATCAGAGGAACCTAAATGCCAGCTAACCCAGTTAGGCTCGTGGTTGCTATTGTTGTACGATAGTGTATATTGCGGCTTAGTCATTAAATAATTATTGGAATTGGTTGTAACAGCAGTAGCGCCACTTGGATTCCCCAGCCCCATATTATCATCATCAACACCTGTTTGTGTTGTAGGTTCAGCTGGTGAAGATGAATTCTGAGGAGCCAAGCTGCTTGTAATCACCAAGTCGTTTGCATTATTGTTTGTGTCCCAACCATTACCTTGCCCCTGAACGGTTCCGCCGTTATTGTCTTTACGTTCTGCACTTGTAGTAGCAGATAAAGTACCTACTGGAGAGGTTTCTGAATTATTGGCAGAACCGTAGCCTACAAAATCGACAACATTGGAATCTGTTGAACCCGACACCGAGGTGGTGACTTTTGCCAATGCAACCTTTCCACTGGTTGCACTTAAGTTAATCGTATCTGTAACATTAGCAGTCGGCAAATCAACCGTTCCGCCGCCGCCGCTAGCCTGTTTAATTAAATAGTATTGATGTGCACCAATACTGCCTGTTAAATTTGTAATGCTATTGAACGTACCGGTTGAAGAGGCATATTGAACAGACCATCCAGACAAGCTAACACTAGAATTTGTAGGATTGTAGAGTTCAATATAATCATTTTTATAGGATGAGCCGCTATTGCCTCCACCACCATAAACTTCACTGATGACAACATTCGTTCCCACAGCAGCTTGTGCAGGCTTAATATCTAAATTTGCTATGGCACCTACAAACACGAGGCACGTAGAAACAAGAATGGCTGCTTTTTTCATTATATTTCCTTTGCCCTTTTTAGATGCTTTTTGTACTCCGCTTTCGTGCATAAAGAGATAACCTCCTATTGATTTTAGGAAAATGATATTGATAGAAAAATAGAAAATATAATTACAGGAAATTAGAAAAAGATGAGGTAGACTAAATACCTCAGTTATCTGTCTATGAATATAAAAGTCCTAAAATAATTCTCCAACACATCCTTAAACTAATTTAATTTAGCCTAATTCGTTCAATCACAGTTATGTGTTGTGCACCTCCTTGCTAAAATTTACAATAGCACAGGGCTTTTCGGAAAAATATTAATTTTCTGTAAAATAATTCTACTTCTTCATGATTTCTCCTCTTGATTTTGATAAGTTTTTTGCACTGATTTTAAGGTAGGGGCCAATCTATTTAAATGTCGGCTGGAAGACGGATGTCGAAATGAAAAAAGCAGATAAGCAAACCTTCATCCAAATTCCGTATACGACCTTCATTGAAATGATTCGCTACAAAGCCGAACGAAAAGGAATTCAAGTTATAGATCGAGAAGAAAGCTATACATCCAAGTCCAGCTTTTTGCATCATGACCCGATTCCAATTTACGGTGAAGATCATGAAATGAATTTTAGTGGGTATCAGTGACATTGGGGACCGTCCTTGTGGCTTTTTCAACTAAATAAAGACCCATTTCTTATGAATAAGTATAAATGGGAAAAATAACATTCGGACAAAGGGAATATATAATGAAATTAGCAGAGGGGGTGTGTTAATTTGGAAAATAAAAAAGTCTTTAATGATATAATCTCTGATTATGCAATAGCTCGACCAGGTTACCCAACTGAGTTGTTTAGGGATATCATCGATTATTCAAAAATAAAGAATGAGGCAAAGGTACTTGAAATAGGTTCAGGACCAGGTCAAGCTACAGAGTACTTTGTGAAAAATCGATATTCAATTACAGGATTAGAGCTCGGAGAAAAACAAGTAGACTATTTATTAGAAAAATACTCTGAATATCAAAATTTCAATGCTTTATGTACGTCCTTTGAGAATTACAATGGTGGACAGGATACTTATGATTTAATTATTTCAGCTACAGCATTCCATTGGATAAAGCCCGAAGTTGGATACCCCAAAGCATACAACCTGTTAAAAAGAAATGGAGTAATGGCCGTTTTCTGGCATTTGGCATCTATCATTGAGCCCAAAACTGAGATGCTGAATCAAATAAGAAATATATATCGAAAATATGCTCCAGAGCTTGATGACTATATAAGTTTAGATGAAGCTGAAGATTTGCATAATCTAAGAATTTCGCAAATACAAGTCCATAATTTATTCAATAATCCAGTGTCTAAGATTTATAGATGGGATGATGAATATACTACACAAAGATATATAAGATTGATGAATTCTTACTCCGGCTTTCATGATATAGATAAAGATAAGCAGAAGGCTATTTTAGATAGTGCTGCAGATTATATTGACAGTAACGGAGGTAAAATAGTTGTCCCGCAAGAAGTAAGATTATATATGGCAAAAAAGTGATTCCAAAGTTATAAAAAGAGCCAAAATACGCAGGTAGAGCCTAAAAACTTAGGCTCTTTTCTTTTTTTTAAAATAGAGACGTTAAGAAAATCTTAAGATTTACATCATGTTTTTGATAAGATTTGCTTGATATGATTCTTTTTGTAGTCATACTAAAGGGTGATAGAAATGTAACCGCCATAGTTGGGAGTGAATATCCATGAATTTGTTGATTTGTGATGATGATAAGGAAATCGTCGATGCGATCGGAATTTATTTGGAAAATGAAGGATATCAAATATTTAAGGCGTTTAATGGTTTGGAAGCGATAGATATCATCAAAGATCATGAGATTCATCTTATTATCATGGATATTATGATGCCAATGATGGATGGGTTAAGGGCTACGATGAAAATTAGAGAAGAAAATAATATACCATTGATTATGCTCTCTGCTAAATCGGAGGATTCGGACAAAATTATCGGATTGAATTTAGGGGCAGATGACTACATAGCAAAACCGTTTAATCCCCTGGAGCTGATTGCAAGGGTAAAGTCCCAGTTGAGAAGATATACCACATTGGGAAGTCTTGAAAAGAAGAAGAATGTCTTTCGGACAGGGGGACTGATCATAGATGATGAAAGTAAAATCATCTCGGTCGATGGGGAAGAGGTCCATCTTACACCGGTGCAATATAAGATTTTGAAATTGCTGACGGAAAACGTCGGAAGAGTCTTTTCAATTGAGGATATCTATGAAAGGGTATGGAATGAAACGGCGTTTAGTCCGGAAAATACCGTATCCGTACATATTAGAAAAATAAGAGAGAAAATCGAAATCAATCCGAAGGAGCCAAAATATTTAAAGGTGGTGTGGGGAGTTGGATATAAAGTTGAAAAAATATAGCCACTCATTAACAACGAAAATCATTGTATTTATGATCGCGGTCGTTTGTTTTACGGGTATCATCAAAGCGATTGTCCAGGTTGAAGTTGTCAATAATGGTTATTTTAGCATGGTTATGGAAGATGACTACTTTCTCAGCCATGCATTTGTTAGAGAAAATCAAAAGGTCGTGGACAATCTCGCTACCCTTCTCAGAGAGTACAAGAGTGAGGACAATATTTTAAAGGGCGGGTCGATTAATGAAGGATTGTTGAGGATGGAAGAGGAGAATTTATATTCCGATTTTCAGGCTAATTCTAAGAGCTTTCGATCTGATTTAAGTGAAGCGGAGAACTATTCCACCTTTAAAACAGAGTATTCCGACAAGATTGCGCAGGCTCGTGAAAAGTTGATAAAGGATGATTTAAGGAATTATCATGACGTACTGCAAGAACTCTCAGATCAGAAAAATCCGTTGTATTATGCCAGTGATGGTGTAAATGTCTATACGAACACAACGAAGACAGAAAAAAGCCAGTTTAAAGAGTATCCTGCTTATTTGGTGTTTGGGGATTATAAGAGAGAGGTTTATCCGAAAGAAATCGAAGTGAATGAGCAATTCCAATTTATTAGGGATCCAATTGAGGAATTGAACCAGGACAAAACGGTGGTTTATATAGCATTTACAGACGACTTTTTAAACCGGAAAATAAATGAATGGAATGAAGATAAAGCTGTTGTCACAAAAAACCTTTATATTTTAGCTGCATTTTTGCTAGGTTTCATCCTATCATTTGGCTATCTCATTCTCGTCACAGGAAGAAGGTCCTTTAAAGATGATCATGTACACCTTTATCCTGTGAACAAACTATACAATGATATCAATATCCTTCTATGTATGAGCCTAATCGCCATTTGGATTACATCGATGGATAATGTGGCACATACAAGCATTGATAGAATAGCCATTCCTATCACCATTCCGATCTCAGCAGCCGTGTTTTTTCTGATTCTCTCAATGGTTAAACATTTTAAAAATAAAACATTGCTGAAACATACCTTGATTTTTGCCATCATTCGTAAGCTCATAACGATTGTAAGAAATGTCTATGAGACAGGGAACGTCGGGGTCAAGACGGTATTAATCGTCATTGGTTACCCAATATTAATTGCCTTAACGTTTTTTATGTTCCCGGTTACGATTGGCCTGGCAGCCTGGTTTGCTTATAAAAAGGTTAAGAGTTTTCAGGCCATCCAGGATGGAGTGGAAAGAATTAAGGCTGGTAGTCTTCATCATCGAATCGAGGTGCCTAACCGTGGAGAGTTTAAAACACTTGCCACCAATATCAACAGTATCACGGATGGACTGAAAGAGGCTGTTGACAGTGAGCTCAAAAGTGAGCGGTTAAAAACAGAGCTAATCACCAATGTTTCTCATGATATAAGAACACCATTAACATCGATCATCACGTATGTGGATTTACTAAAAGGTGAAGAGGTTACACCAAGGGCTGCCGAATATATCAATATCTTAGATCAAAAATCGAAAAGACTTAAACTATTAACCGATGATTTATTTGAAGCCGCCAAAGCGACGAGTGGAAATATTTCCGTTGATTTTGAGAAAATTGATATCGTGTCTTTAATTACCCAGGGCCTTGGAGAAGTGAATGATAAGGTTGAAGCCTTAAATTTGCAATTCAAGCTGAATTATCCAAAGGATAAGGTGTATATTAGCGCGGATGGAAAATTATTATGGAGGTCCATTGAAAACTTATTATCGAATATCTTTAAATATGCGCTCAATGGTTCTAGGGTATATATCGATATCGAGGATGCAGGTAGTGAAATTCAGCTTTCCTTTAAGAATATTTCCGCCTATGAGTTAAATATTTCCGCTGACGAATTAATGGAACGTTTTAAGCGTGGCGATGAATCCAGATCCAGCCAAGGCAGCGGGCTTGGGTTATCGATTACGAAAAGCCTCATTGAAGTTCAAAAGGGGAAATTTAACATCCACGTTGACGGAGATTTATTTAAGGCTGTTATTTCTTTCCCTAAGATGCCAGATACGCAATCTAAAGGTGTGGAAGAAAGTTAATGTGAATGACGATCGATTCTACTTGTTGATTTTATAGAAGTTTTTGAATCCTCTATGGTGTTGGCCATAGAGGAATTTTTTGATGTAGTTCTAATGGATGAGACTACCTCATCAAAATCCATTGGAACCGTCCCCGTGGCTATCGAAAATAGCTACTAAGCAACGCGGATGCTCCAGCTACAGCCAATATTAGTATGAGGGGATAAAGGGATGGAAGAAAGTAAAAAAGAGCAACTATGACCATTGATGACCAAATTCCTACGCACCAATGACAGGTTAACAGCATACCAATCCACTGCCGTAATCCCTTGCCCTTAAATTCAATAGTATTCATAAGTTGCCCATTGTCGTTGTATTCGGTAGTAATTATTAAAAATGGACTACGGATGAACGAGGTAATGGTGTCATACATGACTAAGCGGGTCAGCCGGAAGGTGGCCAATATTAATACAACAAAATCAATTAACGTCAGATCAAATATTTTGATTCAACTCCTCAACCAATGATTATTTATATTAAATTCAAAAATCTAAGGTTTGTTTGGACAAATTACTATTATTTAAAAATACATTATTGAATGATAGATTCTATTAAACTTTTTAATCATTTTTTAAAAACATAGTTGCTTGTACAAACCTTTTCTACGTATCTGAATTTACTATAAAGACCAAATGGGAAGGGGGTGAATCTTTTATGGCTAAAGTTCCTACAGAAGTCACGTGTTGCTATTACCCTGCGGATGGAAAACTTTTTATTGTATGCTCACCGCATGGAGAGCCTTGTCCATTATCGATCAATCGAGGCGGGGAAACGATTCTTAATGATTCTTCTATGACTACTACACAAGCCCATTGTGGCGATTGTCATCCGAAAAAAGCTCATCCAGCGGGAGAATAATTTGAAAAGGTAGGGCATGGATTTTTTCATGCCTTACCTTTAAGAGAACTGTCCCCATGGCGAATCTTAATGTTACTTTTCAAAAGCAAACAATTTAAGTTCCTCGGTATCAGGAGGAAGTATGACGAGCTTCTCAAATTTCATTCCAATTTTTTCGAGTAGACCTGAAGAGTGGTCATTATCCTTAGAGGTGATCGCCACTATTCGATTGAGTCCCAATTTTTCAATACCATACTCCAATGTAGCAGAGGCTGCTTCGTATCCATAGCCTTTAGATTGAAACTTCGATAAAAATGCAAAGCCAATATCAACATCTTCTAAAGAACCCCTTTTAATCAATCCGCAAATGCCAATTGGAATTCCTCCGTCTTTTAGCTCAGTTAAGAAAAGACCAAATCCTTTTTGAGTGTACATGTCCATTGGTCCTGTTAAAATATAGTTTTTAGCATCCTCTAGCGTTCTGACACCTTTATCTCCTATGAAACGGATCCAAGAAGGTTCGTTCAAAAGTTCAAGTATAAAGGGAGCATCATCAGGTGTTAACCAGCGAAGGATTAATCTTTCAGTTTCCATTACTTTCAATAAAATATACCTCCTAATTGGGTGCTGTTGATGGCAGCGTCTATCTATGTGATAGTCTGCCTTTTGTCTCCATTTGTAAAGCATAGAGGAATTTTTTAATGTCGATTCGGGTAGTTGTGGTGTTGTTTTTTCCTTCCAGTTCGAGCATTTTCATTCTTACTTGGGTGTAGTCAAACAATTTGGATGAGTAGTACTCAAATGTTGGGTTGGCATAATCGGTTAATCCCAGTGAAGCAAGATGCTCGAGCACCTGTTGAAGGATGCGGCGGATCCGTTGTTCCACAGCCTTGGCTTCTTTTCTTATCTCCTCCGGAGAGACGGATGAACCAAGCCTCTTTTTGGCCGCTTGCTCATACAGATCCTTCAAAGGCGGGATCTCCCGATGTCCCTCCATGTCCCATTGATGTAAAATTTCTAGAAGATCCAACAAATCCTTTTCACCGTTTTTGCCAACAATCCCAAGTTCAAGCAGGATGCTTTTGGCAGAGGACGGAAACAAAGGTTGTTTACTTGGGAGAGTGTTCTCAAACAGCCGCTCTTTTGTATTGTGCGTATTTAAAAAGCTTAATGACTTTTGAATGTTATGAAGTGATTTTTCCAGTAACAGATAGTCACTTACTTTCTTAATGACACTTACCACCTCAAGCCGGTTAATCGGCTTTGTGATATAATGCTCGACACCCAGGGAATACGCTTCGCTAATCATATCCTTCGTTTCGACTTGGGAGATCATGATGATTTTTCCACGAAAGGAGGGAGCAATTTCTCTGACTGTCTCAATCCCGTCCCTGATGGGCATGAGCAGGTCAATCATTAGAATATCAACTTCCTGTACATAGAGGGTATGGGCATCTACTTCAGACCCGTCGGCTGCTTCTCCCACAACCGAACCCAATCCCTCTTCTTCAATAATATTGGATAACATCCCTCTGATAGTGGGGGTATCATCGACAATAAAAAATTTCACCGTAAATCACCCCTTTCTCATTAAATTCACAACCGGAAGCTGAACTTCAAAGGTGGTTCCTTTTTCTTTTGAAGACTCAATCAGGTTAATTTTCCCATCAAGATCTTCAATGACATTTTTTGTGTAGGATAAACCAATTCCATTAGAAGCGATTCCTGCTTGGTCAAATTTCGTTGTAAAGCCAGGTTCAAAAATATACTCTTTATTTTTGTTAGAAATCCCGGTTCCATTATCCTTTATCGTTATTTTGACTAGGTCTTGAACCTTTTCAACCGTTACCCCAATCCGCCCTTCCTGATCGATGGCTTCCACAGCATTGGCGACAAGATTATTGATTAGGGAAAGGAGGATAAAAGTGCGGTACTCCGGATGTTCACCAGAAATTTTTACCGGAAAATCAATCGTTTTCCCGAGCAACTCACTATAATTTTTATTCGAGATGGTTGCAACAGAAATGATTTCCTGAATGTTCATAAAATCATCTAATTTTTCTTTGGCCATTAATTTGGACAAACCGGCATAGATACGTTGATTATCTTTTTTAATCTCGTGTAATTCACCGGCGATTTTCAGCATCGCTTGCGCTTGTTTCTGATTGTTTAGATCTTTTAAATCCCGGTAAATTGCATAGCAGGCACTGGTTAACTTCTCTGCATTTTTTGCTGATTTTTCCAATTGGAACATTTCTACATACAAATTTGAGACTAAAAGTAAAACCTCTTCGGTCCGCTTTCTTTGCTGCTCTTCAGCCAACCTTGTTTCCCGCACTAAGATAGTATTGAAAAAACCGAGGACAAAGAAGCTGCGGATGATCGCTACCCCTATAATAATCAAGAAGCTCGAGATTGTCATTTTCATATCGGTTGTAAAATGGCGAATAGTCATTTCGGTCACATTCCCCATTATTTCGAGCACCATGCCAAGCAGACCAATGAGAAGTGGATGATGATACAATTTCTTTACCTTGAAAATGTGGAAAAACATGCCGAAGACCATGTAATAAAAAAACACGGGAAAATGGATAGGGAAATCGAATGAGCCAACCTGAACTTTGTCCAGAATAATCCGAAAACAAACAACTGCACTTCCCGTTAAAAAGCCGGCTAAAACGGGATGGATTTTTCGTGACCATAACAAAATGAAGAAGAATACAGTTGTACTCATGCTGAATCTTAAATCAGCACCGCTTAAGAGGTAAAACTTTAGTTCTCCGGTAATGGGCACAGCAATCATCATAAATAAATACGCTAATATTTTATCGCGAATACAATCACTCCCTTTCTATCGTAAAAAAAATTTTATAAATTGTAAAAATATTTTTAATCCTTTTTGTAGTTTTTTGTAGTTTATCGTAGTACTACAGGTATGATGTAAATGTTGAAAACGATTACAAATCATATTCTACTATAATATTATCAAAAAACTTATCGATAGGAGAGAAGCGAGTGAAAAAAATTAGTTTAGCATGGCAAATTTTTATTGGTTTAATTCTTGGGATTATTGTGGGTGCCATTTTTTACGGAAATCCACATATTGAGGAGTTTTTACAGCCGATTGGAAACATCTTTTTACGATTAATTAAAATGATTGTCGTGCCGATTGTTATTTCATGCCTTGTTGTCGGTGTGGCCGGTACGGGCGATATGAAATCGTTAGGGAAGCTCGGCGGAAAAACGCTACTTTATTTTGAAATTATTACAACGATCGCAATTGTTGTTGGTTTATTAATTGCCAATGTTTTCCATCCAGGTACAGGCGTGGACCGTTCACAACTCGTTAAATCGGACATCAGCTCCTATGTAACGACTGAAAAAGCAACGGAGTCACACTCCCATATTGATACAATTGTGAATATCGTACCGACTAATGTGGTGCAGGCGTTCGCAAATGGGGACATGTTGGCCATTATTTTCTTCTCCGTAATGTTTGGACTTGGCGTTGCGGCAATCGGTGAAAAAGGAAAGCCGATTATCGCGTTTTTTAGGGGTACAGCTGATGCGATGTTCTATGTAACCAATCAAATTATGAAGATTGCTCCATTTGGGGTGTTTGCCTTAATTGGGGTTACGGTTTCAAAATTTGGGTTGGAATCATTAATACCGCTCGGAAAATTGGTTATGACCGTTTATGGCGCAATGATATTCTTTGTTATTGTGGTCCTTGGCATTGTTGCGAAAATAGCCGGCTATAATATTTTTAAGCTATTAGTTTACTTGAAAGACGAATTAATTTTAGGGTATTCCACAGCAAGTTCGGAAACCGTCCTTCCGAAAATTATGGAAAAAATGGAGCGAATCGGCTGTCCGAAAGGGATTACTTCATTCGTGATTCCGACTGGCTATTCCTTTAATCTCGATGGTTCAACCTTGTACCAGGCGATTGCAGCACTGTTCATCGCTCAAATGTATGGCATTCATATGAGCATTGGACAACAGATTACATTAGTCCTTATTTTAATGATTACCTCAAAAGGGATTGCAGGTGTCCCTGGTGTTTCAATTGTCGTCCTGCTTTCAACCTTAGGAAGTGTCGGTATTCCAGTCGAGGGCTTGGCGTTTATTTTAGGCGTAGACAGGCTGCTGGACATGGCCCGTACATGTGTAAACATTGTTGGTAACTCACTAGCTGCTATTGTTATCACAAAATGGGAAGGTCATAAAGTCAAAGACCACCTCGAAAAACAAGCTGCATAAGCGTTCATATTGGAAAAGGCACAACTAGTGAATAATAGCTAGTTGTGCCTTTTTGGTTTTTATAGACAAAATTTTGTTGATGGAGCAGAAAGAAACTGCAATTTATAGAGAGAAATACTATGATGACAAATTTCATCAAAAATAAGCAGATTTTGTCTTCATGAGCCCACCATGAGGACAAGTTCCATCAAAAATAAGCAGGATCTGTCTTCATGAGCCCTCCATGAGGACAAGTTCCATCAAAAATAAGCAGGATCTGTCTTCATGAGCCCACCATGAGGACAAGTTCCATCAAAAATAAGCAGATTCTGTCTTCATGGGCCCTCCATGCGGACAAGTTCCATTAAAAATAAGCAATTTCTGTTCACATGAGCCCTCTATGAAGGGTCTTGTTGTCCGCTTTCCTTTGGCCGTATGCACTGGCGAATCTTCCTGCTGGCTGGCTGGTTGACAAAATTGGTCCGAAGAAAATGCTTACAGGCGCCATTGGTTCCTGGTCGATTGTTTCTTTGTTAACCGCTTTTACAAACAGCTATTCAATTTTTTATACGCTACGTGTCTTACTGGGTATTTCGGAATCGCCGTTTTTCCCATCGGCTACAAAGGCAATCAATACTTGGTTTTCTAAAAAAGACCGCGGAACACCGCTTGCTATTGTCAATACTGGTTCCCAAATCGCGAACGGGATTGCTCCTCCATTATTAACGGCACTTATGCTTGCTTATTCTTGGAAGATCATGTTTGTGATCATTGGGGCAGCAGGGCTTGTTGTAATGGCTATTTGGTGGGCAGTGTATCGTAATCCTACTAAATTCGAACTTATTGAAATTAATAAAGATGAAGAAGAAGTTAAGGTGGACGCCGCTGAGAAGCAGATTGGCTGGGGCGGACTATTTAAATACAAATCTACTTGGTTTATGATCATTGGTAACTTTGGACTTGTTTATACAATGTGGACATTCTTAACATGGCTGCCTGGTTAAATGTGTCAGGTGTTACTGGTGCAATCACATTAATAACAATTGCTTATTTCGCTTCTTCTGTACCAACTGGTGTAATTTGGACGCTTGCGACTGACGTAGCACCGAAAAACATGGTAGCATCACTAGGTTCAATTCAAAATTTTGGTGGCTTTGTTGGAGCATCACTAGCACCAATCGTGACTGGCGCAATCGTACAGGCAACTGGATCGTTTGAATATGTCTTCCTTGTTGGAGCTGTTTTGCTTGTAGTTTCTGCTGTCAGCTATGGTATCTTCTTGAAAAAGCCGATTACGGTGAAATAGTATGGGGAAATGGTTGAAATCCTTCAATGAAAATAGAAAACCATCCTAGCTGTGGCAAGCAACAGGATGGCCTCAGAGAAATATAAATGAATATTACCCCTACTTGGCGGTAGGGATGAAGAGAGAAGTGTTCCTAGCACTTCTCTTTTATTATACTGTAAATTCATTTGGCAGACCATGGGGACGGTTTGTGTGGCATTTCTTTCGATAATTCCCACTTGGCATACTTAATGATTTATATTAAATAGCAAGGATGTCCTGTTTCAAGTGTCTGATACTTGATAGGGACATCCTTTTTTATTGAGTATTTCCTCTATGCTCATAGTTCAAGTGCTTTTTTCACCGCAGCAATTGCATGAATCGATGCTGTATCAAATAACGGAACCTTCGTATCCTCTTGTTTTATCAATAAACCAATTTCTGTACAGCCTAGGATAATTCCAGACGCGCCGTTTTCCGTTAGTGAGGTTATTACTTTTTTATAATCCGTTCTGGATGAATCTAAAACTTTCCCTAAACATAACTCATTATAGATAATGTCATTTACCATTTCCCGTTCGTGATCGTTAGGGACAATCACATTTATCCCATTTGCTTCTAACCGTGATTTGTAAAAATCCTGTTCCATTGTATACTTTGTTCCGAGCAGGCCAACCGTACTAATGTCACTCTTTTTAATTTGAGCGGCTGTTGCATCGGCAATATGAAGAATAGGGAGGGTGATTTTTTCTTGGATGAAATCGACTACTTTGTGCATCGTATTCGTGCAAATAACGATAAATTCAGCACCCGCTTTTTCTAATGATACGGCGGCTTCGGCTAAGATTTCTCCAGCTCTTTGCCAGTTACCCTCAGACTGACAGCGTTCAATTTCGGCAAAATCTACGCTATACATCAGACACTTTGCTGAATGGAGTCCACCTAATCTACTTTTCACCTCCTCGTTTATAATCCGATAATATTCAACTGAGGATTCCCAGCTCATACCGCCAATGAGACCAATCATTTTCATACCCTACACCCCAATTATCTTTATTAATCTAATCATAAACCGTATAGTGCATCATTTACAGGGCTAAGCATCGCATTAATTCGACATTCTTTTTTTGGGGGGTCTAATTATTCCGACTTGACCGATTGGATTAATACTATTATAGTAGTGTTTAATACATATAGAATATTTAAGGGGGAGTATCATGAATACCTTGCTGATTATCATTAATATAGTAGTTTTTCTACTGATTGTCTTAGGATTGTTCGCGATGCAGAAGAAGCATGTGTCTTTTTCTAAACGTGTTTTTGCTGCTCTAGGTTTGGGGATTGTTTTTGGGTTTATCATTCATTTCATTTATGGGACAACGTCGGATATTACGATAAAGTCTATCGATTGGTTTAATATCGTTGGAACAGGGTATGTGAAACTATTGCAAATGGTTGTTATGCCGCTTGTGTTTATTTCAATTGTCGGTGCGTTTACGAAATTAAAACTGACTAAAAATATCGGAAAAATCAGTTTTCTAGTTATTGGTATTCTTCTTGGTACCACTGCCATTTCTGCAGCGATCGGAATCGGTTCTGCGCTAGGATTTGGCCTTGAAGGAATTCATTTAAGTTCAGGAGAAGCAGAAGTAGCTCGAAATGCTATGTTGGAAGAAAAGGTTGTTGGTGTTAAAGATATGACGATTCCACAACAAATCGTCGAGTTACTTCCAAGTAATCCATTTCAAGATCTAACGGGTGCGCGTCCAACCTCTACCATCGCAGTGGTTATTTTTGCCGCGATTGTGGGTATGGCGTACCTCGGAGTAAAGAGAAAGGATCCTGAACACGGAGAATTTTTTGCTAAGATCATTGATACTTTTTATTCCATTATCATGCGGGTCGTAACCCTTATTCTTCGTTTAACGCCATATGGTGTACTTGCTTTAATTACAAAAGTGATGGCGACGAGTGATTATGAAGCAATCGCGAAATTAGGTAAGTTTGTCATTGCATCCTATGTGGCCTTAATCGCTATGTTTATCGTGCATCTGCTGCTTTTACTACTTGCAAAATTAAGTCCTGTAAATTATGTGAAAAAAGCATTGCCGGCATTAACATTTGCCTTTACTTCACGTACAAGTGCAGGAACATTACCATTAAATATAAAAACACAAACAAAAGACTTTGGTGTATCGGAAGGGATTGCGAACTTCGCTGCATCTTTCGGACTTTCCATCGGCCAAAACGGATGTGCTGGTATTTACCCTGCGATGTTAGCTGTTATGGTAGCGCCTGCTGCAGGCATCAATCCGGCTAGCCCATCCTTTATTATTACGCTTATCTTGGTAGTAGCTATTAGTTCCTTTGGCGTTGCCGGTGTTGGCGGCGGAGCGACTTTTGCCGCACTGATCGTTTTATCAGTATTAAACCTTCCAATTGCTATTGTTGGATTGCTGATCTCTGTTGAGCCATTAATTGATATGGGACGTACAGCTTTGAATGTCAGCGGAAGCATGACAGCGGGAGTACTGACTGGTAAGATCACAGGCGAATTGGAAAATGAGGTTTATCAAAAGACGAGAGCAATAGAGGCATAAATAGATGCAATGTGCCGGATAGCCTTAAAGGGGCTATCCATTTTTTTTACCGGCAGAAATTATCAAATATATTTTTTAATTTTTCAGAAAATGCTTGCGAATAAGTAGAATCTGGAGTAATCTATTTATATAGATATTGTATACAATAAAGTATTCCAAAAGAAATACAATCAAAGCCTTTTAGTAAGCTTTTTTATTTCTCATTCTGGGATTCTTAGTCGATGCTTATCATATTGAATTTTAAAAGAGAGGGCTACCGAAAAATGAATTCCAAGGAATTAGAAATTTACAAAAAGATTAAACAAGCGATTCTCCATCGAAAGCTCTTTCCAAATATGCAATTGGTTGAAAAGGAAATTGCTAATTCTTTTGGAGTTAGCCGAACTCCAGTCCGTAATGTACTACGGAGATTGTCCTATGAGCGGCTGGTAAAAATTATTGAGAATAAAGGTGCATTTGTTACCTGTTCTTCAAAAGAAGAAGCAAAAGAAGTATTTGACATGAGAAGAATTCTTGAGGCAGAGGCAGTTCGAAAAGCTTGTCGATTATATAACCAGGAACAGATTCGAGAACTTGAAAATTTGGTTCAAGAAGAATTAAGAGTAATTGAACAGAGAGACTACATTGAAGCTTTGCAAATGTCTGGAGATTTTCATTTGAAAATAGCAGAAATGGCGGGCAATTCTTATTTTTACCAGTATCTTGAGGATTTAATTTCGTTAACATATGTTATTATTTCCATTTATGGCAGGGGGAAAGAGAGAAATGGGACATGTTGTAACCATCTTGAAATCTTTCATGCGATAAAACAAAGAGATGAAGATTTAGCTGTAAAATTAACTATCGATCATCTGCAAGAAATTGAGTCGAATCTTCATTTTAGCGATATTCTTCCGCGCTACACATCATTTTCAGAACTTCTTTAGTAAATATAAATTTTTTTGGATTGATTGGAAACGCTTACCCCTTTTTAGGCAGTACTTATAAAAAGGTAGTTCACGCTGGATGTTCTTCTTCTCCTGCTATAGATCTTTTAGTAGGAGAGGATTTTACATATAAATTTATTAGGTGGTGATCGAACGTAATAGATCGGAATATCAATTTTATCTTTTTTTGTTCACTTGATGAAACACGGTTGCTCAATAAGCAACTTAATGTTGGTGCTAATATAAAAAACCATTATTCATGAATAGGAGGATTAAGAGATTTGAACTATGATTTGGTGATAAAAAATGGAAATGTTGTGTTGAAGAATTCTGTGGAACAGGTTGATATTGGTATTAAGAATGGAAAAATCATCGAAATATCCCCCAATATTACGGATACCTCAAAAGAAGTGGTTGATGCTTCTAATCAATTTGTTCTTCCAGGAATGATTGATACCCATGTTCATATTGGCGAGCCTGGGAGAACGGAATGGGAAGGCTTTGAAACAGGGACAAAGGCTTTGGCAGCAGGTGGAACGACCGCTTTTGTCGATATGCCTTTGAATGCACTTCCAGCTACTACTGATAAAGAGTCGTTAAGACTAAAATTACAATCTGCAGAAAACAAAGCCTATGTTGATTATGCACTATATGGGGGATTAGTTCCAGGAAACATCGATGATTTAAAAGATCTCTCTGATGAAGGTGTAGTAGCATATAAGTGTTTTATGGCGACATGCGGCACCGATGAAATTGGTGATTTCAAAAATGTGGATGACTACACGCTTTTCCAGGGAATGAGGAAATTGGCAGAATTAGGACATGTTCTCTCCATCCATGCGGAAAATGCAGAATTCACTGATAACTATGCGCTTGACAAAATCAAGCAGGGGAAGACAGCCATTCGAGATTATGTAGAGTCCAGACCAGTTATTGCCGAAGTGGATGCAGTAAGACGAGCTTTATTTTTAGCAAAAGAAACAGGATGTAAACTGCACTTTGTTCATATCAGCAGTAAACGTGCGGTAGAGGAAATTCTAAAAGCGCGTGAAGAAGGCCAAGATGTTACTTTAGAATCTTGTCCACACTATTTCACCCTTGATTTGGAGGCATTTGAAAAAATTGGATCCGTTGCTAAATGTGCACCTCCATTGCGTGAAAAGGCAGAACAGGATCAATTATGGGAAGCTCTTTTGGAAGGAAAAATTGATATGCTGACTTCCGATCATTCCCCATGTCCTCCTGAAATGAAGCAAAGCGATACAAATAATATTTTTGAAATCTGGGGAGGAATCAGCGGCTGCCAAAATAATGTTGATTTAATGTTTGATGAAGCGGTTAAAAAACGTAGGTTGTCTATAAATCGTTTTGCCCAGATGATCGCAGCCAACCCTGCTGAGAGATTTAATTTACCTCAAAAAGGAAGTATCGACTTCGGAAAAGATGCAGATATCATCCTCATCGATCCGAATCAAACCTATACTGTCCAGAAAGAAGACTTATATTATCGTCATCAGCAAAGCCCGTATATTGGCCGGACCATTAATTGCCGGGTGACGAAAACCTTTGTTAGGGGGCAGCTAGTATTCGAACTTGAAGAGGGAATAGTTGGAAAACCAATAGGTAAGTTTATTTCCGCCAACAGTAGTTTAGTAGAAATTTAATTTATCTTATCGAAACAACAAAACCGTCCCATAACAAGGATTTGCCCATGTGGTTCTCGCTTTGTTATGGGACCTGAGTTAGGTAAGGAGGATGTCAGTTGCTGGACCTCAAGCGAAAAATCAACGGTCAGAGAATATCTCAAAGAATTGATGAGTTGGGAAGGATTTCGAAATCATCAAAGGGTGTAACACGATTAGCCTTTACACAAGAGTTCCAAGAAGGGCAAAAGTTAGTTGAAAAATGGATGGTTGAGGCGGGCATGACGGTTCGCATTGATCACCTTAATAATATAATCGGCCGTTATGAGGGGATGAATCCGGAAGCACCTGCCATCCTAATTGGGTCACATCTCGATACTGTGATTGACGGTGGAAAATATGATGGAATGTTAGGGGTTATTTCCGGGATTGAAATCGTTCATGTCTTCTCCGAAAGCGGATACAGAATGGAAAATCCAATTGAGGTTATAGGATTTAGCGATGAAGAAGGAGTTCGATTCCATACAACTTTTTTAGGAAGTAAGACAATTGCCGGTACATTTAAAGAAGAGACTTTATATGCAATGGATGAAAAGGGAATTTCGTTAAGGGAAACATTAAAACAATTGGGATTGAAGCCTGTTCGATATCAAGAAGCCGCCTATCATCCAAATGACGTTCTATGTTATCTTGAGCTTCACATTGAACAGGGGCCTGTTCTAGAAGATTTAGGTCAACCGGTTGGGGTTGTAAAAGGTATTGCCGGTGCTTCCCGGTATACATTTAAAATAACTGGTTTTGCGGGACATGCCGGCACAGTTCCAATTCTACTAAGAAAAGATGCTCTTATAGGTGCATCCGAATTTATTCTTGAAATTGAAAAATTGGCTAAGGAGAATGCTCCTATTGTAGCAACCGTAGGAAATTTATCTGTTAATCCCGGGGCAAGTAATGTGATTCCAGGTGAAGTAACCGGTACATTAGATATTCGTGACACAGATATTAACAGGAAAGAGCGTGTTATAAAAGAAATCTTCCGTACTGCGCATGAAATTTGTGAAAAACGTCATTTGACTTTCGAGTATAAGAAAGTTATGGAAACAGCACCAGCCCTTTGTGATCAAGAAATGGAGGATGCCATTGAAGCTGCCATTCTATTAAATGGAATGAACCCGATTTCATTAGTCAGTGGTGCCGGGCATGATGCGGTGGCGATGGCTGACCTAACAAAGATAGGAATGATCTTTGTCCGTTGTAAGGGTGGGATCAGCCATAATCCAAAGGAATTCACCTCGGTTGAAGATATGGAAATAGGAACCATGGTTTTACTGGAATCTATTATTCAGTTAACCAGCAATCATAAAAACAAGATTAAGGAGAGTATAAGATGACAACTAAAACATTAAGTCCAGAAAAACAACAAATTATTGATTTTATTGATGAGCAACAAGAAAACTTAATTGGCTTTTTAAAAGGGCTTGTAGCGATTCCGTCTGATAACCCACCAGGTGACTGCCAAAAAATTGCAGAACATATTTTTGGGCGCCTAAAGGATTTTCAATTTGAAAATGTTTCAATCAATGAAGTAGAAGAAGAAAAAGTGAAAGCGGTTGGAATGATTAAGGTCTCCAATGTGGTGGGATTTCAAACGTTTGGAAACACTAAAGGTCCGGAAATCACTTTAAACTCTCATGGGGATGTGGTACCTCCTGGTCTTGGCTGGACGCAAGATCCTTATGGGGGCAATATTGTGGATGGAAAACTTTATGGCCGCGGCGCAGCTGTTTCAAAATCGGATATCGCCTCTTTTACATTCGCTACATTAGCCTTAAGGCAATTGAAAGAAACATTAAACGGAAAAATTTCATTGGCTTTTACGTTTGATGAAGAAACTGGCGGTGACATTGGACCAAAATGGCTGCTCGAGAAAGGGCTAATAAACCCTGATATGGCAATTTGTCCGGGATTTACATATTCCCTTGTCAATGCCCATAATGGCTGCCTGCATTTAGAAGTAAAATTAAAAGGCAAGTCTGCTCATGCTGCAGAGCCGCAATATGGACATGATGCCCTGGAAGCGATGACAGGTGTATTAAGTGCACTTTATGAATACAGAAAGGGTTTCTCGAAGATAAAATCCAATATTCCTAATGTTGGTTCTCCTAATCTAGTAGTTGGATTGATTTCAGGTGGTATTAATACGAATGTTGTTCCTGATACAGCTTCGATTCGTCTTGATAGACGATTAATTCCTGAAGAAAATCCACAGGCTGCAGAAGCTGAAATTCGGAATGTCATTGCCGAAGCACTTGAAAATTATCCAGGGGTGGAAGCAGAAGTTAATCAAATTATATTGGCACGCAGTTTTGGGCCTGTACCTGTCAATTCTCCATTGGTACAATCTTTCGCCGCAAATTGGTCAGAAATTATGGATGGAGAAGAGCTTCCAATAGTCGGTTCTCCGTTGTATACGGATGCTCGTCACTTCTATGAAGCAGATATTCCCGTAGTTTTATTTGGTGCTGGCCCTAGAACTTTATTGGAGGCAAATGGGCACCGTGCAGACGAGCATGTGAAAATAGATGATTTAATCAAAGCAACGAAAATTGTTGCACTATCATTATATGATCTCTTAAAGGAACAAAACTAAAAAATAAGAAAATAGCAGTTTCAACTTAAGCTGATTGAAAGAGGGTGTCCCAAAAAGTATATCTTTTAGGGGCACCCTCTTTTTTTTATTACTCTGAACCTTTTCTGTTGATTTTTTCCGTTCCAGGCGGTCAAATGTAGTACAAAAATAGGATAGAAATAGCAGATATTATTTCTGCTTTCCTATCCTTCTTTTTTTACTTTTGCTCTGTTAAATTTGGTTGTTGATTTCCGCTCCAGGCGCTCGCTTTCCGCGGGCGTGCCGGGGAGCCTCCTCGGCGCTTTTAGCGCCTGTGGGGTCTCCCTTGCCCCGTACTCCCGCAGGAGTCGAGCGCCTTCCACTCCAATCAACAGAGTATAAAAAACAACAATATCGTTTAACAGAGCCTTTACTTTAAAATGTGTGATATTAAACGCTATAGTCCAACGACCAAACCAAATGATATTGAGTTGCTAATTTAATTTTTTTCTATTGAAGCAACATTTATATTCTTGGAAAAAATGATTTCTTTTAGCATATCGACATTTTTATTTGAATATAAGTTAGGTTTTGTCACCCAGTAAAATTTTTGAGACATTTTATGTCCATTAATTCTCAAGACTTTTAAGGTTCCCTTTTGCACTTCGTTTTGTACAGCCGAGTAGAATACAATTCCTACTCCTAACCCATTTTCTACAGAGCTTTTCAGTGCCTCTGTATCTCCTATCTCCATCGAATTCGAGGGGGTAAATTCAATTCCAAGTCGTTTCAATGTATCCTCAGCAAGCTTATGAGAACCGATTTCCATAATAATGAAATTTGCTTCAAGCAGCTCTTTGATTCCTAATTCATGGTTTTTGGCCCAAGAGTGATCCGGTGAGATGATTAAAACAATCTCATCTTCAGCGAATGGTTCTGCTATCAGCAATTTCATTGGTATTTCCTCAACTATGAGTGCCACATCAATTTCATCATTTAAAAGTTTTTGAATAACTTCTTTCGATTTCCCAACCTTCACATGAATAACATTATCTACCATATTTTCCTTGCACAGGGATATTATTCTTGGAAGAAAATAAGTACCTATGGTTAAACTTGTACCAACTTTTATTGGGTTATTGCTAGTCTTTTGTTCTTCGGTTGCTAGGAATGATTGGTCATATAAAGAGAGAATTTTCTCCGCATAGGTTACTAATGTTTCGCCTGCAGGAGTCAATAATACATTCTTCGAGCGAATAAATAATGGTACATCGTACAACTTTTCTAGGTTTTTAATATGTTGACTAACAGCAGGCTGAGAAATATGTAATTTTTCTGCTACTCTAGAAAAATTCTTATCCTTAGCAAGGGTTAAAAAAATACGATACATATGCTCAATATCCATAGGATTCCCACTTTCTTATAACTATAAGCATAGACTTATAGGACACATAAAAAATCAGTATTTCCGGAAAAATCTAATTACAATTATAATTCAATTAAATGAATATTCAATTTATTTTTAAATTAATGGAGGAAAAAAAAGTGAAAATAATATTAAACCTAGTAATATTAGGTGCCATTTTGCTTATTTTTGGTTCCGATCATTCGGTCTTAGCAGCTTGTACCATAATGGGGGCAACTGGTACAGCGACCATTGGCAGGCGAGTGTTTTTGGCATCTACCAGTGATAATCCTTACCTCGAAGGTCCGAGAAAACCTGTATGTGTGACAATTCCAAAAGAGGGAGGATATAAATTTGTGCACACTCCCTGTCTTATTAAAGACACATCCGGAGAACTGATTAATATTGGTTCGGATAGGGGGATGAATGAAACAGGTTTTTCCTGGACTAGATCTTGGGTCGTGCCTAAAGAAATGGAAGATCCTTATAAACTAGATTCTGTTGATTGGTTTTTAAAAATGGGGGCAATGATTTCGACGGTCGATGAAGCAATTAAATTTGTTAAAGAGAATCCAAAAGGAATCGGTGCCCAGGGTAATTACCTTTTTGCGGATATTAATGGGAACATGGCTGTTGTAGAAGTTGGCTATAAGACTGTTACAGTGGCAGAAAAATTCACCATTAAAGACAATGGAATAGCAGCAAGAGCCAATAGGTGGGAAACTGATACGATGATACCCCTCGATGATAGCAAGAGAGGAAATTCCATTCATTTTGATTCTTCCGAATTCCGTTATCATCGAGCTATGAAACTCTTAAACGATAACGAATCCCAAATTGATTTAGAAACAATGAAAAAAATAATCAGTGATAGAACTCCTGATCCAAAAGCACCGCACGAAAAGTCTATTTCCAATCACGGACTTCTAAGCGGGACAGTAAGTACCGAGATTTATGATCCACTAAATCTTACTTTCTGGTATACATACGGCTGGCCAGATGGAGAAATTGATAATGTCGATTCAGTTATCTTTGGTGAAAATAAAAACTCCTGGGGCAATTGGATTCCTTTTGTACTAACTGAACTAAATGAGGAAGGCTATTATACTGATTGGGCTGGGAACATCACTCCAATAGGGGCTAGATATTTAGGAAGGTAAATATTTGATTTACCTTTATTTCACAAAAATGAAAGCGCTATATTTTACCCAAAATTATTAAACTACAGGAGGGATTTCATAATGAAAGAACCTAAAAAAATTGGAATGCTGACACCATCATCTAATACAGCTTTGGAGCCGATTTGCTCAAGAATACTGCATGATGTTCCGGAAGTAACTTGTCATTTTAGCCGTTTCGAAGTGACGAAAATTTCCCTTGAGCAGGATTCATTAAGTCAATTCAATATGGAAGCAATGCTTCGGGCTGCAGAATTACTGGCACATGCAGAGGTGGATGTTATTGCATGGAACGGAACATCAGGCGGTTGGATTGGTTTTGATGTAGACAGGCAGCTTTGCGAAGAGATTACGAAAAGAACTGGAATCCCAGCAACAACTTCAATGTTATCTCAACTTAGAGCATTCAAAGAGCATGATATTAAATCAGTACATCTTGTGACCCCTTATATTCCTGAAATTAATAGATTAATTGCTGAACAATATAAGAATTACTGTGGAATAGAAACTGTTAAAATTTCGGGACTCAATTTAACTCACAATCGTTCCTTTAGTTTGGTACCGCAGGAAAGAATCGAAGAACAAATTAAGGAAGTAACAGTTTCTTCCGCAGATGCTTTGAGTGTTGTTTGTACGAATTTTCCTCCAGTAGCTAAGGTTGAATATTATGAAGAAAAGTACAAACTGCCAATGTATGACACGATTAATGTGCTTATTTGGGAATGCTTAAAAATGGTAGATGTAGATCCATCCAAAGTAAAAGGTTGGGGAGAAGTGTTTTCAAGGGCAACAGTAAACAAATAAATATTAACAATGATGGGCATTCGACCTGTATGGGGGGGCTAGCTGGAACCCATATTTTGCGGGATATTTCAAGTGATAATGAAACTATCAAAATGAATCTGGAAATTAGTGTCGCTTTATAAAATAAAGGGGGATCTATTATGACAAATCCAGTACTTCAGCCAAATCAAGGAAGGCAGGCAAAACAAGGATATGACTTTTCAGGTGTGGAAGAAAGTCTACGACCAAATAGACCTGAAAAAAGAATACTCAATCCACTGAGTTTCGCGCTGATGTTCGCAGGGGACGGTGTAAGTCTAGGTAATATGGCTATAGGAACGGGTTTAGTTGTTGCTGGAACCGCAACAATGAATTTGCTGCAAACTATCGTTTCATTACTTATTGCAACTACTATTATCGCTGGTGCTTTTCTAATTAATGACGGTTTTGGCTATCGTGCGGGAGTA
Organism: Neobacillus sp. DZ-9; assembly: GCF_059587065.1. NCBI lineage: Bacteria > Bacillati > Bacillota > Bacilli > Caryophanales > Bacillaceae > Neobacillus > Neobacillus sp. DZ-9. The sequence goes on from NZ_JCAIOL010000013.1 coordinate 77,882, forward strand.
CCCTATGTAATTCATTTAAGAATGGCTTTTGGTATGAAGGGTGCAATTATTTCGTCAATATTGAGAGGTATCCCTGCAATAGTTTGGTATGGGTTTCAGTCGTGGATTGGAGCAACTGGATTAAGCGAGATCATAAAGATTGCAACTGGAGGAAAAATTGATAGTATACCTATCAGTTTTGTAATTCTTGTGCTCATCCAAATTGTTTTATCTTTAAAAGGTTTCCACACAATTAAGTGGATGAACTCACTGATCGCAATAATACTTATGTCAGCATTTATTTATGCATTTGTAGTCGTTTTAAAAGACCATACTCCAGTCATTCATTCAACCTGGGTAGAAGCGAAAGGAACATGGGGAATCAAATTCTGGTCATTCACAATGGCATTCCTTGGGAACTATGCTGCGCTTTTCCTTAGTGCATCTGATTATTCACGTGAATTGAAAGCAGGAGTATCAGCTCCTAAGCGATTTCTCATGTATTTTACTCCGGTTACGGTCGCGTATCTTACGGTAATGAGTCTTGGAGTAATGCTTGCTTCTGCAACAGGCCTTGCCAACCCTGTTCAAGGGTTCGCAAAAATTGTAAACAATGATTTTATTACTTTCTTCGTCTCAGTTTTCATCGTTCTAGGTGCAGTTGGTGTTAACCTGATGGCAAACATTGTTCCGGCAGCATACATCATTCAATTGTTTACAAAAGTTAAGTATAAAGTTTCAGTAGTTATTGCAGGCTTGCTTGCATTGGTATCCTTCCCTTGGAAATTGATCCTGCCAGGTTCATCAGATGGATTGAGAATCTTTATCCTAACGTATTCTGCATTTTTAGCACCAATCACGGCTATATTAGTTGTGGACTATTTAATATTGCGCAAGCAAAAAGTGGATATTAGTGAATTGTACAATCCGAATGGTCAGTTTAGTGGGTTAAATATGGCCGCAGTTATCGCCATGATCATTGGCGCGGCTAGTGCATTTATCGTAGTTGATCTTAGTTGGCCAATTGGATTAGTTGTAGGTGGCATCTCCTACTACTTGTTGAATAAATTTGGATTTAAACAATCAGTATTTAAAAAAGGAACCATTTTTGACAAATAGACTTTAAGCTTAAAAGTGGAGCGATGTAGTCAAAATGTCTTATGTGATAATATCTTGAGCTGTACCCCCATTGTTAAAAACAACTAACAAAGGGTGGTGCAGTTTTTTATATCAAAATATCATACTTGATCGTTTGTTTATTAGCAGGTATTCCTATCGGCGGACAAAAAAAAATAAGAAAAATGCATTTTCAAATCAAGCTGAAAGAATAAGTAGTTTATTTTACCACTTACAGGCTGTCGAAAAACTTTCGATAGCCTTTTATTTATTTACTTTAATTATTCACCGCGCTAATTCGTTATAATATTATTAGTTTAGACTTTGGAACTTGTCTGGTGATTGGCGCTCCAGGCACTTCGCTTTCCGCGGGCGTGCCGGGGATCCTCCTCGGCGCTGAAGCGCCTGTGGGGTCTCCCCAGCCCCGTACTCCCGCAGGAGTCTTCGTGCCTTCCGCGCCAATCACCAGAGTGTTTTTCAATAAGGTCCTTTACTGAACTAATACATAATAAAGTGTGGTGAAATCAACAGGCCCAATTGCAGGGACAATCTATAAAATTGTTATTTTGATTCTGACAACATAAAAATTGCCGAGAAAAATACCCTTTCTCGACAATCTGCAAGTGGATTATTTTACCACTTATTTTTTTGGGAAATATTCTTTTAATTGATAAATTATTTGAAAATAGATAAAATTAAATGGAGTTACCTAATAAGCAACTTTAACAGTAAAGACATTAAAGAGGAGAATCAGTGTATCTAGAACAGCAAACTTCTATTTTATAAATTATTGCGATTGCAGGTTATGGTTCATTAAAAATATATGTTTATGAAAGAGTGGGATTCCAATGGTGCAGTCAGTGGACAGAGCATTGACCATTATTAAACTAATTAGTGCCAGGAAAGAAGGAATAGGAGTAACTGAACTAGCTGAAAAACTGGAATTAAATAAAAGTTCTATTTTTCGTTTACTCGCAACGTTAGTGGAAAATGGTTTCATTGAACAAGACATGGAAACGAAGAAATATAAATTGGGCTATATTTATTTGGAGATCGCCAACAAGTTATTAGATTCGATTGATATTCGTAAGGAGGCGGCCTCATATTTAAGGGAATTGGAAAGAATTTCAAATGAAGTGATTCATTTAGTCATCTATTCACAAAAGGAAGCTGTCTACATTGAAAAACTGGAGGGGAGTGAGACTTTAAGAATGCACTCCCAGGTAGGCAAGCGTGCCCCCATGCATTGTACGAGTGCGGGTAAGGTCATACTTGCAAACTTGCCGAATAGTGAAGTAATGGAAATTATTAAGCAAAAGGGTTTACCAAGGCACACCGAAAATACGATAATAACTACGGAAGAATTATTCGAAAATCTCAAAACTATCAAAAACCAAGGCTTCGGAATTGAAAGCGAAGAAAATGAACCGGGAATTACTTGTATAGCGGCACCAATCTTCAATCATCTTGGTGATGTTACTGGAGCAGTAAGTATATCAGGTACTTCTATGAGGATGAATGAGGAGAAAATTGATTTGATAAAGAATAAACTTATTGAGGTCGGAATGAAAATCTCTGAGCGACTTGGATACAAAAAATAATGGAACTTAAGAAGAATCAATCATGAGGACATACTATCAAAGGTATGTCTTTTTATCTTTATGAAGAAAAATAAAAATTATTGAAAAATTCAAAAATAAATATTGAAACTGTTTAGTAAAGATGTTATTTTTAGTTTAGAAAAAAAAATGTAAAACATCGTTTCTTAATATGCAACAATAGAAAGTGATGAATGGTTTTGATATAAAAAAGAATAAAGTGTCGACAGACGGCAGGATTGGAGAATGCTATGGATTCTTTCTCGATAGAAAAACCAGTGAGATATTATGATCAAGTCTATAATTCGATTAGAGAAATGATTGTTCAAGGGGTATTAAAACCTGGTGATAGTTTATTTGAGGCTAGAATAGCAAGAGAATTAAATATTAGTCGCAGCCCGGTTAGAGAAGCAGTCCGCGCATTGGAAAAAGAAGGATTATTGGTTATTGATGAAAAATCAAGAATAACAGTTTATAAACCAACCATGAAGGATATTGTGGATATATATGGATGCCGTATTGCCCTTGAGTCGTTAGCGGCGGGATTGACAACAAGGTTCGCAACTAGTCAGGAAATAGCAGAAATCGAAAATACAGTTGTAAATGCAAAGAAGTATCTTAATATGGATGGTGAACAAAATAGGCTTGCCCTAATTGAGGAAAATAGCCGATTTCATGATCTGATTACAAAATATAGTCAAAATAGAAGGTTAATGAAACAGCTTAGAGATTTAAAATCTTTAAGTCATTACTATAGAGTATTAAATTTCCAGGGTGAGAATCGAGAGAGGATTGTTTTTAACGAACATCAAGAAATCCTTGATCAAATTAAACGAAGAAATGAAGAAAATGCATCGTTAATGATGAAAAAGCATCTTGAAACAGACTTACTGCATTTAAGAGAGATTTTTGCCAAACAGCTAAATCTTAAAAAAACGGAATAGGTTCGGTTTTTTTAGGTTTACATACATAAAAGTTAACATTAGGAGGTGGATACATTAACTGTCGACAGACGACAAAAAAAGTTTCGGATGATTAACTGTCGACAGACGACAAAAGAAGGTACGAATAATCTACTATCGCCATTCGAAGGCACAAGAGTTACTGATGGTACTGTAAGCGGTACCACTGTCCTGTAATCTGTGTTTAAAATGTCAAACAAAAGTTACTTGCTAATTTAAAAACATCTTGTTAAGTCCCCAGGTGTGTTCCCCATTAATTGAAGGGGGTGATTCCTAAACATTGCTTTATCTTTTAAGTGAAACACATCGAACATCTTTATTTGAAAAAAGGGGGAATTTTTTTGGCAAAAGGTAACTTAAACCTAAATGTAGAAGAACCGCGTATTGAGTTAACGGCAAAGCCAACCAATATCCGTTGGCGAGTATTCTTTATGTTGCTTATGTTAGTTACGATTAACTATGTTGACCGAGCTGTATTATCTATCGCCATGCCAGCGATCCAAAAGGATTTAAATTTAGATCCAGCTATCGTAGGACTCATTCTTAGCTCCTTCTTTTGGGGATATGCCATCATGCAAATTCCATCAGGCTGGATTGCCGACAAATATCGCCCAGATAAAGTAGTATTTAGTGCTGCACTTGGATGGGGGATTGTCCAAGCATTGACAGGATTTATTTCAGGTGCGAAATCACTCTTTTTTCTTCGAGTTTTACTTGGGATTACAGAGGCCCCTGTTATGCCGGGGTGTTCGAAATTACAAGCGATTTGGCTTAGTTCAAAGGAAAGAGGCCGTGGGGCCACCATTATTGATAGCGGTGCACCACTTGGAACCGCAGTCGGAGGCCCTATTATTGTTGCCTTTATGGCATGGTTCGGAGGCTGGCGCGGTGCATTGATTGGTGCTGGTATCCTTACCATTATGGTTGCATATTGGGTATGGAAAATTATTAAAGGTGGACCGAATAGCAATCCAAAAGTGAATGAAGCAGAACGCGAATATATTCGACAAGCACTCGAGGAGGAGTACGAAGAGCATAAGCGTAATGCTACTGGAATGAAAATTGGCCCAAAAGACTACTTGAAGGCCCGCAATTTCTGGTGTATGTGTCTGGGCTGGTTTTCGTTTAACACTGTTTTCTATGGATTAATGACATGGGGTCCATCCTATCTAGCTGCAACACAAAATTTGGATATTAAGTCCATTGGATCATCCATTCTCATTATTTTCGGCTCTGGATTTGTCGGAGAACTTATTGGCGGCTGGATTACAGACAAGTGGCGTGAAAAAGGCGGCAATTATAATACGGTTATGAGAACGATGTTATCCATAGCCGGGGGTATGACTGCACTGTCCATTTTCTTCTTAAGTAGATCAACATCAGTAACAGAGGCGATTATCACCCTATCATTTGCGTTATTCTTCCTTCGTTGGGGCGGTTTATATTGGAGTGTTCCTGCTGCCATCTCACAACGCGAACATATTGGTACAGTCGGTGGATGTATGAACTTCGCAGGAAATATTGCGGGTGTTATAACACCAATTTATGTCGGTCTTATTGTATCCACAACAGGATCCTATTTCTTGGCATTAATGGTGTTTGTCTTTGCAGGTCTCCTTTTGGCAACGGTTTCAAGTTTAATTAATTACAATAAAAAAATTGGCAGTACCATCAGCAGTGAAAAATAAATCATTGAATTTACTAGGAGGATTTAACATGAAAGAACCTAAAAAAATAGGAATGCTTACTCCATCTTCTAACACGACTTTAGAGCCAATTTGCTCGAGAATGCTTTACAATGTTCCGGAAGTAACTTGCCACTATGGACGCTTTGAGGTTACGAAAATTTCACTTGAACAAGATGCTTTAAGTCAATTTAATTTTGAGCCAATGCTTCAAGCTGCAGAATTGTTAGCACATGCTGAAGTGGATGTCATTGCATGGAATGGTACATCAGGCGGATGGCTGGGATTCGATGTAGACCGTGAGCTTTGTGAAGCCATTACCAAAAGAACAGGTATTCCGGCAACTACTTCCATGTTGTCTCAAGTAAGGGCGTTTAAAGAGCACAATATTAAATCGGTACACCTTGTCTCTCCGTACATTCCTGAAATTAACGAAAAAATTGCAGAACAATACAAAAAGCATTGTAATGTTGAAACAATTAATATTTCAGGACTTTCTCAAACACATAATCGTTCTTTCAGCCAAGTAACACAAGAAAGGATTGAAGAGCAAATCCAATCCGTAGCCATAACACCGGCAGATGCATTAAGTGTCGTATGTACAAATTTCCCTGCCGTAAACAAAGTAGAATACTACGAAGAAAAATATAACTTGCCAATGTATGACACCATTAATGTCCTTTTGTGGGAATGTTTAAAGATGGTAGATATAGATCCTAAAGTGGTAAACGGATGGGGTAAAGTATTTTCAAGGGTAACGGTAAATAACTAATTCACTATAACGAGCATTCAACCTGTGGGGGGTTGTAATGCTCTCTTCATTTACATTTTTGAAAAAAAGGTATTCTGCATGATGATTAACGTCATCGATGACGCTCCATACATTTTACAGGACAGAAGATTTGCTGTCCCAACCCTTTATGTATGCAATTGTCAATGTGCAGCTGACTATTATTATACCATACATGTATTTCATTTAATATCAGATACATAGCGGCTAGTATTGGAATCTTCCGCGAATTGGAGGTTAGGTAGTGATTACTGTTACTTTTTACAAAAATGAACAACTTGTTTTAGGAGTCAAAACAAATAGGGGGATATTAGACACAGAGGCTGCAACCACAAAGTTTCCTTATATTAAAGATATTCCAAAAACAGTGCTTGAATTGATTACTGGTGGGGAACGTGCAAAACAAGGGCTGAAAAGGCTGGTTGAAAATTCCCAAATGGATGATGCGTTATTTTTAAAGGAAGATTCACTTAACTATGGACCTTGTGTACCTGAACCGCCAAAAATTATTTGTATCGGATTGAATTACAAAAAGCACGCAATCGAGTGTAATATGCCTTTTCCTCAGGTTCCGATTGTGTTTAGTAAATTTAATAATACGATTAATGCCCATGGAAAAGAGGTTATGATGCCTAACACATCTTCTGAAGTAGATTATGAGGCAGAATTAGCCATTGTTATTGGCCAACAGGCAAAAAATATTAAAACAGAGGCTGCACTGTCCATTGTGTATGGTTATTGTGCTGCAAATGATGTTTCTGCGCGTGATTTACAAAACAAAACTTCACAGTGGCTCCTTGGGAAATCAAGCGATGGATTCTGTCCAATTGGTCCCAACTTAGTTAGCAAAGAGGAAGTCGAAAATCCCAATAATTTAAGGATTACCTTATCCGTTAATGGAGAAATTCGCCAGGATTCCAATACTTCAGATATGATTTTTAATTGTGATGAACTAGTGAATTATGTTTCCCAATATATAACACTTCAACCAGGTGACATTATTCTAACGGGAACACCAGAAGGGGTCATTTTGGGGTATCCTGAAGACAAAAAGGTTTGGCTAAAAGATGGTGATGTAGTAACAATTGAAATTGAAAAACTCGGTAAATTAACAAATACTTTCAGACGAAAACAAAACAATGAATCCGTCCATGTTGATGTTATGAAAGTAAGTGGAACCATTTAAGCGAAATAGGAAATAGAAATTGAAATTGAAAAATGTGAAAATTTCTAAAAACATATTGAAAGTGATTGCTTTGAATGGTATGATTTCCTTAATAAAATAATTTTGAAACGTCGTTTCCTAATAAGCAACACGAAATGACGTATAAGTTAAATTGTTTGGTTTTGGTTCTTCGTATTGTGATTCAGCATTTACGTCATTGGAGAAAAGAAGTAGTCATTAAAATCGTTGCTTTTTTTTAAGTAACAAAAGAAACGCGGTTTCTTAATAAGCAACAACAGGAGGGAATAAAATGGTGTTAGCACCAGATAGAAAAGAATTTTTAGATGGCTTAGCAAAAAAAATTCGCCAGCACATTGTAAGAATGACACACCATGCAGGAAGCGGACATCCAGGAGGTTCATTATCTGCAACTGAATTACTGATGGATCTCTTTTTTGAGCACATGAATGTCGATCCAAATAATCCTGATTGGGAAGAACGCGATGTCTTCTTTTTATCAAAAGGACATTGTACTCCAGTTTACTACTCCGTTTTAGCTGAAAAAGGTTTTTTCCCAGTCGAAGAACTAATGACATTTAGAGATGTAGATGGACGCCTGCATGGTCATCCGTGCGGCGAACATATTCCGGGAGTGGATGCCTCATCAGGTTCACTTGGTCAAGGATTATCTTTAGCAAATGGTGTTGCCTTAGGTGCCAAGCTGGATGGTAAATCCAGACGCTCCTATGTCATGATTGGCGATGGTGAATCTCAAGAAGGTCAAGTATGGGAAGCAGCCATGACAGCAGCCCACTTCAAGCTTGACAATGTTTGCGCCATTATCGACTGGAACAAAATCCAACTGGATGATTATGTTGAAAACGTAAAAGGAATGATGGATTTTGTTGCCAAGTGGGAAGCGTTTGGCTGGCATGTCATTGAAATTGATGGTCATGATTTAGAACAGGTACATGCTGCCTTTGAAGAAGCAAAAACGGTAAAAGGCAAGCCAACAGCGATCCTGGCTCACACGGTTAAAGGTAAAGGAATCTCATTTATGGAGAACACACATAAGTGGCATGGCTTAGCTCCAAATGACGAGGAATTAGAATTGGCATTAAAGGAGTTGGTATAAATGACCGTACAACAAAAAGCACCTCGTGAAGGATTTAGTGAAGCTCTAATAAGGCTTGGACATCAACATGAAGATTTAGTTGTTTTAGATGCAGACTGTGCAAAATCAAATCTTACTAATCTATTTAAAGATCAATTTCCAACGCGGTTCTTTAACGTAGGAATTTCCGAATGTGATTTGGTTGGAACTGCAGCAGGTTTAGCGATTGGCGGCAAAGTTCCTTTTGCGAATGCCTATGCGAACTTCCTAACTGGCCGCGCTTTTGACCAAATGAGAATTTCTGTATGCTATTCCAATAACAATGTTAAGATTGTTGGTCATAATGCTGGTACATCAGCTGCCCAGGAGGGGGCCACCCATTTACCACTTGAAGATATTTCACTGATGCGTTCATTGCCGAGAATGACGGTGATCGTACCTGCTGATTCAGTTGAAATGGAAAAAGCGGTAGAAGCAGCTTATCACTTCGAGGGGCCGGTTTATTTACGGGTTGGAAAGCTTCCGGTACCTATCGTTACAAAGAAAGAAGATCCATTCGAAATTGGCAAAGCGATTAAATACCGTGATGGCGGCGACGTAACACTCATTAGTACAGGAATCATGCTGGATGAAACCTTTAAAGCAGCTGAACAGCTTTCTCAAAAAGGTATTCAGGCAGACGTGCTGCACATTCATACCATTAAACCAATCGATGTTGCAGCCATTGTTAAATCAGCGTCCAAAACAGGCCATGTTGTAACCGTAGAAGAACACTCCATTATTGGCGGTTTAGGAAGTGCTGTTGCTGAGGTGCTTGCTGAAAACCATCCTGTTCCGCTTAAAAGAGTGGGCACACAAGACCGTTTTGGTGTATCCGGAAAAATGCATGAACTTCTTGACTTCTTCCAATTAAGAGCTTCAAGAATTGTCACTGATGTTGAAAAGCTAGTCAATTCTGTTTTAGTGAAATAAGGGAGGGGGAAAACGTGACGATACTATTAGACACGATTTACCAAGAAATCCTAAGCAATGCTTCAACACAAAAAAGTGAAAATCCATTCCGAAAAAAAATTGCTGAAAAGCTTAAGCAATCCAATCATAAGTTTGTTGTTTTGGATGATGATCCTACAGGAGTACAAACCGTCCATGATGTTTATGTCATCACGGACTGGGATAAGAAATGGCTTCGTGAAGGATTAGCTGATGATCGAAATGTTCTCTATGTTTTAACCAATACAAGAAGCTATGACCCTGAAAAAGCAACAGCCATTAATACAGAAATTATTCAAAACTTGGTAGAGGTTTCAAAAGAACTAGATATTTCATTTTCAGTGATCAGCCGCGGTGATTCCACATTGCGAGGACACTATCCGTTAGAAACCTCTGTGATTGAGAAGGTCTTAACAGAAAAATTGAGTTGGGAAGTTTCAGGACATTTGGTTATCCCTGCCTTCTTTGAAGGAAACCGATACACAGTCGAGAACACTCACTATTTATTAGAAGATAAGGTTCTTGTACCAGCCAATGAAACGGAATTTGCCAAGGATTCTGTATTCGGATACTCAACTGCAAATCTCCCTGACTATATCGTTGAAAAATCAGAAGGTTCCTATTCACTTCCAACCATCTTAACGATTACTTTAGATGATATTCGTCAGGGTGGTGTGGATCAAGTCCTTTCGATTCTAAATAGAGCAGCCAATAATGCTCCAATAGTCGTCAATGCTGTTAACTATCAAGATTTGGATATTGTTTCTTTGGCTGTCTTAAAAGCAATCGATCAGGGTAAGCACTTCTTATTCAGAACGGCTGCATCTTTTGTTAATTCAGTAGGCGGGTTTAATCATAAACCCTACCTTGAGGCAAAAGAAATGGTTAATGACCAGTCGATTGAAGGTTATGGCGGATTACTTGTTGTTGGTTCCCATACGAAGAAAACAACCGATCAGCTTTCTGACTTAATGTCTGAAGTCCATGTTAAATCAATCGAGGTTAATGTTGAAAAAATCCTGTCTCCATTTGATCAGAGGGATGAGATTTTAAGAGTTTCTAGTTTACTAGAACAATCGATTGCAAATGGAGAAGATACGGTGGTTTATACAAGCCGAAGTGTGATTAAAGCAGCAAACAAAGAAGATAACTTGAAATATAGTCAAACCATTTCAAACACACTTGTTGAATTAGTCCAATTATTAAAAGTAAGACCAAGATTCATAATGGCAAAGGGTGGAATCACTTCGAGTGATATCGCTACAAGCGGATTGGGAATTAAAAAAGCAAAGATCCTCGGACAGGCAGCAGCTGGTGTACCAGTCTTGCTTACAGGTGAAGAAGCTAGAATTAAGAATACAGCCTATATTGTCTTTCCAGGGAATGTTGGCCAGAAAAATACGATTACCGATATTTTTAAAAAAATAAATCAATTCACTCGTTAAAGGAGAGATCATCATGGTTAAACGAAAAATGACAGCTGCAGAGGCAATCGCGGAGTACCTAGTTCGTAAAGGTGTTGAACATATTTACGGTGTTCCAGGAGCGGCAATTCTTCCATTATATGATGCTATTCGCAATAACACTACTATTGAATCTTACGTCGTTCGTCATGAGCAAACAGGAGCATTTATGGCTGATGGTTACTCAAGAGCAACGGGGAAAGTGGGAGTTTGCGCAGCAACATCCGGTCCTGGCGGAACAAACTTCCTAACTGGTTTATATGGCGCCTATATGGATTCTATTCCAATGATCGCATTTACTGGGCAACAAAGTTCGAGACTACTAGGAACCATGCAGTTCCAAGAAGCACCAATCTGTGAAATGGCGAAACCTGTGTGTAAAGCTGTATATCAACTGCTTGATGGAAAAGATGCTGCAAGAATGATCCACGAAGCTTGGACAGCTGCTACAACTGGAAGAAAGGGTCCTGTTTTAATTGACCTTCCTATCAATACACAAAAAGAATTAGTAGAAGTTGATTGGGATGAATTTGTAGATGAACCGGAAGTTCTGCCACATGCTTCTGAACAAGAAATTGCTGAAGTATTAACCTATTTAAAGGATGCTAAAAAACCAGTTCTTGTTTCTGGCGGCGGTGTAAACCTTGCAAACGCTACTGAAGAATTAAAAGAATTAGCTGAAACCTTACAAATTCCAGTAGTTACGACTGGTATGGGAATGGATACTTTCCCTAACGATCATCCATTATTTGCAGGTCGAATGGGAACCATGCTTGATACACCATATGGTAACATGACCATTCTTGAATCTGATCTGATCATTAACCTTGGCGGCCGTTTTGCAGACCGCAGCACAGGTGCAGTCGACATTTTCAAACGAGATGCCAAAATCATTCATATTAACCTTGATAAAAAAGAGATTGGTAAAACCGTAAAAACGGAACTAGGAATAATGGCAGATGTTAAATCCTTTATGGCGGACTTAGCAAAAGCCTATAGAGAATTAGGGGCTGGAGTTGCAGCCGCTGCAGAAGCCGGTGTTCAAAAGCTTGATTTAACAGAAGAAAGAAAGAAATATGCACGGAAGCAAGACTACGATAATCTTCCAATCCGTCCAGAACGTGCTCTTAAAGAATTACGTGAATTCTTAGATCGTGATGCCTTTATTTCTCATGACTGTGGGATCAGCCAAATTTGGTCTTGCCAATTATTTGAAACTTATGTTCCTCGAACCTATTTATTAACTGGAGGAGCGGGAACGATGGGCTGGGGATTAGGAGCTGCAATGGCTGCCAAGCTGGCATTTCCTGAGCGTCAAGCGGTAAATTTCCTTGGAGATGGAAGCCTGGGTATGTCATTACAAGATATTGCTACTGCCGCTAAACATGATATTCCTGTCATCATTTTCGTATTAAATAATTCATTGCTCGGACTAATCCGCCAACAACAGAACTGGTTTTATAACGAAAGAACCATTTCAACAGATCTTATTTACAAAAATGAGCTTTGTGACAATGAAGAGCGTGGAATTGACTTCGTTAAGACTGCTGAGGGTATGGGTGTCCGCGGTGAGCTTGTTCTTCACTATGATCAAATTAAACCAGCATTGCAGCGTGCAGTAGAGAGCGGAAAACCATATTTAATTGAAGTAGTTGTCGATCCAACTGCCGTTTGTGAATTCTCAAATAATGGATCGTTAACAGGTTTTAAATACTCTAAGTAATCATTCTACTAAAAATATTTACCGGGAGAAAAGGACACATAAGTCCTTTTTTCCCCGTACTGAAAGGGGGAAATCCGGATTTATTCCGGTGCTATTTATGAAAACAGATCTTCAACATTTCATGCAGGTCGGCATTGTACACTTTATGGCATATCCTGAGGCCATGAAAGGTGATGGTCCGATTTCGGAAACAGTGAAAAAAATTGTTACCGATGATTTTTTCTCAGGGATTGAAGTGACAAGAGTTAATGATCCGGCAGAAAGAAGCAAAGTAGCTTCTATTTTGGAATCAGGCAGAATGACAATCGGCTTCGGCGCACAGCCCATTCTTTTAAGCAACAAAGGAGATTTGAACTCGTTTGACCCTGAAAAACGCCAAACGGCTATTAACTTGGTTAAAGGAGCTATCGACCAGGCCTATGAATTAAACGCAGCAAAGCTAGGCTTTTTAAGCGGTCCAAAACCTGAAAAGGATGAGGACAGAGCCCTTCAATTGCTTACGGATTCGATTATCGAACTTTCCCAATATGCAAGAAGTAAAGGAGATCTTGTTCTTTCATTAGAAACTTTTGATGACGAAACCGATAAAAAATGCCTAATCGGCTCCAATCGATTAGCGGTTGAAGTAGCAAAAGAAGTAAGAAAGTTTGACCCTTCATTTGGCTTAATGCTTGATTTAAGCCATCTGCCAATGCAAAGAGAAACCTCAACAGATGCCTTAACGATTGCACGGGACTATATCAATCATGCCCATATCGGTAACTGCTACATCAAAGATAAAAATGATCCTGCCTATGGCGACCAGCATCCGCGTTTTGGTTATCCTGGAAGTGAGAATGATGTGAAGGAATTAACTGAGTACTTAAGAGTTTTATTAGAAATTGGATATATCGGAGAAGGTTCCAGAAATGTTGTTGCATTTGAAGTAAAACCGGTTGGAAATGAATCCTCAGATATTGTTATTGCACAATCTAAGAGAACATTAGTTGAAGCATGGGCTCGTTTATAAACGAGTAGGGACAGTGTATCATGCATTGAATCAAACCGGAGAGAGAAATCACATTCTACAATACACTCATGAGGAATAGATAAAATCGTAGTCTCTAAAAGACTAATAAAAAGTAGTTATCAATCTAGCAGCAAAATTCGATAATTTGCTTTCATCCATTCCTCCTCTGGGTATTGTGGTATAAATATCTATTCTTTAAAGGGGGGTTCTATATGAGAACAATTATTCAAAACGGTACTGTCGTTACATCCGGAAGCGTATTCAAAGCGGATGTAGAAATTCTAGGAAAAACGATTACTTCTATTGCACAAAAAATTAAACCTGAAATCGGAGACTGTCTTATTGATGCTAGTAATCAATACATATTGCCTGGCGGAATAGATGTTCACACCCATCTGGCTTGGCCGTTTCAGAGTACAGGTACGGCGGATGATTTTGTAAGCGGTACCAAAGCGGCTGCAGTTGGCGGAATTACCAGTATTATTAACTTTACGAATCCAAAAAGAGGGGCTTCTTTAATTGATACACAGAAGGAGTGGATTGAAAAAGGGAAATTATCTGCTATTGATTATGGGCTTCATGCGATTATTAATGAATACAGTGATAGAGTCCTAGAGGAATTGCCCATTTTAGCCGAAGAATACGGCGTTAGTTCTATTAAACTGTTTATGGCTTACAAGGGAGAATTGATGGTCAATGACCTTGAAATGTATAAGATTATGAAAAAAGCTGGGGAACTTGGAGTGATTACCAATGTTCACGCAGAAAATGGTGATGTGATTGATGAACTTGTCAAACAGTCCATCGCTGAGGGAAAAACAGACCCGATCTATCATGGATATACCCGCCCGACAATCATGGAGGCCGAAGCTACTGGCAGAGCGCTAGCGATTGCCGAGGCAGCTGATGCCCCTGTTTATATCGTCCATGTCAGCTGTGCAGACGCTTTACAAAAAGTGGACGAAGCGAAGAAACGTGGAGTGAAGGCCTTTGCAGAAACGTGTCCGCATTATTTGGTTCTTGATATTAGTTATTTAGATCTTCCCGACTTTGAAGGGGGCAAATACGTTTGCTCACCTCCACTAAGAGAAAAATGGAATCAGGATGTTTTATGGAATGGTATTCGTAACGGCCTTATTTCTGTGGTGGGGTCGGATCATTGTCCTTTCCAATTTGAAGGCCAAAAAACCCTTGGTAAGGATGATTTCTCTAAGATTCCAAATGGCATGCCAGGTCTTGAAGATATCTTCCCGTTGTTGTATCACTTTGGTGTCCATGAAGGACGAATTTCCCTGCAGAAATTTGTTGAGGCCATCAGTACTGCTCCTGCCGAGCTGTTTGGTCTTTCGAAAAAAGGATCGATTTCCGTCGGCAAGGATGGAGACATCGTCATTTTGGATCCGAACCGTTCAAGAGTGATTAGTGCAGAAACCCAATACCAGAATCTTGATTACAACGCTTATGAAGGCATGGAAGTTCAAGGGGTGATTACTCATGTTTTATCCCGGGGTGAGGTTATTGTAAAGGACGGTCACTTTATTGGGGAACTGGGTCGCGGGAAGTATATACTTCGCGACAGACTACAAAAAACCTCCAGCTTAAATCAGCAAAAGGAAATGCAAGTTTAAAAGCAGAAAACAAATAAAAAGGAGATGAAAATATCATGCCATCAATGCCAGAAGCTTCCATTATGGAAAGAACAGAGGTTCAATTTGATACGAATATCGATGAATCCTTGAAACCCACTTCCCTTGAACATAGGGAATTAAGTCCAGTAAAATTTATGTTTATGTGGCTCGGTGAAGGCGTTAATATGGGAAATATAACGATTGGCTCAAGTTTGTTTGTAGCGGGAGTGGCTACGCTTAACTTTGCCCAAACCCTTGTTGCAACGATTATTGCCCTTGCCATTATCACCACTCTTTTTGTTTTAAATGGAAGACTTGCATACAATACCGGAATTCCTTATGTAGTCCATCTTAGAATGTCTTTCGGTATGAAAGGTGGTATTATCTCCTCCCTTTTGCGCGGAATCCCAGCCATCGTTTGGTACGGCTTCCAAAGCTGGATCGGCGCTACAGCCTTGAATGAAATTGTTAAGGTTTTTACTAGTGGTACCTTTGATAATATTTTTATTAGTTTCTTAGTCCTGCAGGGTGTGCAAATTTTTCTTTCGATGTTCGGTTTCCATGCTATTAAATGGGTGCAAATGGTGACAGGTACGGTTATTATGTTAGCGCTGGCTTATGTTTTTGTCCTTCTTATGACATCCCATAGTGACGTTATGGCTCAGAATTGGGTTCATGTAAAAGGTTCCTGGGGTGTGCCGTTCGTGGCGTCCATCATGGTGATGCTCGGAAATTATGCTGCTCTCTTCTTAAGTGCAGCTGACTATTCAAGAGAGTTGAAATCAGGTATGAGTAAGACAAAACAAAGTTTTGTATATCTTATTCCTCTAATCTTTTCGTACGGCTTTGCCATGATTGTTGGTGCAATGCTCTCTTCCGCAACAGGAATCATTAATCCCGTTAAGGCGTTTGCGGTTGTGGTCAATAATCCTTATATTACTGTTTTTGTCTCATCATTTATTATATTGTCTGCAATTGGAGTAAACTTGGTTGCCAACATTATTTCTCCAGCCTACGTTATAACATTGCTTACAAAAGTAAATTATAAAGTCGCTGTTATTATTACAGGACTGCTTGCAATTTGCGCATTCCCTTGGGTTCTTGTTCAGGATTCATCAGCAAAGGGTCTGGGTTTGTTTATTAGTATCTATTCCGCATTTTTAGGCCCGATTCTTGCCGTATTGTTAGTTGATTATTTCATTTTTAGAAAGCAAAAAATAAATGTGGCAGATTTATACAAAGAAGATGGTCCATTCTCTGGAATTAACCCAAGCGCGGTACTAGCCATGCTCATTGGCGCAGGTGCAGCCTTTATCAAAGTGGATCTAGCATGGATTGTTGGCCTTGTTGTGGGCGGTATCGCCTATTTCCTTCTAACAAAATATGCATTTAAAAATTCATTGTTTAAAAAGGGTACTATATTGGAAACAACCTCAGTAAGATATGAAATTGTAAAAAATACACATAGTAATAATCCCCAACAATAAGTGGTTAGTGGAAATCTTTTCTTCATTTTATTTTAAAAATTAAATTCTGAATATTTTGAATAAAAAAAGAAGCTGATTCATAGATTATGAATCAGCTTCTTTTTTTTAAAGGCTGTGTTAAAGGACATTGTTGATTTTTTAACACAGAGAAACCGCCCTTAAGGTAAGGACGGTTTTTAAATCACCATATTGGCAAACAACTAAAATGCCCGAAGCCTGCTTTTGTTTTATGCTCTGCCGGAAGATCCGAATTCCCGCATTTTGCCGATTACCGTTTCTTTGATGGCATCGCGAGCTGGTCCTAAATAGTTACGTGGATCGTATTCATTTGGTTTTGCTGCCAATACTTCACGAATCACTTTCGCAGATGCGATTCGGTTTTCAGTATTAACGTTGATTTTAGCCGTTCCAAGAGAAATAGATTTTTCAATATCTCTTGTTGGAATACCAGTACCGCCGTGAAGAACTAAAGGTACACCAGTTTGGTTGCCGATATCTTCCATTTCTTTGAATCCAAGATTTGGTTTGCCTTTATATGGGCCATGAACGGAACCTAATGCAGGTGCAAGACAATCGATCCCTGTACGTTTTACAAGTTCAACACACTCTTGAGTGTCAGCATAAAGGATGCTTCCAGAAACATCATCCTCTTGTCCTCCGACTGTTCCTAATTCCGCTTCCACAGAAACTCCTTTTTCGTGAGCGTATTCTACTATTTTCGAAGTAGCCGCTACATTCTGTTCGAATGGGTGGTGGGAAGCGTCAATCATAACAGAAGTGAAGCCTGCATCTATCGCTTCTTTACATTTTTCAAAGCTTGAACCGTGGTCAAGGTGAATCGCCACTGGAACGGTTATATTTAAATCTTCCATTAGGCCCTCTACCATTTTAACAACGGTTTTGAAGCCGGACATATAACGGACGGCCCCTTCAGTCACACCAAGGATAACGGGTGATTTTTCCGCTTCTGCAGCTTGAAGGATCGCTTGGGTAAACTCCAGGTTATTAAGGTTAAATTGCCCAACCGCGTAGCCTTCCGCCTTCGCTTTGTTAAGCATCTCTGTCATGGAAACTAAAGGCACTTCTATTCCTCCTAAAATAATCCTCTTATACAATGATTTCCGGTTTCATATTCTTTCGGGCAACTCCCGTTTTGATAGCGGCTTCTGCTACCGCATTCGTTACTGCATTTGCGACTCTTTTATCAAACGGATGAGGAATTACATAGTTGCGTGTGAGCTCTTCAGGCTCGATTAAATTGGCAATTGCGTACACAGCAGCCAATTTCATTTCTTCATTAATATCAGAAGCATTAACCTGCAGAGCACCTTTAAAGATACCAGGGAAAGCCAGTACATTGTTAACCTGGTTCGGCAGATCAGATCGTCCAGTCCCTACTACTGCCGCACCGGCATAAATTGCCTCATCTGGCATGATTTCAGGTACCGGGTTTGCCATTGCAAAAATAATCGAGTCTTTGTTCATAGTCTTAATCATTTCTTGGGTCAGTGCTCCAGCAGCAGATACGCCAATAAACACGTCTGTTCCTTTGATTACTTCAAATAAAGGGCCTTGAACATTTCCTTTATTAGTCATCTCTGCAATGGAATCTTTCATGGTGTTCATTCCATCCTTGCGTCCCTTATAAATGGCACCCTTTGTGTCACACAAGATAATATCAGATACACCCATACTGATAAGCAGTTTTGTAATGGCAATCCCTGCTGCACCTGCGCCATTGACCAGAACCTTTGTATCCTCAAGGCGTTTGTTGACAACCTTTAACGAGTTAATCAGACCGGCTGCTGTGACAATTGCCGTCCCATGCTGATCATCATGAAAAACCGGGATTTCCATTTCTTTCTTTAGTCTTTCTTCAATAATGAAACAATTCGGTGCTGAAATATCCTCCAAATTGATTCCTCCAAATGTTGGTTCTAACAATTTTACAGTTTGAATAATCTGTTCCGCATCATTCGTATTCAAGCAGATAGGGAAGGCATCCACATCAGCAAAAGCCTTAAATAACGCGGCTTTTCCTTCCATAACTGGCATTGCTGCACCTGGCCCAATATTTCCAAGGCCTAAAACAGCAGATCCGTCGGATACGACTGCAACAAGATTTCCTTTTATGGTATAGTCATAGATTTTTTCAGGGTTTTGATGAATTTCTTTGCAAGGCTCTGCTACTCCTGGAGAATAGACCAAACTTAAATCATCTGTATTTTCTACCGTAACCTTAACACCAACATTTAATTTTCCCTGTGACTGTTTATGAAGTTCCAGCGACATATCCTTCAAATTTCTCATAGCCTTTACCGTCTCCATTCATTTTTTTTTTTTTAGAGAATCACAATTTTATAAACTGTAAGTCTCCGAATTTATAATAAAATTATTGTGGGGGTTATGTTGTTTGTTATTAAGCAACATCGTTTCATTTTTAATATAAAAAGCATACCATGATTACCTATATTATTTCAATAATTTTCAAAAAATTTTTCATCTTTAGAACCGTGGGACGGTTCTCTTGGTTTTTCGTCCTACGTCTGCCACTTTGAGGGATATATCGGCAAATTTTACGATATATCGGTGAATCAATAGAAGACTCTTTTCGTAATCGGAAACCGTCTTGGGCTAGATTAAAAACCGAGGGTCTTTTCTTTTGGTTTGGATTAGGGTGGTAATTAGACCTTGACATTCCATCCGCATATTAGGATAATTTTATTACAATAAATTTCGTAATAAAAGGAATGGTTATGTGAGAACACTAAATTTGACGTTTGAGGAAGCAATCGAAATTTGCAAGGCACTGGGACATGAGCAGCGGATGCAAATTATCCGGATCCTGACCAAAGGTCCGTTGAATGTAAATGAGCTCTCAGAGAAATTAGGTGTTCCCTTCTCCACGGCGGCTGTAAATATCAAGAAACTCGAGGATGCTCAGCTGATTTCTACTGAAATGGTTCCGGGGAGAGGATCACAAAAGGTAAACACGAATCGCTTTGATAAAATTGTCATCACTCTGAAGGATGAAGCCCCCGCAGAAGAAAAAATGTATTCGATTGAAATGCCAATTGGCGAATTTGTCAGCTGTGAAGTCGAGCCTACCTGCGGTCTTCTAAGCGAGGACGGGGTTATTAACATGATTGACGATCCGAGAGCTTTCTATGAACCGGAACGGAAGCGTGCACAGCTGTTATGGTTCCGAAGCGGATTTGTGGAGTATCACTTCCCAAACAGGATTCCTTATGGAGCCGTCGTGGAAGAGCTGAATTTATCCGCAGAATTGTGCTCCGAGGCTCCTTATTATAAGGATGATTGGCCTTCTGATATCACGTGCTGGATCAACGGTAAGGAGGTAGGAGTGTGGATTTCTCCTGGTGATTTTGGCGGAAAAAGGGGATTTCTCACTCCGATGTGGTGGGAAACGAATAATACTCAGTTTGGGCTGTTGAAATCTTGGAAGACCAATAAAGAAGGAAGTTTTATAGATGGTGTGAAAATCTCTGACATCACTATAAATGATTTGGATCTAGAATCAAGACCGTTTGTGGCGGTTAAATTTGGCGTTAAGCAGGATGCCGTTAACAAAGGCGGAATGAACTTGTTTGGCTCTAAATTTGGCAACTATGAACAAGGAATTTTATTAAACATTCGATACGAATAATCCATCTTGCCTCGGCCTCTTTTGGCTGAGGTATTTTTTTATTATAAAAATACTTGAAATATAATGATAAATGATGTAATAATAATATCAACAAGTTTAGTCATCCTTTTGTGAAGGTAGAAGCTTCTGGATTTCTACCAGGATTGACAGGTAGGCATTTATCCGGGGCGGGTAATGATTCTTTTTACCTGAATAAACGTGTGATTTTTATTACAAGTTTTATTATTGTGAATTGACTTTTTTGAAAATTTTGAATAGAATCAACCTATCATACAGGCATACAGTAAGGCGGTGTGGTAAAAAAAACATACTCCTTGGGGGTGATTCTCTCTTGAAGACGATTAAAAAGGTTACCTTGCATGAAATGATCGCAGATGAACTCAAGAGATTCATTAATAAACACCAATTAGGAAGAGGCGATAGACTTCCATCTGTAGCCGAGTTAACGGCCATTTTAGGTGTTGGCAGATCGAGCATTCGCGAAGGTTTGCGTTTCCTTGAGGCGATCGATGTCATTGAGGTGCAAAACGGAAAAGGGATTTTTGTGAAAGATGGTGACTTATTAAGGATAGAAGCAAAAATTGATGTCGAGAAAGAGAAAAATTATTTATTACATATTAGTGAACTGCGAAGAGCTCTAGAAGGAAAGGCTGTGGAATTGGCTTCACAAAGGGCGACAGAGCAGGAGATTATAGAAATGGAACGATTGCTTGATGAAGCAATCGCTTTAAAGGATGCCGGAAGGGATTCATCTATAGTGGATTGGGCTTTCCATAAGGCCATTTATAAGGCTTCCCATAATCCACTTTTAGAAAGTGTTGTTGAATCTGTGATAGATACCTTTTATAGACATTGGAACAAACCTTTCGGAATTGATCATATTTTTGAGGATACTTTCCCGTTCCATCAAACGATGCTAGCGGGAATTAAACAGCGTGACACTGTTTATGCATTACAAGAGTTTAATAAAATTATAGACGTCGTGGAATCTACTGTCCAAACAATAGAAGAGGGTAAAATTAAGGATGGATAGAACATGTTTTAAGCTTCACCATAATGGAGAATCCAACGACATTGTTTTTTTACCTATGAATTTGGAAGCGGTTTCTCTATGGCTTCAAGCGGCTGCAGATGAAAACGATGATTGTTCACATCGGGGCTGCATCATTATTCCGGAATCCAATTAAATGAAATAGTAATAGTTTTCTTTCTCTTCAGCAATGAGAAGAGAGGGGGAATTTTTATCTATACAAAAAACTATTAAACGTAGGGGGATTAAGATGAAGAAAAGAATCACGAAGATTTTTAGTATTGCTTTAATCTTTACCATGGCTCTAGCATTAGCGGCCTGTAGTAGTTCGAAAAGTTCATCTGGTTCAACAAGCAAAGATAGTAAAGAACTTGTATTCTGGAATGTATTTACAGGTCCGGACGGGAAAAACATGCAGAAAATTGTGGATGATTACAATAAAACAAACCCGGAATATAAGGTGAAAAATGTATCGATTACAGCGGACGATATGTATGCGAAAATTCCAACTGTGGTGAATTCCGGCAAAAACATTCCTGATGTAACCATCGTACATGCTGAAAGAATCAAGCAGTTTGTGGACAAAGGGATGTTGACTCCTTATGACGATGTTTTAAGCAATTATCCAGATATTAAAGAAGAAAACTACATTAAGGCAGGTTGGGATATTGGAAATTTAGATGGAAAAAGATACTCGATTCCATTGGATGTACACAGCTTTGTTATGTACTACAACAAAAAATTAGTGGAAAAATATGCTCCACAAGCTTTAGACGATAATATCGTAACCTTTGATGAAATTAAAGCAGCCGGAGATCTTGCTAAAAAAGATGGCATCACTCCAATCGGATTAACTTGGATGAGACCGATCTTCTTATCCCTGTATAATCAAATGGGCGGGGACATCACAAAAGATGGGGAAACACCTACTCTTGATACTCCAGAGGCAGCACAAGCGTTAGAATTCTTAAAGTCACTTGTTGATGAAAAATACACGAACAAAGATGGTCAAGATCCAGCACAGCTCTTTAAATCTGGTAAAGCCATTTTCTACCCTGAAGGAATTTGGATGCAAAATAGCTTAAAAGATATTAAAAATTTGGAGTGGGGCATGACAAACTTCCCGCAGCTTTCAACTGATAAGGTCGTAAACTGGTCTTCTTCCCATCAATTTGTCATGTTCAAAAGCAAAGATCGAGATGATAAGAGAACGCAAGGCGTTATCAAGTTCCTTGATTATGTTAGACAAAACTCCAATCCTTGGGCTGAGGCAGGACAAAACCCTGCATCACTATTAAACGTAAATGATGCCAATGTTCAATCATTGCCGCAAACGTTCTTGCTTAAAGATGAGAAGGAACGGGCAACGTTAAAAATCTTTGATTACAAATACAATGGCTTTGTCGCGGAGCAAATCGACAAGATTGCCGGTGACGCTGCATTTGGAAAAGTGAAGATTTCCGATGCGCTTAAAAAAGGTCAAAAAGCAGTTGAAGATAAAATTGCTCAAGATGAAAAGAAATAATCAGGAATAGCTACATTCATAGATTGTCTTGATAGTTTGCTATAACCAAATGGAGAATTCCCATGAATGAACAGAATGGGAATTCTCCCTCTATTCGAAAAAAAGGATAGGAGTAAAAGCGTATGAATAATCTAGAAGTTAGCAAAGAAACGGCCGTTTCGGTAAATCTTTCATCTGGAAGAAAAATGAGTTTTAAGTTCACTCCACTTATGTACGTTGGGCCTCATTTAGTCCTATTTTTAATCTTCTTCTTAATTCCTACGGTATTTGGTATCTATATTTCTTTTACGAATTGGGACCTTATTAGTTCCCCTGATTTTGTAGGACTCGATAATTATAAGGAAATTCTCTTTAATAAGGACTCTACTTTTTATACGGAGCTTCATACAGGATTAAGCAATACCTTCAAATTTGTATTATACTCTGTCCCGGCCTGTATCATTGTTCCCTTATTGTTAGCAGCTGGTTTACATGCGAAGCCGAAAGGGATGAAGATTTTCCAAGCGTTGTTTTATGTCCCAACCCTGTTCTCGGTTTCAGCTGTCATGATTATTTTTAGTATGCTATTTAACGTTTCTTTCGGACCACTTAATCATTACCTCAAAGTCGATACAAACTGGGCATCGGTTCAGCCCTATGCATGGATGACCTTAGTCGTTGTCACGGTGTGGTGGTGTATTGGTGCCAATATGATTATTTACCAAGCGGCATTAAATGGCATCCCTAAAGATTATTATGAAGCTGCTTCGATCGATGGAGCCGGAAGTATTCAGAAGTTCTTTAGAATTACACTCCCAAGTATCAAAGGCCAGCTTTTATATACGGTCGTCATCACAACGATTGCTCAATTTAACGTCTACGGCCAGCCGCTTATGTTAACAAAAGGCGGACCGGATAGTTCAACCGCCGTTTTATTAATGTATATCAGGCAAGATGCCTTTGGTCAGGGGCAATCCATCGCAGGGATGGCATCGGCTATGGCTGTTATTTTAGGGTTATGCATTATGCTCGTTTCGCTTATCCAATTTTTCTTTTTGAGACAACGAGATTAGGAGGTGCTTTTGATGAAGAAAATTTCAGCTCCCAAAATAGTTTCTTTTCTTTTTCTGCTCATTATGGCTCTAATTTGGATCATCCCGCTGGTTTATTCCTTTTTTACATCCTTTAGACAGGAGGCCGAAATTCAATCAAACGGCTTTACTATCCTGCCGATCCAGTGGGTATTGGTGAATTACCAAGAAATGCTATTTAATAATACAAGTGCACCTGTAGCCAAATGGTTCATGAATTCTTTATTTATCGCCGTATCCCAAACATTAATAGTTCTGATTGTCGTCTCGCTGGCTTCATATGGCTATTCAAGAATGCAGTTCAAGGGAAGAAATGCCTTATTTGTTTTCTTAATGGCGACCATGATGTTTCCTAGTGTTGTCAATCTCAT
The DNA here is from genome assembly GCF_059587065.1 of Neobacillus sp. DZ-9. Taxonomy (NCBI): domain Bacteria; kingdom Bacillati; phylum Bacillota; class Bacilli; order Caryophanales; family Bacillaceae; genus Neobacillus; species Neobacillus sp. DZ-9. The sequence continues at coordinate 102,254 of NZ_JCAIOL010000013.1, forward strand.
TCCTCTTTATAAAATCATTGACTCCTTTGGATGGGTGAACAGTTATTTAGCTGCAATCGTTCCAGGAGCGGCAGGTGTGTTTAATATCTTTTTGGTTAAACAATTTATGACGGGAATACCGAAGGAATTTGACGAATCGGCCAGAGTCGATGGGGCTTCGGAATTTCAAATTTTCGTTAAGATTATTCTCCCTCTCATAAAGCCAGTATTAACAGTCGTCGCCTTATTTACTTTTACTGGGGCCTGGAATGATTTCTTATGGCCATCGATCGTCTTTAATGATATTGAAAAAATGCCAATTACTCCTGGTTTACAGTTACTCCAGGGGATGTACCAGGCGGATATCGGGCATGCGCTCGCTTCTGCTCTCATCGCGCTGATCCCGACCTTTATCTTGTATCTATTTACACAGAAATACTTTTTGGAATCCCTTTCTTTATCCTCAGGTGTAAAGGGATAGAAGAAAATATGGTATCCACAGTAAAGGAGGTCCATTTGTGAATAGAAAACTAGAAAGAAAACTTATCTTCATCGGTGCTATATGGGAAATGATGACGGGGTTTATTACGATTTTCTTCTATGCTTCTTCTTTAAAAAAGCAAGGACTAGGTATGAAAGAAACATCGTTCGCTAAGGTGGAAGCTATACAGTCGCTATTTGGCAGTTTATATATGTTTACCGTTACCTTTGGCATGCTATTTATGGCTATAGGTTTGATTAACTTTTTTATCGCAAAAAATTTAAAGGACCATAAGATTACGGTTAAGGTGCCGATTTGGCTGCTCTGTGTCGGACTGGCTTCTTACTTCCTGATGGATCTTCTAAGTTCATTGATGTTTTTGTCCGCAGGAATTTTAACCCTGGCAAAAAATAAATCAATTGCGAAATTGGAAAACTATCATTCGGAAATTCTTGGGTAAAAATCAGCTTTTAAAAACATGTAAAAAAGGGGATGTAAGAGAAAATGACTGTAACCATTAAAAATGTACGAAGTGAATATCCAAGACCACAGTTTATTCGAAAGGATTGGATCAACCTCAATGGTGAGTGGGAGTTCCAATTTGATGATGCGAATGTTGGGGAAAAGGAAAAATGGTATCAAAACACGCCCCCTTCTAAGACAACAGACACAACCTTCTCTAAGTCGATTCAGGTTCCGTTTACCTATGAAACGGATGCCAGCGGGATTGGCGAAAAGGAATTTCACCCGATCATTTGGTATCGGAAAACGATCACCAACATCCAGCGCGAAAATAAACGCACGATTTTACATTTTCAAGCATCGGATTTTACGACAAAGGTATGGGTGGATGGCGTGTTTGCCGGTCAACACGAGGGAGGGTACTCTGCATTCTCTTTGGATATTACCGATAAACTTCAGCTGACTAATGAACATACGATTGTCGTGAAGGTCGAGGACAGCCAAAGCTGTCATCAGCCAAGAGGAAAACAGCGCTGGACGGATGAAAATTTCGGCTGTTGGTATGTACAAACAACGGGCATTTGGCAAACGGTATGGATCGAGTTTATTCCCGAGGTTTCCTTGAAACGGGTAAAAATGACGCCTGATATTGATACGAATTCCATTGATATGGAGTTTACGGTCAATGTTCCTTCATCCGAGGAAGTAATGGTTGAAACGATCATCTCTTTTGATAAACAGATTGTTAGAAAAGCAAATATCTTTATGGATCGTGAGCAAGTAAAGCTGAATTTGAACTTGCTTCATGAATTCCATGACTGGAAACTGCAATTATGGTCACCTGAGCATCCAAATTTATATGATGTTACCTTCAAACTCTATCAAGACGGTGTGTTACTCGATGAAGTAGATTCCTATTTTGGTATGAGAAAAATCTCTACATACAAGGGGAATGTATTATTAAATAATGCACCTGTGTATCAAAAGTTAATTTTAGATCAAGGCTACTGGACGGAATCCCATTTGACTCCGCCTTCTGATGCAGCGCTTGTGAAAGACATCGAATTAATCAAAGAGATGGGCTATAACGGTGTCCGTAAACATCAAAAAATAGAAGATCCGCGCTTCTATTATTGGTGTGATAAAAAAGGATTGCTCGTATGGGCGGAAATGCCATCTACTTATGAGTATTCGGACAATGCCGTGGAACATTTTTCGAAAGAGTGGCTCGAAATCGTGAACCAATTCTACAATCATCCTTCGATTGTGACTTGGGTGCCGTTTAATGAATCCTGGGGCATCCGAAATGTCTTCAAGGATAAATCGCAGCAGCGCTTTACGGAAGGGATTTATTATTTGACAAAAGCGGTGGACCCGATGCGCTTGGTTATTGTCAATGATGGCTGGGAACATACGGTGTCCGACATTATTACCTTACATGATTATGAATCTAGCGGTGAGAGGTTTTCTGCTAGATATCAAGATAAAGACCAAATTACGGGCAATGTGGTTGCTCATAATAAGGATAAGTTTTGTATGGCTGAAGGCTATGAATATAAGGGACAGCCGATTCTAATTAGTGAATTTGGCGGAGTGGCTTTTGCGTCAAAGGATGGCTGGGGTTATGGCGACCAGGTAAACTCCGAACAAGAGTTTTTTGCCCGTGTCGGAAAAATCACGCGTGCTGTCCAAGACACGCCGTATGTTTGTGGTTATTGTTATACACAATTAACAGATGTCCAGCAGGAAGTGAATGGTTTCCTTACTGAGGCAAGGGAACCGAAGGTAAGTCTTGAAAAAATAAGAGAATTAAATAGATGATAACAGTTGTTTTCCTTCTATTTATATAGACTTTCTTACCGTCCGGCATTAGGATGTCGGGCGGTAAATTCTTTTTAAAGCATGAGGAGAGGAACTACATGAATTTCAGACCAGAATATCCAAGACCGCAATTCGTAAGAAAACAATGGTTAAATTTAAACGGAGAATGGGATTTCGCGTTTGATGATGAAAATGTAGGAGCAGCGGAAAAGTGGTTTCAAAAGGATCATCCCTTTGATCAAAAAATCATGGTTCCGTTTGCTTATCAATCAAAGTTAAGCGGAATACAGGACCCAACATTCCATGATCATGTTTGGTACCGCCGTGATTTTACGGTACCCAATGACTGGGGTAATCAGCGAGTCATACTTCATTTTGGAGCAGTAGACTACCGGGCATGGATTTATGTGAATGGTCAGTATGCAGGCTTCCATGAGGGCGGCCACGTGTCCTTTTCCTTCGATATAACGGATTATTTAACGAGAGGAACCGAAACGGTTGTTGTGAGAGTGGAGGATCCCTCAACAGATGAAACGATCCCTAGAGGGAAGCAAATCTGGGAGGAAAAATCGAAAGCGATTTGGTACACACGGACGACAGGTATTTGGCAAACGGTATGGCTCGAGCCTGTTAGTCCAACCAGTATTTCTAAGTTAAGGTTAACACCTGATATAGATCGTGGAGATATAGTAGTGGAGTTTGATGTTTTGGGTGATTTTCTTGACAAGAAGGTGGACATTGAAATTCTTTTCAAGGGTGAGAAAATCGCTCATGATTCCCTTGAGGTATTTGAATGCTATAATAAGCGCTCTATTAATCTATATAATAAGAAGATTTTCAGAACAGCTTTCCATAATACGGGCTGGAATTGGTCGCCGGAGAACCCTAATTTATTTGATATCAAGATTACGTTAATAGATGAGGCAAATCAGGTGACCTTAGATGAAGTGGACTCTTACTTTGGTATGCGAAAGATTCACCGAGAAAATGGAATGGTTTATTTAAATAACAAACCTTATTATCAAAAATTAGTTCTTGATCAAGGGTATTGGCCAGAAGGGTTATTAACAGCCCCTTCCGATGAGGATTTGAAAAAGGATATTGAATTGGCTTTAGAAATGGGCTTCAACGGCTGCAGAAAGCATCAAAAAGTAGAGGACCCGCGTTTTCTTTATTGGGCTGATCACTTAGGTTTCTTCGTTTGGGGAGAATGTGCGGCATCTCCCTCCTATAGTGAGGATGCGGCGGCAAGATTGACAAAAGAATGGATTGAAATTGTTGAACGGGATTATAACCATCCCTCCCTGGTTGCGTGGGTTCCCGTGAACGAAAGCTGGGGAGTGCCGTTTATAAAAGGGAACAAGCAGCAGCAGCATCATTCTTTGGCAATGTTCCATCTTATCCATTCACTTGATTCGACTCGTTTAGTGATCTCCAATGACGGCTGGGAGCTGACCGAAACTGATATTTGCGCCATTCACAATTATAGTCACGGGTCAAACGAGGAAAAGGCAAAATATGAAGCGTTTAAGGAAACGTTAGCGACAAAAGAATCGCTGCTCACCTCCAAACCATCCGGCCATGGAGTCTATGCTGACGGATTTCATCATAAAGGAGAACCGATTCTTTTAACAGAGTTTGGCGGGATTGGATTCAAAGTCGGTGAAGAAAACGGGTGGGGTTATACATCTGTGAAAAATGTAGAAGAGTTCCTTGCGGATTATCGCCGGGTAATGGAAGCCGTCTATGCTTCGAACGTTTTGCATGGTTTCTGTTATACGCAGTTAACAGATGTAGAACAAGAGATAAACGGATTATTGACTTATACTAGAGAGGCAAAGTGTGAGTTAGCAAAAATAAAAGAAATTAATGATATGTGGCATTCCACTACCGTGAAAGCTTAAATTCACATCTGCCTAAAAACTGCATCTATGACCATTCATTAAAGTCCTTTCTTAAAAGATTGTTTTGAAACTATTTATCTATAGTGTTCGAAATTCTTTTGAGAAGGGATGTTTTTGTTTTTAACACTATTGGAAGAAGTGGAGAGATGACCATGATCAATGTTGCCTTATTAAGTAAATGGCATGTCCATGCAGAGGACTATGCACGTCAGGCTGAAAATAGTAAAGACCTAATGATTCGACTCGTTTGGGACGAAAATCGTGAGCGTGGACAAAAATGGGCGGAAGAGCTGGGAGTTCCGTTTGAACGTGATTTAGAAGTGGTTTTATCGAATCCTGAAATTGATGCAGTGATTGTTTCTACTCCGACGAATCTACATACCGAAGTCATTTTAGCAGCGGCCAAACACAAAAAGCATATTTTTATGGAAAAAGTATTAGCGTTCAACAGCAAAGAGGTAAATGACATTTTTGCTGCTGTGGAAGAAGCGAACGTTCAATTAATGGTTTCTTTACCTCGATTGACAGAGTCGTATTACTTATATGCACAAGATGTCGTAGACAAAGGGCTGCTTGGAAGGCTGACCACGGTGCGCTGCCGTCTGGCTCATAATGGAGCGGTTTCAACGGATGAACATCCGAAGGGCTGGCTTCCTGAGCACTTTTTCAATCGTGAACAATGTGGCGGAGGAGCCTTAATCGACTTAGGGGCACATCCTATCTATCTTACAAATCGTCTAGCTGGGGAAGTGGAAGCCGTTACGGCGAGATTACAAAACACTCAAGGCGATGAGGTGGACGATAATGCTGTTGTCCTTGTGGAATACAAGTCAGGGGCATTAGGAATCATTGAAACTGGTTTTCTTTCAGCAGGAAGTCCGTTTCAGCTGGAGCTTTATGGCACAGAAGGTACCTTGTTAATTGAGGATGATCAAATCCGAATCAAAAGTGTTCATTTGGATAAGAAGAGCTGGATAGAGCCCAAGGAATTGCCGGACTCCCTTCCGATGCCGATGGAACAATGGGTTCGTGCGATCCAAGATGGAACGGTATCTGCCATCACAAATCAAGATGTCTGTCAGTTAACGTTGATCAATCAAGCGGCAGTCCTTTCTACTAAAGAAGGGAGAAGGGTTGAACTGACTGAGATTAAATAATTCATTTATAGTAGGAGGGAAAAAAGATGAGTAAGAAAGTAAAAGTAGCGATTATTGGCTGTGGAGGCATTGCCACTGGAAAACATTTGCCCAGCTTAGCAAAATTAAAAAACGTTGAATTGGCAGCTTTTTGTGATGTTCTTTTGGATAGAGCCGAAAAAGCAGCTCGGGAGTACGGAGTTGAAAAGGCCAAAGTTTACGACAATTATCGAGAGCTGCTTCAGGATGACTCGATTGATGTGGTGCACGTGCTTACTCCAAACGATTCCCATGCTGAAATTTCGATTGCCGCCCTGGATTCCGGTAAACATGTCATGTGTGAAAAACCGATGGCTAAGACGGCAGCGGAAGCACGGCAAATGTCAGAGGCGGCTAAACGTTCGGGTAAAAAATTAACAATTGGATATAACAATCGTTTCCGTCCGGACAGCCAGTATTTACATCAGGTATGTGAACGCGGTGAACTTGGCGAGATTTATTTTGCGAAAGCACATGCGATTCGCCGCCGGGCCGTACCTACCTGGGGAGTTTTTCTTGATGAAGAAAAGCAAGGCGGCGGTCCATTAATTGATATTGGGACACATGCTCTTGATTTAACCTTATGGATGATGAACAACTATAAGCCGAAATCTGTAATGGGTACGACGTATCATAAATTAAGTCAGAAGAAAGATGCCGCGAATGCTTGGGGATCTTGGAATCCTGAAAAGTTCACTGTAGAAGATTCTGCCTTTGGTTTTATTACAATGGAAAATGGCGCAACAATTGTTTTAGAGTCCAGCTGGGCCCTCAATTCGCTCGAAGTAGACGAAGCGAAATGCTCACTAAGTGGTACGGAAGGGGGAGCAGATATGAAGGATGGCTTACGTATCCACGGAGAGAAGTACGGTAAATTATACACGACGAATGTAGAATTGAATGCTGGCGGTGTGGCTTTCTATGATGGAAAACAAGAAGGTGATGCGGATCTGGAAGCTCGTTTATGGATTGAGAGTATTGTTAATGATACCGAACCGCTTGTAAAACCTGAGGAAGCGCTCGTTGTAACGGAAATCTTAGAGGCAATCTATGAATCTGCCAAAACGGGGAAAGCTGTTTATTTTGAGGAGAAAAGCTTGGTTCAAGGGTTGAAGATGTAGTTGGAAGTGCTGTTCTGTAAAAATGATTATAGGAGCTAATGATGATTACTGGATTTCGAAGGGTTAAAAAAGTGAAAACGAACATGATTCATATCAGGGATCCCTTTGTGTTCCCTTCACAGAGTGAAGGGAAATACTACCTCTTTGGCACCACTTTTGCCGATGGATGCGGGGACGAGGATCCGATTTTTGAAGTTTATGTGAGTGAGAACCTGGAGGATTGGGAAGGGCCTTATGTCGCGTTTCAACCACCGGGAGGATTTTGGGGTGTGCGACATTACTGGGCACCCGAGGTATTTGAAATAGACGGCCGTTTTTACATGTTTGCTTCCTTTAAAGGTGGAATAGGGGTACATCGAGGGACAGGGATCTTGGTTTCGGACCATCCGGCAGGTCCTTATCTTCCACACAGTGATGGTCCTGTTACACCAAGTGCGTGGGAATGCTTGGATGGAACCTATTATGAAGATGAAAAAGGCGAACGCTGGATTGTGTTTTGTCATGAATGGACGCAAATTTACGAAGGGAAAATCATGGCACAGCGTTTGTCTTCTGACTTGAAACAACCTTTAGGTGAGCCGATTGAAATTCTTAATGCGGCGAAAATGCCTTGGATTCGCCACTTTGGAGACCCTAGAATTGAGAAAATCGGTTATTTGACGGATGCCCCTTTTCTCTATAAAGCTAGAAATGGTGAGCTCGTGATGTTATGGTCCAGTTACTCGGTGCCGAATTATGGAGATAGCGGGTTGGGAGGATATACAGTGGCGATAGCGAGATCAACGTCCGGGGAGGTTACAGGTTCATGGACACATGATGAACAATTGCTGCTCGATCGTAATGCCGGGCATTCCAGTCTTTTTCGCAATCTTCAAGGCGAATTGTATCTTTCCACCCATTTCCCAGACACTCCCCATGGCAGCGAAAGACCTTTGTTTATTAAGATCAAAGAAGTGGAGAATGGAATCATTCTTGCAGAGAAGGACGAATAAGATAGATTTTTATTTAAATAGATAACTAGATTGCTAATGGGAAAGAGGGAGAGACAATGAATTATCGAACACTTGGAAAAACAGGGATAGAGGTATCTGAAATTGGTTTTGGTGCATGGGCAATTGGCGGAGATGCGTGGGGGCCTGTCGATGACCAGCAGTCGCTTAAAGCGATGAATCATGCTTATGAATTGGGTGTCAATTTTTTCGATACGGCTGATGTTTATGGGGAAGGGCGCAGTGAAAGGCTGGTTCACGAGCTTTTAAAAGATAAAAGAGACCGAATTGTGCTTTCAACGAAGGGCGGGCTCATGGGGCATACCCGGAAACCCGAGCCGATTTATGACCAGCCGGAAAAAGTGATTAAGGCTTTTGAAGATAGCTTGAAGCGGCTTGGGACAGATTATATTGATGTTTATTTCTGTCATATCTGGTGGCATGTTGAAAAGGAAACAGTGGCTTTCCTTGAAGCGTTTGACCGCTTGAAGCAAGATGGCAAGGTGAGAGCTGTTGGTGTTTCGACCGATAACTTTGAGTACTTGAAAACGTTTAATCGAGGGTCTTCCATTGATGTCCTGCAAGTGGATTACAGCCTTTTAAATCGTAATGCTGAAAAAGAGATCCTTCCTTACTGTGTTGAAGAGCAAATAGGTGTTGTGGTACGAGGACCCCTACAGAAAGGGCTGTTAACGGGGAAATTTTCGAAAGGAACTACCTTTACAGGTAACGATGTTCGGCAGCATTGGGATCAAGAATGGTTTAAGGAACAAGTGGAGAAAGTGGAAAAACTGAAAGAATTCACTTATGAGAATCGTTCTCTCGGACAATTAGCGTTACAATATGTCCTCTCACATCCTGCCGTTTCTACTGCCATTCCTGGGGCAAAAACAACGCTTCAGGTTGAAGAAAATGCAGGTGCTTCTGTAAGCCCGTTAGTAAAAGAAGAGGAACTTTTGATGATGCAGGTAATTTGCTAGGCGATGGACAAAATTCTTTATTTAAAGAGGCCGGATTCATGATGAATCCGGCTCTTTTCTCAGAAAGTTTAGGATACATTTTATAGGAACAAGGTGAAAGCATGGATGTGATTAGTATTGGTGACGGCTTATTCAACCATAAGAACTGTCCCTGTGGCAGTTAAAAATCGTAATTGTCAATATTGTCTTTTGTGAAAATAACGCGTTCAGGCAGTAAGATGATTCCGCTGTCATCTGCATTGTAGTCATATCCTTGAATGCTGTTTGGCTCGATCTTCACTTTTCCTACATTTGGAACATCGAATTCGTCGCCAACTTTTAAATTTTTACCTTCAACTGTCATTAAATAAGCAACATAGGCAGCAAGAGCCCCTTGCTTCTTAACATCCCAAAGGCCGAATTGCTTAACGGTATCCCGTTTCACATAATCCCGCATTACATTTGGTGTGGAGAATCCGGTTACAACCACTTTGCCCGCTTTGCCAAGGTTTTCTGCAGCCTGCGCCATAGCTGGAAGGGCAGTGGCATCTGGACAAATGATCGCATTAATATCAGGGTAGGTCTTTAAAATGCTTTCTCCCACTGATAGGGATTTTTGGGCATCGTTTTCGCCGAATTGGGTCGTTACAATTTCCCAGCCAGGGTATTTCTCAGCTATGATTTCCTTTGCTTTTGTTACCCATTGATTTTGGTCCGTAACCGTTGGACTGGAGTAGAAGAAGGCAACTTTACCCTTTTCGCCGATTTGATCAAAGGTCATTTTGATTAGTAAATCAGCTAATTGATCTGGTGTTCCTTGGTTGATGTAGAAGGAACGATCTTTCGGGTTTACATCAGAATCCCAAGTTAATACTTTGACACCACGATCCTTAGCACGCTTTAATGCCTGGCTTAACCCGTCAACGGAGACAGAAGATATCATTAAAGCTTTATAACCTTGATTAACAAAATTGTTAATGTATTTCACTTGCCCGGAAACGGATGCTTCACTCGGTCCGTCATATTTTAATTCGACACCTAAAGAATCTGCCATCTCTTTAGCACCTTGACCGCCTGAAGTAAAGAAACCCACTCCTGTAAGCTTCGGGATAAACGCGAGCTTTACATCTTTTTTATCTATTTTTGATGAATTTTTATTCTCAGATTTTGTTCCGCTGCTACAAGCAATTAAAGATCCAATCAGGATGAGGACTAACATCATTAGGGCTAATCGCTTAACCATCTTCATTTGATTTTCCTCCTTATTTTTTGCTTGTTGAAGTTAGGGGCTTTCTAGATACAAAGAAGCTTTTGTATTCAAACCATTTTGAATAGTTTCGGATCAAAACGGCAACAATTAGCATCACTCCGATAACCACGCTTGTTTGCTCACTTGACATATTTGCCATTTGTAATCCGTATTGCATTATACCGAGGACAATGCTGGCGACAGCTGTCCCCAATACACTTCCTCTCCCCCCGATAATACTGGTTCCACCTAAAACAACCGCCGTAATAACAGGGAGCACGGCTTCTGATCCCAAATCAGATCTCGCCGAACTGAAATAGGATGTTAAGATAATCCCGCTAATACCACCTCCAAGACCAGATAACATGTAAGTACTCCATACTGTCCACTTAGTGCGGACGCCGCTATACCTGGCAGCTTTCCTATTAATCCCCACTAAAAACACGTTACGTCCATAACGGGTTAAGTGAAGTAACCCTCCAAAAAATAAGATACTTGCCAGTATGAACCAAAAGGGATTAGGTACCCCCAGAAACAAGCCATTCGATAAATTGACAAATGGGTCTGGGAAACCGCTGATCCCTTCATACCCAGAAGCACTAGACCCGCCGGAAATCACAAGTGCGATTCCAGAAAAAAGAAACATACTGCCTAACGTGACGACAAGTGGCTGAACGGTAGTAAAAGCAATCAAAGCTCCGTTTATAAATCCAGCTAATCCAGCTGCTAGTAAAGCAATGATGAGGGCAAGCCAAATATTCATTCCATCTTTCCAAAGGGCACCAACGACGATGGAGGATAGGCCCATGATCGAACCAACAGAAACATCGATACCGCCGGTGATAATCACAAAGGTCATTGGAATGGCTGCCAGAGCAATAAAGGCAAAATCGTTGATACTATACAGGAGATTGCTAAGGTTCAAAAAACCAGGAATGAATTGACCAAATATCAAAAACTCGATAAGAAGGAACACGATTAATGCAGCTTCCCATCTAAGTAACGGTTTTACTTTCATTCTCATTGCTGGCACCTCCTTTTTTTAAGAGGGGTTCATCCATCGATTCGCCTTTTTTTGTCATTTGGGCACGGTTTTTCAAGTACTGCTGGAATTTAGAGTCACTCACAACAATCAGTAATAAAAGCAATCCAGAAATTGCGTTGTTCCAGTATGCTGGAATTTTTAAATAGATAAGGGAGTTGTTAATAATCGTAAAGAAAATGGCACCTAATCCAGCACCTACTACGCTTCCTAATCCACCTGAAAGGCTTACACCGCCAAGAACAGCCGCTGCTAAGACTTGTAGTTCAAATCCGCTTCCGGTTTGGTTAGGAACAAATCCAATGTTCATGACAAATACGAGTCCGGCTAATGATGCAGATAGACCAGAAAACATAAATGCATATAAGCTGACCTGTTTAACAGGAATACCAACGAGGCGTGCTCCCTCGAAATTATCCCCAACAGCGTGAAAAAAGCGTCCAAATTTCGTCTTTGTTAGGAATAAATGGGTCAGGACCAACAGTAAAATAGCAAACCAAACTGGCATATTTAAGCCGAGAAATTTTAAACCGGACAGCCTTTTGTAAAAGTTGGGAATGTCTTCAATCCACATCCCTTTTGTATAAATAAGCATGCATCCCCTAATGATTCCAAGCATACCAAGTGTCATAATTATAGAAGGAATTTTTAAATAGGCAACTCCCACACCATTCAAGAATCCTATAGTTGCACCAACAATGACGGTGAGGGTGACAACGACCCAAACATTGTATCCTGAAGTTAATAACATCCCGCAGACCGCAGCAGACAATCCCATTATGGAACCGACCGAAACATCGATATTCGCGGTGAAGAGTACAAACGACTGGCCAATGGCCATGATAAGGAGGATGACACTTGCTTTCACCAGTAATGATATCGAATCTCCTGTTAGAAAATCCTTATTTTCAGCGCCTACTAGAAAGATATAGAGGATCATTAAAAGGACAAGCGATAATTCACGTGCTTTTACTATACGGACTAAGAGTGAAGGCATTAAACATTCACCTCTTTCTTTCCGCCAAAAGCCCAAGAGGTAATCGTATCTTTATTTATTTCTAATTTTTCAAGAGTTTTCACTAGCCGGCCTTCGTGAAAAATAAGAACTTGATCACTTAGTTTTTCAATTTCTTCAATATCCGATGAAATCAGGAGCACGGCAAGCCCCTTGGACTTTAATTCATGAATGATTTTGTAAATATCATTGCGGGCATTGGCATCAATTCCACGTGTGGGCTCATCAAGAATGATTACTTTCGGATTTGCAGCAAGGTATTTAGACAAAACTACTTTTTGCTGATTCCCTCCAGAAAGATCCTTTAATTCCTGCTCAATGCCGGCAGCCTTAATTTTTATATCGGAAACGTATTTAGAGGCTATTTTCTTTTCTTGATTAAATGGAAGAAAAAAGCCTTTTAGTCGATGGAGGATAGCAGAGGTTATATTTTTTTGAATCGTTGTAATCGAAAAGATCCCATTAGAATGACGATCTTCAGGTACATAGACTAATCCTTTGTTTATTCTCTGCCTGATACTTAATTTGTTAATATTGATTCCTTCTAATAGAATGGATCCTTGAAGCGATGGATGGATTCCGAACACGGCTTCAGCGAACTCTGTTCTGCCGGCACCTACCACACCTGCAATGCCTATAAGCTCGCCTGGATAAAGGGTTAAGCTTATATGATCAAAATGTATTCCGGAAAGGTTTTTAACGACTAAGGCCGGATTGTGCTTCCCGCTATTTTCTTTTAACGGTTCAGTTGGAAGGACCTTAGTGGCTGATGCCGAACCGTGATTCGTGTCTCCTGGGATAAGGCATTCTAATATTCTATTATACGTATAGTCGGTGATCGGGCCTTGAGAGGAAATCATTCCATCACGTAGAACAGATACCTTATCCACCAATGTAAAAAGTTCTGATATCCGGTGGGTAATATAAAACATGCCAAGTCCTTCACTCGTTAGCTGCTTAATGGTTTTAAATAATGAATCAATTTCAGCAAAAGTTAAGGTAGATGTCGGTTCATCAAGAATGAGAATTTCCGCTTCCCTTACTAATCCTCTAATGATTTCCAGCAATTGTTGTTCCGCGATCGTAAGGCTTAAAGCATTTCTGCTTAATTCCAGCTTCCAGCCTAATCGTTCTATAATCGTATGAATCTTTTCTTGTAATCTGGCTTTTTTACCTGGTAAACCAATTAAGATATTTTCTTCCACTGACATTTTAGGAAAAATTAATGGTTCCTGTGGAACAAAATAAACTCCGTGTTGGTGGGCTTCTTGAGTAGTAGAGAAGGTAACAGGTTTCCCTTTAATTGATATCGTGCCGCTATCTGCCTTGTACAGGCCAGTAATGATTTTCATTAATGTTGATTTTCCTGCTCCATTTCCACCTACAATTGCGTGAACTTCCCCTTTTTTGAGAGACATGGTAACGCCCCTTAGCACTGGAATCCCAGAGAATTGCTTCCATACCTGATCTATTTCTAGTAGAGACACTTCGCTCTGATTCATCGGACTTTTGTCACCACCTCACTAAAAAGTTCAGAAAACGCTTACAAGAAAAAGAATAAAATTTTACTATTTGAAGACAACTGTAGTTCATTATTACAGCTGAAATTACAAAAATATTACAAATTGGGAAAAATTTTAAATACCCGGAAATTCATTCTATATGTTCTGATTATAAAAATTACGGATATATTTCTAATTAGCGGGTGAACAATTTTTTCCAGGGTGAACTTTTGTTGAGGGGTGCAGTAGTAGATGAGCCAAGATCATTATACGGAAAATATTCTAATCAAAGTAGCCTGGTACTACTATAAAGAGAACTTAACGCAAAATGAGATTGCTGATTTATTAGAGCTGTCCAGGGCCAAGGTTGTTAGGCTGCTGGAGCGCGCCAGGTCTGAAGGAATCGTACAATTCCAAGTTAAAGGAATTAGTAACAATGGGTTAAGTATCGAAAAAGAATTCAAAGAAGTCTTTTGTGTAAAAACTGCTTATATTATACCCACTCCTCTAAATAAAGTGGATTTGGGCGATTCTTTATCAAAGGCAGCTGCTCAGTTTTTGCAGAATAAACTGCAGCCGAAGGATATGGTTGGCTTAGGGTGGGGAAGAGCCGTTTCCAGAACGATTGAATACTTGACCATTGAACCCAATAGTCAGATTTCGGTCGTGACCTTAACGGGGGGAGTTCATTACTATCTGCATAATCGCGGCCAAAAACAAGGCGGTATGGAAAAGTTCCAGGATATACATGTCATCCCGGCCCCATTTTTAGCCTCAACCGAAGAAATGGCAGGAAAATTCCTATCCGAACCTTCGATAAAAGACATTCTCGAGCTGGCAAAATTCACAAAATATATCATTGTGGGTATTGGTGGTATTTATCCCGATGCCACAATTATTCAGGAAGAAAAAATGACCCTGAACGAACTGACCTTTATTAAACATCAGAATGCAGTTGGCGATATTTTAGGTCAATTTTACGATCGAAATGGTAAAGTGATTGATTTGCCGCACCATAAAAGGATAATCGGAACTAACTTGAAGAGTCTAAAAGGCCTGAATGTTATAGCCGTGGCTGGCGGTGAGAAAAAAATCGATGCCATCTACGGAGCTTTAAAAGGAAAGTATATTACTACTTTAATAACAGATGAAGCTACGGCTATTTCCTTACTCAATATGGAGGTGAAAGAAAATCATGGCGTACATTCTGGCATTTGATGCTGGTACTGGCAGTATTCGCGCTGTTTTGTTTGATCAACTAGGGAATCAAGTTGGGGTCTCACAAGTAGAATGGAACCATTTATCAAATGAACAGTATCCAGGATCAATGGACTTTGATTGGGAAACAAACTGGAAGCTAGTCGTTCAGTGTGTAAGGTCTGTTATAGAAGAAACCGGAGTAGACGCAAAAAAAATAAAAGCGATAAGTGCTACGAGTATGAGGGAAGGAATTATCCTTTATGATGAAACGGGTAAGGAGATTTGGGCTTGTGCAAATGTAGATGCCAGGGCTTCGGAGGAGGTAAAAGCATTAAAGGCATTAGATCCTGAATTAGAATACAAGATTTATAGATTATCAGGCCAAATGTTTGCATTAGGGGCACTTCCCAGGCTTTTGTGGATAAAAAATCATTTACCGGAGATTTATGAAAAAGCCGCTGCCATGACGATGATTAATGATTGGATTCTTTATAAATTGTCAGGGAAACTACAGGTCGATCCTTCAAATGGGTGTACGACAGGGATATTTGATATTGAAAAAAGGAATTGGGAAAGTGATGCCGCAGGAATGTGCGGACTAAAAAATCATTTATTCCCGCCGGTAAATGAAGCGGGTACCGTTATCGGTTACGTGACGGAGGGAGCAGCAGCGGATACAGGTTTGAAGGCAGGAACTCCGGTTATATGCGGCGGCGGAGATGCTCAAATGGCTTCTGTTGGTGTAGGTGCGGTAAAAGCGGGGCAAGCGGTTGTATCAGGTGGATCCTTTTGGCAGCAGGAAGTCAATGTGGAACAGCCTTTGATTGACAAAAGCGGCCGTATCCGGGTAAACTGCCATGCCGTGCCTGAATTATGGCAGCTAGAAACCATTGCTTTTTTCCCTGGGCTTGTCATGAGATGGTTCCGTGATGCATTTTGTGATTTGGAAAAGAATGAAGCAAAAGCGACCGGTCGAGACCCCTATGAAATTCTAGAAGAAAAGTCTAAACATGTACCGATCGGAGCAAATGGGATAATTCCTATCTTTTCAGATACGATGAATTATGGCTCTTGGCGCCATGCATCCCCATCGTTTATTAACCTCTCACTAGATCCTCTAAAAACGGGTAAAAAAGAAATGTTTAAATCCCTTCAAGAAAATGCAGCGCTTATCACATTAGGAAACTTAAAGATTATCGAAGAAGAAACGGGTTATTATCCTAAAGAAGTTATTTTTGCAGGCGGCGCCTCGAAAGGAAAGCTTTGGAGTCAAACGCTTGCAGATGTTCTTGGAGTACCAGTGAAAGTCCCTGTAGTGAAAGAAGCAGCAGCATTAGGCACCGCATTATTTGCGGGTATTGGGGCAGGAATTTATGAGAATATCCAGCAGGCCGTTAGCCAAGTCGTAAAGTGGGAGAGGACACATCTGCCCAACAATGAAAACCATGTCCAATACTTAGAAATCTATGAAAAATGGAGAAGCGTCTATCTAGAACAGCTTCAAATTGCTGATCGTGGTTTAACGACTCATATGTGGAAGGCACCTGGTCTAGAATAATTTGAAACGGGGTGAAGGAATGAAGAAAGTTCACGAAAATGACTTCGATTATCGGTTTGGCGACAACGGGCCGAAATATTTAACAAAAGGTCCGAACGTAGATGTTGGTGTGGTTGTATTGAAGCCGGGCCAAGACTTCCAAAACCATTATCATACCGTTTGCGAAGAAATTTTCTATATCCTCGAAGGGAAGATAGATTTTTATATTAATGGTATTAAAGTTCCTACTATACCAGGTGATATGATTCAATGCCGCCCAGGCGATGCTCATTACCTGATCAATCAAACTGACGAAACCTTTAAAGCCCTCTTCATTAAATCACCGCATATTTTAGAAAGAGATGTTGTGAATATTAAGAATCCAGAAATCAGTTTAAGGAGTGAATAGATCATGAGCTGGGGATTTCAAAACCGATTAAACAAAATATTGCCAAATAAGCGGGCCGTCATGCTTGCCATCGATCATGGCTATTTCTTAGGTCCAATAAGGGGTTTAGAAAAGCCTGAGGAAACGGTCAGAGACTTACTTCCTTACACTGATTCGCTCTATTTAACAAGAGGTACACTGGCAGCATGTATTCCGAATCATACAGAAAAACCAATGGTTCTTCGTGTATCAGGCGGTCCTACTACGCTCGGAAAGGATTTAGCGAATGAAACGATCGTTACATCCGTAAAGGAGGCGATTCGCCATAATGTTGTTGGTGTAGGGGTTTCGGTTTTTATTGGATCTGACTATGAAACTCAAACCGTAACAAATCTAGCTCATGTTGTAACGGATGCTCATGATTACGGAATACCAGTACTTGGAATTACTGCAGTCGGAAAAGAGCTTGAAAAACGGGATGCCAGGTTCTTAGCATTGGCTTCAAGAGTTCTTGCAGAAATGGGAACGGATATTGTTAAAACCTATTACTGTGATGACTTTGAACAGGTAACGAGTAAGTGTCCGGTTCCGATTGTTATTGCAGGCGGCCCAAAATTTGATACCATTCGTGAAGCACTTGAAATCACCTATAATGCGATGGCGCAAGGTGCAGCCGGTGTGGATATGGGAAGGAATATTTGGCAATCTAAGCATCCTCTTGCCATGATCCAAGCGATACATTCCATCGTTCACAAAGGATTCACTGTCAATGAAGCGGTAGATTTATATGAATCTTCTTCAAAAGTAAAAGCTTAGAGGCAGCCAAACTAACCAAGGGACGTTTCGTTTCATGGTTGGTTTGGCTTTTTTTTATTCTTTAAGGGTGCTATTATTTATTTTAATGCAAAAAAATCCGCTCAGTTGGGAGTTTGATTTCGACGACTGTATTATCGTTTTCACGTTTAAAATTCATTTCCCCATGAAAATCACTGGCGACAATTCCTTGCAATATAGATAGACCGAGGCTATCTACTTTTGTGATATCAAAGTTTTCTGGGAATCCACCCCCGTTATCACGGACAGATAAGAAAATATAATCGTCAAACCGTTTGCATTGAATATCAATCATACCAGATTCCATATCTTTAAAGGCATGTTTATAGCAATTCATGACCAACTCATTAATCATAAGCGCTATGGATGTGGCTTTGTTATACGGGATCAAAATATCATCCAAATCTAAATGAATCACAACATTTGGCGCCTCATTAATGAGGCCAATAATCGCTTCAATAATTTGTTTAACATTAATGATACTTCTTCCTAATTTGTCTTTAGAAAGAAGATTGTGGACGGAAGCAATACTCTTGATTCGATTAATAATACTATCCAATAAATCATCAATGGATTGATCCGGGGTATTTTTTACAAACATTTTTTGTAAGGATATCAAGCTTACAACTGATTGAAGATTATTTTTGATACGATGATGGCTTTCTTGTAATAACGCTGATTTCCCCAATAATCTTGTATCTTCAATCGCAATGGCAGCATGGACCGCTAAAGCTGATAAATGTTTAGACTCCTCTTTCGAATGAACATAAAAGTTTTCGTAAGATAATTGAATGATTCCTGTGACTTGAGATCGAATAAAAACAGGAACGCAAATAATGGTTTTTACATTATCAATCTTTTCAAACAATGAGTGGAATTCACGATCATTTTGATTGGCATAAAAGATGTCTTTCCCTTTCGCGATTAATAAAATCGCTTCTTTTGTTAATTGGGCTTTTATGTTTTTATTATTTTTGTATTCAAAATCATCAATCGTACTCCAGGTGGACTCATCGATTAATTTAATGGAACATCCATCCGCATTCATGAAACGAGTGGCTTCTTTCGCTAGCAGTAATAATACATCTTTTAGCTCGTATTCCGATGTCAGAAATTCTGCTGCTTTAAAAACGGCATCAAGAACATTTTTTGTGTCATCATCCTCATTAAACGGATCGTTCTCTTTAAAATTGTAATCTTCTATCTTTCTTAACAAACTTTGCGGGTCACTTTTTGCTTTGTCAGCTGGCATTTCATCCGTAATGGTACCCTTGGAAAGAATCGATATTCGATCCGCAAGCTTTAAGGCATCTTCCCATTGTTTCGTGATATAAATAATGCTTCTTCCTTCTTCTTTAAATTGCTTCATGGTATTGTATAGCTTTGTTGCATTTTCTGCCGACAGTCCTTCCATCGGTTCGTGCATGATAATGACTTCAGGGTATTGTAAGAAAGTGCGGGTTATATAGACTAGTCGTCTGTCTTCATCTGATAAATTTCTTACTTTGGTTCGATAATCGATTGGGAAGTCTAACTTTTCTAAATAAATTTTCGACTTACTCTTAATTTTGCGCCAATTGATAAACGGGAGAAATCTCATTGTAGGTATATTTCCTAAATTGAGATTTTCCGCAACGGAGAAGTTGTTAATCAATGACGGTTTTTGATGTAATATGGCTATTTTATTCTTATTGTGTTTATTTTTTTTAAGGCTTTGATCCTTAAATCTTAATTCTCCCTGCGCATTTTGATGGTCTAGTAAATTCTTTATGGATTCGATCAAAACTTTTTGCTCAGAGCTGTTTTTGACAATTAATGCATGAATTTCTGAATATCTTAAATTTAAATTTATATTTTTTATATGACCATCAGGAGTATTATTTGTTACGTTCCTACATTCAAATATAAACTTCGACAAGATTCTGCCTCCAACTTTTTTTAGTCCGGTATTCTATATTATATTAAATCATCTTCCTCTGAAGTTTGAGAAATTTCTGCTAACGAGTATGGATTTTTTTAAAAACGATGTTACTATAAAGAGTATATGTAAATTGGGTAACGCTTTCATTCTGTGAATAGTTAAAGTGAAGATCAAATGGATGGTGATGATCTATGAAAAAATCATTGCGGATTTTACTTGCTGAAGATGAATTTTTAGTTTTAATGGGGATTAAGTCATACGTTGAAAAGCTGGGCCATGAGGTAGTAGGGACCGCTACAGATGGGTTGAGGGCAGTGGAAATAGCGCTAGAAACAAAGCCGGATCTCGTCATAATGGATATTAATATGCCAAATCTCGATGGGATCGATGCGATTAAAAAAATCAATGAAACCCTATATATTCCCAGCATTATTGTAAGTGGGTATCATGATGAAAAATTAATCAATCGAGCAACCGAAGAAGGGGTGCTCTATTACTTACTAAA
The DNA here is from genome assembly GCF_059587065.1 of Neobacillus sp. DZ-9. NCBI lineage: Bacteria > Bacillati > Bacillota > Bacilli > Caryophanales > Bacillaceae > Neobacillus > Neobacillus sp. DZ-9. The sequence continues at coordinate 122,338 of NZ_JCAIOL010000013.1, forward strand.
GCCTATCGATATTGGAGATTTAAAGATTGCTATCAATATTAGTTTATCCAGGTTTGAAGAATTTAAGAAATTGCAGGATGAGCTGAGCAGTACGAAGAATGCGTTGGAAGCACGCAAACATATCGAAAAAGCAAAAGGAATATTAATGGAGAGAATGGATTTAAAAGAAGCAGAAGCTATGAAACGACTGCAGCAAATGAGCAGGGATAAAAATAAAAAACTAGTCGTGATCGCGAAAGAGCTTATTGAAGCAGATGCTTTATTTCATTCTTAAACCGTTATTATAAAATGGTGAGTATTCGAAAAATTTGTGCTTGACTCTTATAATCTGTAAAACTATAATGTACATATAGTTACAAGGTTGCAATATTCATTCGAATTCTATACTCATGTGTGGTATGGAATCACTACATTTCAAAATTTAATACTTTAAATTTTATGCTTACGGCTGGTGTAAAATTTATGATGGCTATGGGTGCCTTATATACGCAATTTTTATGTTTTTTTAAACATAAAGACTTGCGTATATAAGGCATTTTTTATTTTTCATGCGAATGGAAACGTGTACAAGAGATTGACGACATTTGAAAGGGGTGATATTCACCATCAAATAGATATTCAACTGTATTTTTATGAAGAATAAGAAGGAGGAGAAAATTCATGGAGTCATCGTTTCCATCCATTACGATTATCATGTGAATTTTGGAAAACGCTTTATTCTTCTTAAAATAACAAAGGTTTTTTAAATAAAACCATGTTGATTGGAGCGGAAGGCGAAGCGCCTGGAGCGGATATCAACACAGTCAAATAAAAAAATATGGGGTGGATAACAAAATGAAAAAACTGTCAAAACAAATGTTTGCACTTTTACTAGCATGCATCATGCTAGTCGCGGCTGGCTGTTCGAATCAAAGCAGTGCTGCAGGAGACAAAAAAGCAAAAACCATAAAAATCGGTATGTCCTTCCAAGAAATGAATAATCCTTACTTTATTTCCATGAAAGAAGCCTTGGAAGATGCAGCAAAGGAAATTGGGGCAGAGGTCGTTATTGCAGATGCTCAACATGACGTTTCCAAACAAATCAATGATATTGACGATATGCTTCAAAAGAAAATCGACATTTTATTAATTAATCCTACAGATAGTAAAGGTGTAGAATCAGCGGTTGTTGCAGCTAAAAAAGCGGGTGTGATCGTTGTGGCGATTGACGCACAGGCGTCAGGTCCAATCGACTCCTTTGTTGGATCTAAAAACTATGATGCTGGTTATTTAGCAGGTAAAAAGATGGCTGAAGATTTAGGCGGCAAAGGTAAAGTCGCTATTCTAGATGGTATTCCAGTAGTACCTATCCTTGAACGTGTTAAAGGCTTTAAAGCAGCGATGGCTGAGAATCCTGGGATTCAAATCGTAAACACTCAAAACGGTAAGCAAGACAGAGCAGAAGCAATGAAAGTCACAGAAAATATGTTACAAGCTAATCCAGATTTAAATGCACTATTCAGTGTAAATGATGAAGGTGCTCTAGGTTCGCTAGGCGCAATCGAAGCATCTGGTAAAAATGTAGGGATATATAGTGTTGATGGTCATCCAGAAGCCATTAAAGCCATTTTAAAAGGCGGCGCCTTTAAAGCCACTACAGCACAATATCCAAGAGATCAGGTAAGAATTGGTCTGGGTATGGCTTTATCGAAACTTTGGGGAGCAAAAGTAGTACCTAAAGAAGTTCCAATTGATGTTAAATTACAAACTAAAGAAAACGCAAAAGGCTTCAGCTGGTAATCGTCACAATTGGGCGGGCGTTTACATGATGGGAAAACGCCCGCTTTAAAAAAGTAAGAGGGGAAGGTGATTGCGATGGATAACGTATTAGAAATTGTGAATATAACGAAGGAATTTCCCGGAGTTAAAGCCCTAAAAGGCGTCAGTTTCGATATTAGACGTGGTGAGGTTCACGCGTTAGTCGGGGAAAATGGAGCGGGGAAGTCGACACTCATGAAAATTCTTTCAGGTGTTTATACCCCTACTACAGGTGAAATTCGGTTAGATGGCAAGGAAGTCATTTTCCAAGATCCTAAGCAAGCACAACAGTTAGGAGTCAGTATTATTCATCAAGAGTTTAGTTTAATTCCCTATTTGAGCGGTGTTGATAATATTTTCTTAGGTCGTGAGAAAAGGAAATCAAATGGATTATTAGATAGAAGAAAGATGAGAAAAGAAGCAGAAGAAGTAATGAAAAGGTTAAATGCAGATATTGACCTGAACAAGCCTGTAGCTCATTTGAGTGTGGCGAATCAACAATTTATTGAAATTGCCAAAGCCATTGCTATTGATACGAAGGTATTAATTTTTGACGAACCGACGGCCAGTTTAACTGGAAAAGAAATTGATAAATTATTTGAGTTAATTGAGAAATTGAAAGCTGATGGTGTAACCATTATATATATATCGCATCATTTGGATGAAATCCTTGCAATGTGTGATCGAATGACTTGCTTGCGGGATGGGGAATGGGTCGGCACCAGAGAAATAAAGAACGTTACAAAGCAGGATATTGTGAAAATGATGGTTGGACGTGAAATCGTCAATGCGTTTCCTGAAAAGCCAACACATGACGGCAAGGAAGAAATGCTCTTGGAAGTGAAAAAGTTAAGTAATAAAAGTATTACAGACATTCAGTTTTCTTTGAAAAAGGGCGAAATTATTGGAATTGCCGGTCTTGTTGGCTCGGGCAGAACGGAGACGGTAAGAGCTCTAATCGGCGCTGACCCTGCAAAGGAAAAGGAAGTATATATCAACCGAAAAAAGGTCGATATTAAAAACCCTACGGATGCCTTGACACATGGGATCGCCCTCATTCCAGAAAGCCGAAAGACTCAAGGGCTCGTCCTCAATATGACGATCAAAAATAATATCAGTTTACCAATTTTAAAGGAACTAACCGGCTTTTTTGGAGTTATTAACAAGGAAAAAGAAGATTCCCTCATTAATCAATCGATTAAAGACTTATTAATCAAAACACCAAGCAGCAGGCAAATGGTGAAAAATCTAAGCGGCGGGAATCAACAAAAAGTCGTGTTAGCAAAATGGCTAAATACGGACTGTAAAGTATTAATCTTTGATGAACCTACCCGTGGAATTGATATTGGGGCTAAGGAAGAGATTTATAAATTAATGAGAAATCTGGCAGATAAAGGGCTCTCGATTATTATGATTTCTTCAGAATTACCGGAGATTTTAGGGATGAGTGATCGCGTGCTCGTTATGCACAAAGGAAAAATAAAAGCAGAAATCGATGGAAGAAAAGCTGATTCTGAAAAAGTAATGCATTATGCAACGGGTGGTGTTAGTTAATGAATGATGTAAATGTCCAGAAATTATCTTATCAGTCAAAAGTATTTAACGTGAAAGAAACGTTTAAGACGCCTGAAATGTTGACCTTACTGGGATTTTTTGTCCTATGTGCCTTCTTTAGTTTTTCTACGGCACAGTTTTTAACGACGGAAAACGTTTCAAATATTATTAGGCAAGTTTCGATTAACGGAATTTTAGCCGTCGGGATGACCTTCGTCATCTTAACAGGCGGTATCGATTTGTCAGTAGGTTCTGTGATGGCGTTCACCGGGACGATTATGGTGGGCCTGATGATCAACATGGGAATGCCGCCCATCGCAGCTGTTTTACTTGGAATTGTTTTAGGTGCAGTGCTTGGTTACATTAATGGTTTATTTATTGCCCATGCCAGAATACCAGCTATCATTGTTACCTTAGCGATGATGGAGGTTGCCAGAGGAGCTGCGCTGCTTTATACAGGCGGGTATCCGTTATCTGGAGTTTCAAAATCTTATGCTTTTATCGGTAGAGGATATCTGTTTGGTGTTATTCCAATGCCTGCCGTGATCATGATTTTAGTCTTTATCGCTGCTTATATCATCTTAAATCATTTACCAATTGGCCGATATATTTATGCTATCGGCGGTAATGAAGAAGCGGTTCGATTATCTGGTGTTAAAGTGAAAAAAATTAAGATTTTTGTTTATTTAGTCAGTGGGATTACGGCTGCTATCAGTGGTTTAATCATGACCTCAAGACTTTCTTCAGGACAGCCGATGGCCGGTGAAGGGTATGAATTGGACGCTATTGCTGCCGTTGTATTAGGCGGAACGAGTATTGCCGGCGGCCGCGGACATATTTTTGGAACGATACTTGGTGCCTTATTATTAGGGGTTTTAAGTAACGGGCTAAACCTAATGGGTGTATCCCCATATGTTCAACGTGTTCTAAAAGGTGCGATTATCGTTGCAGCCATCTATTATAGTAGTTTCCGTCAAAAGGATTAATAAAAAAACAACTAACAGGGAGATGTTTGATATGTCAGTAGTACCAGAAACAGTGAAAGCGGTTGGAGCGTCAGAATTACCAGAAACAATGAAGGCTGTTGTAGCACATGGTCCAGAAGATTACCGTGTGGAAGAAGTAGCTACACCAAGAGCAGGTAAAGAGGAAGTAGTCATTAAAGTAGAAGCTTGCGGAATTTGCGGCAGTGACTTAAAGGCATTCCATGGATCACAAATGTATTGGGGCGGAGAAGATCCTTGGATGAAAGCGCCGGTTATTCCTGGTCATGAATTCTATGGCATTGTCGCCGAATTAGGAGAAGGCTCAGCTGAAAAATATGGGCTGCAAGTAGGGGATCGAGTCACGACTGACCAAATTAACCCATGCGGAAAGTGTAAATTCTGTACAACAGGAAAGTACTGGATGTGTGATGTTCATAACATTTACGGATTCCAAAAAGGTGTGGCAGAAGGCGGCTGGGCTGAGTATATGAAATTTAGCAATACGGCAAGAATTTATAAAATTACTGATGGTGTAACCGCTGAAGAGGCTGCCCTCGTAGAACCAATGGCATGTGCAGTCCATACCGTTCAAAGAGCAAACATTGAATTTGAAGATGTGGTCGTGCTCGCAGGTGCAGGTACATTAGGATTATGCATGGTCCAACTCATTGCTTTAAAAACTCCGAAGAGATTAATCGTTTTAGATACAAATAAGAAAAGATTAGCAACAGCTAAAAAGCTTGGTGCGGATATAGTGATCAACCCTCTTGAAGAAGATGCCATCAAAATCGTGAAGGATTTAACAGAAGGGTATGGCTGTGATGTCTATATTGAAGCAACAGGACACCCATCTGGCGTAACACAAGGTTTAGAGATGATTAGAAGACTTGGCAGATTTATCGAATTTAGTGTATTTGGCAGTGAGGTCACAACGGATTGGAGTGTCATCGGGGACAGGAAAGAGCTAGATTTAAGAGGTTCTCACTTAGGTCCATACACGTACCCTGTTGCCATCGACTTATTTGAACGCAATCTATTAACTGCTGAAGGAATCGTTACCCATACTTATAAAGTGGAAGACTTTGCAGAAGCAATGGAAATGGCTCATCATCCAGAAGCTATTAAGGTATTATTAAAGCCCTAATTAGGTTAATAGAATAATAGATTCTTATGAAGGGTGATAATATGGATTACTTAATTGGTGTTGATATAGGAACTTCAGGTACAAAAGCAGTATTAATTGATCCAAACGGAAAAGTGTTGGCCCATAGCTATAAAGGCTATGAAGTGGAAACACCAAAGCCTTCCTGGGCTCAGCAATGGCCTGACCCTTGGGAAGATGCCGTTAATTTTACGATAAAAACTGTCGTTGATAAATCAAATGTCGATCCTGAAAAGATTAAAGGTGTCGCAATTAGCAGCTTGTACGGCGGATCAGGAATCCCTGTTGATCAAGAGATGAAACCATTGGCACCCTGCTTAATTTGGATGGACCGACGGGCCGAAGAAGAGGTTAAGTGGGTTGAAGAAAATATCAACCTTGATGAATTATTTGAGATAACCGGGAACTCCGTCAATTCCTATTTCGGATTTACGAAAATTCTTTGGATGAAAAATAACTTACCGCAGGTTTGGAATAAAATTCAGTACTTTTTACCGCCTGCACCTTATATTGTTTACACCTTAACGGGAGAAGTGGCGGTTGATTACTCTTCAGCAGGAAACATCGGCGGTGTTTTTAACTTAAGGGAAAGAAAATGGTCAAAGGAAATGGTCGAAAAATTAGGTATTCCATTGAGCTTTTTCCCTGAAAGACTCGTAGAATGTACAGAAATTGTTGGAGGAATCACCGAAGAAGCCGCTAAGAAGACAGGCTTAAAAGCAGGTACTCCTGTCATTTGCGGTGGTGTAGATGCACCGGTTGCTACAATGGGTGCCGGCGCTCTTGCTGAAGGGAACCATGTAGCGATGCTCGGAACCTCCATGTGCTGGGGATTTATTACCAAAACAGCAAACTTATCTCCAAATCTAGTAAGTATGCCGCACTGTGTGGATTCCAGTGAGATTATCTATACCTTTGGAGGAGCTGCTACTGCTGGCGCGATCTTAAAATGGTTTAGAAATGTAATCGGTACGGAAGAAATAGCAGTTGAAGATAAATTGGGCATCAATGCTTATACCTTACTAGATTTACAAGTAAAAGATATTCCTGCTGGATCTAATGGATTATTGGTTCTTCCCTATTTCATGGGTGAAAGAAGCCCGATTTGGGACAGTAGTGCACGCGGTCTCGTGCTTGGCTTAAGCCTAGTTCACACGAAGGGCCATTTATATAAGGCATTCATGGAAGGCGTGGCCTATTCTCTTCGTCATAATATGGAAATGGTATTGGGAACGGATGCCAAGCTGGATAAAGAGCTGATTATCGTCGGTGGTGGTTCTAAATCTATGAACTGGCCGCAAATTTATGCAGACGTCACTGGTTATCCAGTTCGAATTATTAAAAACGATGTAGAAGCGCCGCTGGGAGATGCCGTGTTGGCAGGGATTGCAACAGGTATCATCACAGAGCCCAATGTCTTAAAAGATTGGCTTGATTTCGAAGATCCTATTTACCCGAATCCTGAAAATACGAAAGTCTATGATCAGTATTATGAGGAATATAAGAATTTGTATGTAAGTACAAAAGATAGTATGAAGCGTGTGACAAAGATCAATCAATAGAATTGGAGATATCTATAAAAAAGAGAAGTAGGTCAAGATTATGTCATTCTAATCCAACCTGCTTTTCTTTTTTTAAAATAATGAACGGAGTGATTCGATTGTTAGATGAACTGAAAAGGAAGGTTTTAGAAGCAAATCTTCAGCTCCCAAAGCGAAATCTAGTTATCTATACATGGGGAAACGTGAGTGCCATTGATCGAGAACTGGGGCTTGTTGTGATTAAACCAAGCGGTGTTGACTATGAACAGTTAAAAGCAGAGGATCTTCCTGTAGTGGATTTAAATGGGAATAAGGTTGAAGGGGAGTTAAATCCCTCATCAGATACAGCGACTCACTTAGAGTTATACAAAGCATTTCCTGAAATCGGCGGAGTCGTACATACCCATTCTCCTTGGTGTACGCAATGGGCACAAGCAGGGAAAGCAATTCCGGCATATGGGACCACCCATGCAGATTATTTTTACGGTGAGATCCCTTGTACCCGACCATTAACTCCGCTTGAAATTGCTGCTGACTATGAAAAGAACACAGGGACAGTCATTATTGAGACATTCAAAGACTTAAATCCTAATTTTGTTCCGGGTGTCATTGTTAATAGTCACGGACCTTTTAATTGGGGTAAAGATCCTTTAAAAGCTGTTGAAAATGCGGTCATCATGGAGGAAATTGCGAAGTTAGCTTACTATACCCAAAGCCTGTCACCTGCAATTGATTCCATGGACGATCATCTTCTCGATAAACATTTTTTAAGAAAGCACGGTAAGAATGCATATTATGGTCAAGCACAAGCTCAAGAAGCGAAGAACTAAGAGTAAGGAATGATAGTTATGCAGTATAAATTAGTAGTCCTGGATATGGATGGCACCTTACTAAACAATGACCATCATGTGTCGAATGCGAATAAAGAGGCCATTCAGAGACTGAAGACAGAAGGGACCAGCGTTGTATTGGCGAGTGGAAGGCCTTATGAATCCATCTATCCCTATGTTAAAGATTTAGGGATAGATTTACCCATTATTGCAGCGAATGGCGCGTTAATCAAAAATCCTTTATCAAACGAGGTATATTACTCTGCAAGCTTACCAATTGATTTAGCTAAAGAAATAGTAGAATACGGGCAGGAAAATCAGTATCCAATCAGTTTATATCTTGATGGAGAAGTGCACACCTTTAACGAAAGTATGGTCAAGGTACATTGGGAACTTGAAAAATTACAGGCTAGATTCATAGATAAATTTGAGGATGAAAAAGAATTATATAAGATCATTTATGCTAATTCTCCACAAAAAATCGAAGAGGCCTTCAAACATTTAGAGGAAAAATATAAAGAAAAATTGTATATTACCCGCTCCGATGATATTTATTTAGATGTTATGAATATTAACGCATCTAAAGGAAAGGCGCTTTATCGGCTTATGGATATGCTGCAAATTTCTTCTCAGGAAGTGCTCGTTATGGGGAATAGCTTTAATGATATCGCCATGTTTGAGGTTGCCGGTCTTGCCATAGCGATGGAAAATTCCCCTCAAGAAGTAAAGAATGCAGCAGACTTTGTTACTAAGTCTAATAACGAAAATGGCGTTGCCTATGCGTTAAATAGAGTAATGGGAAATATGACAACTTTTAGCTAAAGGTGATCATTCTCTGGGGAAATACCATACGATTTTTCGACATATTTTTTTGATAATGGGTAATAAAATATTGATATATCAAGGTTTTAAGAAGATTTAATCAAACGTTTAATTAGGGAAATCACATATCGAATTTCCTCGGAAATGCTCAGTTTAAGGGAATAGCGACAGGTGCTGGATAGCCATTTGAGGGCTATCCAGTTTTTAATTAAGTTACATTACTGTAGTTTTCGCGCTTATTTCTTTCCACTCAAAATCATTGCATTTCCCAATACTTTTTTGTTCAATAAGAGCTTGGGCAATTTCATTTCATTAGCAAGTTTGTGGCTATTCAATTCAGATACGCCATGTTTCTTTAAGTCATTTAAGAGCTCGATTTGATCCCCAAATATTTTTTCATCCATAAACAAATCTAAGAAGACAAACTCACCACCAGGTTTTAACACTCTTAATGCCTCTTTCATTACTTCCGTTTTATTTCTTCTATCTTGAACTTCATGAAATGTTAGACAGCTTACAATAATATCAAATTCATCATTATTAAAGGGGAGTTCTGCAGCACTTGCTTTCAAAAAATCAATCCTATCAGAGACCCCTTCTATTTCAGCATTCTGTTGGCATTGAGCTTTCGAATAATCCCAATTCCCGCCCCAATAATCAATTCCAGTTAAAAAGGACTTAGGAAAACTCTTTGCCAGTTTAATAATCAGTGAACCACTGCCTGTTCCTATATCTAGTATTTTTCCTTCGCCTTTCACTTTGGCAACAATTAAATCATGGATTTTTGACTGATAATTCCCCCCAAATGCGGCGAATTGGTAAACAGAATAGGAAAGTATAAATGCTATATAAATAAAAGGCAACGCTAATATCCCTGACAGGACTCGCAGATATAAATGAACAGGTAATAATGTTACTAAGAGAAGCAGGAGTGAAATAACTAAAAAAATAAGTAATTTGTAAATTCGAATCCAAGTCTGATATTTAGCTTTTGGTTTCAAGTTATCAGCCATCCTAAATTAATCTATTTATGTTTATTATTTATAGAGGAAAGTAATAATCCTTTGTTAAGGTGGTTATGGATATTATTTCTCTACTATTCCTCATAAATCATTTTCCGCGTCATTCCCCCGTCAACAACAAGGTTAATCCCTGTTACAAAGTCATTCTCTTTTGCGGTTAAATAAAGACAGGCTCGTGCGATATCATCCGGCTTGCCAACACGCTTTGATAAATGCTGTTCATGATCCAGCTTACTTAACTTTGAATAATCACCTGTTTCGATCCAACCTGGAGAAATAGCATTAACTGTAATCCTGTCCTCACTGAATGAGGCAGCGAGAGCATGGGTGATGGCAAGGATTCCACCTTTTGTGGCAGCATAAGATTCCGAGTTGGGCTCTGACATGATCGCTCTAGTGGAAGCGATATTGACAATCGCTCCGCCATCCTGGTTATGCCGCATATATTTTGCTGCTTCCCGTGATGCCAAGAAAACACTTCTCAAATTGGTATGGATCACATCATCCCATTCTTCAATCGATGTTTCATAAGGAGATTTGAATAATGCTTTACCTGAGTTATTGATTAAAATATCAATCTGGCCGTAGGTTTGAATGGCTGATTCCATTAACCGGATAATATCCGATTCTATTCTTACATCTGTATGGACGAACAGAGCTTCGCCACCTTGTTCCTTTACCATCATTACTGTATTAGCCCCAGCGTTATCATCAATATCCGCCAAGATGACATTGGCGCCTTTTTGTGCATATTGTAAGGCAGTTCCTTTACCAATCCCATTTCCTGCACCTGTTATGACTACTGTTTTATTATAGAATTCCACGATATTTCCACCTTCCTTTACATAAGTTTAAGATAACACAAAAAGGACGATGGACCATAGGGACGGTTCTTTTGGCTGTCTTAACCTTTTCAGAGACCCCATCACTGTGGAGTTAGGTGTTTTAAAAGGATTTTGGTATTTTTTTACCGAATTAATAGGTATATGGATTCACTTTCAGTTAAAAGTAAGGGAAAGAAGGGATCGCGTATGGAGGAAAAGTTTATTCAAATAGCCGCAATTATTGTGGCGGTGGTTTCGAGCGGCATCGCAATCTTTCAAGTCTTACTCTTTTTGGGGTTGCCGTTAGCGGAGTATAGCTGGGGCGGTAAATATCAGGGTGTGCTGCCGAAGAAAATGAGAATCATGAGTCTGCCATCCGCATTTTTATTACTCTTTTTTGGATTTATCTTTTTAATACACACAAAAGTTATATCGGTAGGATTCAATCTGCCAACAAATTTTTTGTCATCATAATTACGATCTTCATGGGATTAAACACACTGGGAAATCTAGCTTCAAAAAGCAAAAAAGAGAGAAGGGTTATGACTCCATTAGCGGGAATCACATTCTTATCATGTTTGCTTGTCCTTATATATAGCTAAGAAACCATGGAAATGGTTCTTCCGGTTTTACTGTATCAAAAACCATGAGAATCGTCTCTATGGCTTCCAAAAGAAAAACACCTTCGATTAAAGTACTGGATTAACGCACATTTCGAAGGTGTTTTTTGCTGCAAGGTTTGATGTCAATCTGAATGACGGTTATCATGTAGTTGCGATCATTGAAGTGTGGGAGGATAAAAAATTGTTAGTCGATAAAATCATCCAATTTGAGAATCATTTTGCGGAATTGCAGGCGGAAGTTGTAGAAAAGCCTTATGGGCGAATCTTTTATGATAGAGATAATCCATTATCTTATGATAGTAATCATGCATATATTAAGGAAGATTTTGATGGTGATTGGGATTTGGCCATCAATGAAATAATCGATTTTTATAGGGAGATTGCGATTACTCCACGTGTCTATACGTTTACTAGAAGTAAAAGTAATGTGGGGCTTTTTTTAGAAAAGAAAGGATTTTTAAAACAGATTGAAGATGTAAGTTTCTATGTCCAAAAAAACAAAAAATTAATCGACCGGGCCAGAACAATTGCTATTAGAAGACTTCACTCATCAGACGAAGCGGAATTAAGCCACTTTGGTCAGGAGCTGAGCGAGTGGGGGTATAAATCGTTAATGAAGGCTTTAGGTAATAAAAATTTTTATCTGTTTGGCGGATATGAAGGTGATCTTTTGGTATGTATGGCGTCTTTGTACAAACAGGGCGATATTTCAAGAATCAATGATGTATTCACAAAAAGTGATAAAAGAGGGAATGGCTATGGAGCCCAATTAATCAACTTTATCACGGAGTTTAATGATAAAACCTTACATACCGTAAGCTATTTATATGCCAACAATCCGATCGCCATCAACATGTACAAAAAAACAGGATATGAAGAGATGAAGGAAATGGTACGTGGGTGTTACTGGGTGGAATGACTAGGGGACCGTGGAGACGGTTCTTATGGTGGGAGACCTCCTAATGTCCGGCAAAGAAAAAAACCACCCTGATTTTACAGAATGGTTTTAAAAGAAAAGTTTCTATTTAACTAAACGGCCATGTCATTCTTGTTGCTTTGGTCGGGTTGATGTTTGTCCTTCATCCGGCTAAAAATATTAGCGAGAAGGGAGCCAGAAATATTATGCCAAACGCTGAAGATGGCGCTTGGTACTGCCGCTAAAGGAGAGAAATGTGCAGTGGCGATGGCCACTCCCAATCCGGAATTCTGCATGCCGACTTCCATGGCCACAGCCTTTTGTTTGGCCAGATTCATTCCGCATAAACGGGCAAAGAAAAAGCCAATTAAGAATCCAAGCAGATTATGAAGAATCACCACTCCAAAAATAAGCAGTCCTGATTCGGCAATTTTGGCTGCGCTGCCTGCGACAACTGCAGAGACAATTAACACAATCGCGATAACAGAAACAAGCGGCATTGCTTTTGCACCGGCCTGCGCTTGTTTTCCAAAGAACTTTTTAATGATAAAGCCAAGTGCCAATGGAACAATGACAACTTGTACGATCGAAAGGAATAAGGATGAAACGCTGACATCCACCCATTTGCTTGCAAACAGAAGAATGAGCAATGGTGTAACGATTGGTGCAAGAAGCGTAGAAACTGAGGCAATGGCAACGGCGAGTGCCACATTTCCTCTTGCTAGGAACACCATCACATTCGAAGCTGTGCCGCTTGGGCAGCATCCTACTAAAATGACCCCGACCGCGACTTCTTTCGGTAAATCAAGCCCGACAGCCAGTAAAAAGGCAAGCAGAGGCATAATGATAAAGTGACCGATAACTCCAAGTGCTACTTCTTTTGGTCTTCTAAACACTTCTTTAAAATCCGACAACTCAAGTGTTAATCCCATTCCAAACATAACAATTCCTAATAGTGGAACAATATAGCCTCCCAGCCCCACAAAATGCTCAGGAAAAGAATAAGCAATTACTGCAAAAATCAAAACCCATAATGTAAATGTTTTTCCCGCAAAGCTACTGATTTTCTCGATGACTTCCAAAGTAAACCCTCCAAATAAAAAAATTTTTTTCAATATTTTAAATGTTAGATTAAATATTTCAAAAAATCAATAAATTAAGTCTACTAAATTAAAAGTTTAAAGCGGTGAAGCACGAAGGTCCAGGTTGCCTGTTTAAGGAAAAACATGCTTTTTCAAGCTCCCCCACATTCGAAACAAAAATGAATTAGAAGGAATTAGTTGCTGTTAGTAAGAATTCTAAAGTCAAGGGCTTGCTAAGTGATTAAAAGATTACTATGAAAAAGAATAGAGGTGCCTGCATGTTGGATTGGACAATTTTTGAGAAAAAACTCTACGAACGAATGGAAAATGAACATATTTTAGGAGCGGCCGTTGCTATAAGCCAAAATGGAAAGGTCATTTATCAAAAAGGCTTTGGGGTAAAAGACCTGGATACAAATGAGCCGGTTACCCCAAACACTATCTTCGGTACTGCGTCTGTAACGAAGTCCTTTACCGCTTTAGCAATCATGAAGTTAGAGGAAGAAGGAAAACTATCGATCGATGACCCAGTCATTGCTTACTTGCCTGAATTTTTTATACCCAGCGTTGAAAAGATGGAATCTATAAAAATCCATCATTTGCTAACCCATACCACTGGACTTGAGCCAATCAAAAGGAGGGAAGAGCTGAATCGATTTGGTGAACACCTTGCCTATTTAGCGGGGCACCATCATCCTATACTAGGCAAGCCGGGGGAATTCCTAAGTTATTGCAATGATACCTTTTTGCTGCTGGGCGCCCTAATTGAGCGGGTAACGGGGCGATTGTTTAGAAGATATATCATGGAAGAGCTGGTATATCCTTTAGAAATGAATCGTACAACATTCAGTATTGAAGAATTATATAAATTTGAGGATGTATCCACTCCATATGTCTATCATTCAGGGAGGGGCCAGCACGAAAAGCAGTCATGGCCAGTTCTAGGAAACTATGAAGCTGGTGGAGGCATTCGCTCCAATGTTCTTGATCTACTAAAATACGGTGAACTTTATATCCACAAAGGAGAGCCCTTTATATCGGGGAAACAATTAGAGAAAATGCAGCAGCCCTACTATCCTATCAATCGAAGCTCTTATTATGGTTATGCATTGGAAGTGACACCAGACTACCACGGTGTCGCACTGGTCGAGCATAGCGGCGGCCAGCCAGGTGTTTCCTCTAACTTTGGTTTTATCCCGGAACATAACCTGGTCGTGGCTGTGTTAACCAATGTATCGGAGGTTTCTGCGAAAGACATCTGGCTGGAGGCTGTGAATCATGCTTTAGGATTATCATTAGAGGAGAAAAGAAGTAAGGAACAGTTTGTTGACCTCCCGGAAGAACAGCTGAAGAAATTTGTTGGGACGTATGGAAGTGAAGAGGGAGATTGTATTCAGATTTTATTTGAAGATAATACGTTAAAAGCGATCATCAATGATAATGAATTTTCGTTAAGGGCAAGCGGGGAAGACACTCTTGTCATCACTAAAAAAGAGAAGCCGATTCAGTTTTATTTTGATTTGATTGGTGAAACTCGGGCAGCTTTTATGGGTTTAAGGATGCTCTTAAAGAAGAATGGGTGTAAACCTGCTTCTTCCTGAATAATGTTTATGAATATTTTGAGGGAAGTGAGACATGTCTTACTTCCCTTTTCCTGAAGCACTTTTTGCAAATCTCCTTCGCCCTAACGATAGGTATATTTTTGCACCTCTCACCGTTTTGAGTCTTTTGTTGCATTCAAAAATCCTGTTAAAAAAGTTATTATATTGCGGTGTAATTGTTTGAAATGCAGGTAACTATTATGACTGCTAAAAAAGTATCGTAAAAGGGAGAAGGTATTTTAGAAATGTCTATTGATTCATTTGTATTGGCCGTTGGGGCGGCGGGAATCGACTATGATATGTTAAAGAATTTAGGGATTTCAATAGGGATTTTGCTTCTATTTATTCTCTTTCGAAACATATTTACCAAGTATGTGTTTCAGTTGATATTAAAATTGACTAAGAAGACGCCAACGGATTTTTTTACACAAATATGTTTGGCATTTGAACGTCCTTTAGGCTGGTTTTTCATTATTTTTGGTTTGTACCTGGCCATGGACTATTTTCCTTTTATCGAACAACAGAATGCCTTATTTTTAAAACTTTTGCGTTCCATGGTCATCGTATTAATTACATGGGGATTGTTTAATTTGACCTCTCCTACATCGGGGATCTTAATAAGTTTAAATGAAAAATTAACCAATAAGATTGATTCCATTCTGATTCCGTTTTTTTCAAGGACTATCCGCGTTATCCTGATTGCCATCAGTATCAGTATTATCGGGCAGGAGTTTGATTACGACGTTAATGGGTTGGTCGCAGGTCTCGGATTAGGGGGTCTGGCCTTTGCTTTAGCGGCAAAAGAGGCGGTTGGCAATCTCATTGGCGGGATTGTCATTGTAACAGAAAAACCTTTTTCCATTGGTGAATGGATCCTGACTCCTAGCGTTGAGGGGATCGTCGAGGATATTAATTTCCGAAGTACTAAAATTCGAACCTTTAGTCAAGCGTTGGTGACAGTTCCAAACGCCACACTTGCGAATGAGGCTATTACCAATTGGAGCCGTATGGGGAAAAGACGGATCACTTTCCACTTGGGACTTAACTATCAAACTACCAAAGACCAACTTCAGCGAGTGGTTTACCGGATTGACCAAATGTTGAGGACCCATGAAGAGATCCATCCGGATACGATTATGGCAGCCTTCGATCATTACAATGAAAGCAGTCTCGATGTTCTGGTCTATTTTTTCACGAATACGACTGTATGGGCGGAGCACGTGAAAATCAAGCATGAAATTAACTTAGAAATCATGGGGATTTTAGAGGAAGAGGGAGTACAAGTCGCCTTTCCAAGCCGGACGATTTATGTATCACCGCAATCCAATGAATTGATGCAAACTATGGGTTCATTTGATTGAAATTAAATATAAAGAAAATCAGACCTTTGCGGTGACGCGGAGGTCTTTTTTTTGCCGGCTGTTTGAATGGGATTAGAATATTTTTCCTTTGTGAATGCATACTAAAAACAAAATCTTAAAACTATTGAGAAAGGGACGGAGTGGCTGTTTGAGGCACCATTCCGATTTGCCGATATGAAGGAAGCGTTTCTGCGCTTTCCTTTATAGGCAATGAAAAGCCGCCCCAAAGGCACCGGGAATATTCCAACAATTCGACAAAGGCGAAATCGCACTAAAAGGTGAAACGATGAAGAAATATGCCTATAATGAAATCACTCTCATGCAGTATATTTTTTTGATTAATGGAGCGCAGGTTGGGACCGGAGTTCTATCCCTCCCGCGCATACTTGCTGAAAAAGCTGGAACCGATGGTTGGATCGCTATCATAATTGGCTGGTTGTGCTCAGTCTCTGCCAGCATTTTTTTAGTTAAAGCGGCTGCAAAATACCCTGAGGACACCCTTTACGAAATTCTAATACGTTTTTTCGGAAAAATACTGGGAAAAGTACTCGTCTCGGTTTACATGGTGTACTTTGCATTTTACGCTTGGACCATTCTTGTAAATGCCTGTCTCTATATCAAGGCATGGTTTCTGCCTAAAACCCCTGATTTTATCATTTTGCTATTATTTTCGATTCCGACTTTTTTTGTTGCCCGCAACGGGTTGCGCGTTTTAGGCAGGTACTCGGAACTATCTTTTTATATGGTATTGTGGATTCCTCTGTTTTTATTGATACCGCTAAAGGATGGAAATTGGCTCCACTTCCTTCCTTTGCTTAAAGAAGGGTGGCGACCGGTTTTATCTGCTGTGCCGTCCACGGTTTTTTCCTTTTTGGGATTTGAAGTAGCGTTCTTCTTGTACCCCTTTTTACAAAAAAAGCAGCATGCGGTGCTCGGAATTACGATTGCGAACACCTTAACGATGTTGTTTTATGTATTTGTGGCGGTTGTCTGCTTTGCCTATTTTAGCCCCGATGGGATTATTGAATTTAATCAACCTGTATTGAATTTACTTAAACTCATTGAATTTCGTTTTTTGGAGCGTTTTGACATGGTTTTATTGGCTGTTTATCTGATTGTTGTTTCCTCAGCCTGGATGCCCTGCGTATACTTAGCGACCTTTTGTTCAAGTCAATTGATTGGAAAACAGGATCACAGCAATCACGTCATCATTTTATTATTGATTATTATTGGGTCAGTATATTGGCAGGATCCTACCTGGTTTGATTCGGAAAAGTGGCAACAGATGTTGGTCAAAGGCGGGCTGGCAGTGGCATTCGTTGCCCCGCCCTTTTTATGGGTCTATAGCTGGATATATGAAAAGTTCCGTCGGAGGGTAAGCCATTGAAAAGGAAGAACCTGCTTTGCCTATCGCTTGTGGCTATGATGATGGCTGGATGCGTGGACCATTTGAGTGCTTAATCAAGAAAACGCAGACCGCCATCGTTGACCCTTTTGGATATGGCCGATATGCAAGAGCCTACAAGTATCCTGAGTGGAAAAAGGTCCAAAACTACTGGGGACAAGCCTTTTCGAAGGCGGATGTAAACGTCAAGGTAAAGGTAACCATTGGCGGGATGGGGACGATTAAGTAGTACATGGGTATGCGATTCCATAAAATAAGAACCGTCCCTTTGGTTTCGATAGATGTATATTATTGGTGATTTAGGGGTGGACAATTATACAATAGATATATCGTTACAAAGAGGAAAGTGGTGCAGGATCATGAAACCAAAGGTTATTGTCTATAAGAAACTCGATTCCACAGTTTTGGAATTTATCCGGGAAGCGTGTGAGGTAGTATATTTTGAAAAGTTGAATGAGGATACCTATGAAAGTTTTTATCAGGAGTTAAAGGATGCCGAGGGAATTCTGGGTTCCAGTTTAAAGGTAGATAAAGATTTGTTGGAGCGTGCTCCTCAACTGAAAATTGTGAGTAATGTTTCTGTCGGCTACGACAACTTCGATATTCCTGCCATAACCAATCGAAACGTAATGGCTACTAATACTCCGGGCGTTTTAAATGATACAGTAGCGGATACGATTTTTGGGCTGATGCTGGCAGCTGCTAGAAGAATGCCGGAATTGGACCGGTATGTGAAGGAAGGAAAATGGTTACCAACAGATGGTGAAAATCTGTTTGGAATCGATGTGCACCATAAAAAACTGGGCATCATTGGAATAGGTGGAGTCGGAATGGCCATTGCCAAAAGAGCTCATTTTGGGTTTGATATGCCGATTATGTATCATAATCGCTCACGTAATCTTGAAGCGGAGCAAACCTTCCAGGCAACGTATTGCTCCCTCGAGGAATTATGCCGGGAATCGGATTTTGTTTGCCTCATGACTCCGCTGTCTCCAGCTACAGTAAAGCTGATTGGTGAAAAGGAATTTAAATTAATGAAAAAAACGTCCATTTTTGTAAATGGCTCGCGAGGCGCGACTGTGGATGAAGAGGCCTTGGTTCGGGCGCTGCAAAATCGGGATATCCTGGCAGCTGGGCTCGATGTTTTTGAGCAGGAGCCTGTACAACCGGATCATCCGTTGCTGTCCATGGATAATGTGGTGACCTTACCGCATATTGGGTCGGCCACCCATGAAACCCGATTGAAAATGGCGCAGCTGGCTGCCGAGAATCTTGTCCTGGGAGTGCAGGGGGAGACACCTCCGAATCTTATTAATCCAGCTGTATGTCAACGGTAATCCATTGGGACGGTTCTCACGGCTTTTTTGAGCCAAGAACCGTCCCCCGTAGTTTGAGTGAAATTAAATATAAAGAAAATCAGACCTTTGCGGTGACGCGGAGGTCTTTTTTTGCTGGCTGCTTGAATGGGATTAGAATATTTTTCCTTTGTGAATGCATACTAAAAACAAAGTCTTAAAACTATTGAGAAAGGGACGGAGTGGATGTTTGATTTTCTGAAGCCCTTAAAAGGCAAGCGCTCTCCTCGGCACCAACAAGTAAGCACCCATTCTAATCTTCAGAATGATGTCCTGGACTCTGATTTATCCCATAATATAGAGAAACTCCAACAGCTATTTTCTCAGGCACCTGATTTAGTGATTCGTCGCTTTTCAATCACCGCTAGTAAATCTGATGCTGCTTTGGTTTATTTGCCTGGATTGACGAATAAAGATGCGATTCATAATCATGTTTTGAAGCCATTGATGAGCAGCTCCTTCGAACCTGATAAGGAACTGCCCATTACAATAGGAGATGTCGAAGTCGTCGATACGTGGGGCCAGATCGAAAGTGCGATTCTAGGTGGAGATAGCGTTTTATTGTTAAATGGACAAAACACCGGGTATCGATTAGATACAAAAGGATGGCCGCAAAGACAACTTAATGACCCTCAAAACGAAATAGCTCTAAAAGGTGCTCATCAAGGATTTGTGGAAACAGGGACTCAAAATATCGCATTAATTCGCAGGTATATTCCCCACCACGAATTAATACTGAAAGAAATGACAATCGGTTTACGAGGAAAAACAAAGGTTTCTCTTTTATATTTAAGAGATGTGGCTTCTGAAGACGTGTTAAGAGAATTGGAGTCACGGCTTCAAAAAATTACAGTTGACGCGATTATTAATACTGGCGAGCTGATCGAGTTCATTGAAGATAATCCTTATTCACCCTTCCCGCAAATTATGTTGACCGAAAGACCTGATACAGCAGTATCCCACATTCTCCAGGGAAGATTTGTGATTGTTTTGGACCGTTCTCCGAGCGTATTGATTGCTCCGACAAATTTTATGTCCTTTTTTCAGGCTGTGGATGATTACGGTTCCCGGTGGTTAGTTTCTTCGTTCATCCGAGTAAGCCGTTTTTTATCTTTTATTATTGCCTTATTTTTTCCCGCCAGCTATGTTGCGTTTATTTCCTATAATTTTGAAGTCATCCCGATGGAGCTTTTACTTTCGATTGCAGAATCAAGGATACAAGTTCCGTTCCCACCCGTACTGGAAGCGGTAATTATGGAGATGATCCTGGAATTGATGCGGGAAGCGGCACTAAGGCTGCCGACCCCGATCGGTCAGACCATTGGTATTGTGGGAGGCATTATCATTGGTCAGGCGGCTGTTGCGGTGGGAATTGTCAGCAACATTATGATTATTGTCGTTGCTGTTACAGCTATCGCTTCTTATAACATCCCTAATTATGATATGAGTTCGTCCATTAGACTGTTAAGATTCCCTATGATGTTAGCCGCCGCCATGTTTGGAATTGTAGGGATTGTGGTAGGCTGGATGACCATAGTCGGCCACCTGGTTAGTCTTGAATCATTAGGCACACCCTATGGAACTCCTCTAGCTCCATTCCGATTTGCTGATATGAAGGATGCGTTTTTGCGCTTTCCTTTATGGGCAATGAAAAGCCGCCCCAAAGGGACTGGGGCTATTCCAACTATTCGACAAGGGCGAAATCGCACTAAAAGGTGAAACGATGAAAAAATATGCCTATAATGAAATCACGCTCATGCAGTATATTTTTTTGATTAATGGAGCGCAGGTAGGGACCGGAGTTCTATCCCTCCCGCGCATACTTGCCGAAAAAGCTGGAACCGACGGTTGGATCGCTATCATAATTGGCTGGTTATGCTCAGTCTCAGCCAGCATTTTTTTAGTTAAAACGGCTGCAAAATACCCTGAGGACACCCTTTACGAAATTCTTATACGTTTTTTCGGAAAAATACTGGGGAAAGCGCTAGTCTCGGTTTACATGGTGTACTTTGCATTTTCCGCTTGGAGCATTCTTGTAAGTGCCTGTCTCTATATCAAGGCATGGTTTCTGCCTAAAACCCCTGATTATATCATTTTGTTATTATTTTCGATTCCGACTTTTTTTGTTGCCCGCAACGGGCTGCGCGTTTTAGGCAGGTACTCGGAACTAACTTTTTATATGATAATGTGGATTCCTCTGTTTTTATTGATACCGCTAAAGGATGGAAATTGGCTCCACTTCCTTCCTTTGCTTAAAGAAGGGTGGCGACCGGTTTTATCTGCTGTGCCGACCACTGTTTCTTCCTTTTTGGGATTTGAAGTAGCGTTCTTTATGTACCCCTTTTTACAAAAAAAGCAGCATGCTGTGCTCGGAATTACGATTGCGACCACTTTAACGATGTTGTTTTACGTGTTTGTGACGGTTGTCAGCTTTGTCTATTTTAGCCCCGATGGGATTATTGAATTTAATCAACCTGTACTGAATTTACTTAAACTCATTGAATTTCGTTTTTTGGAGCGTTTTGACATGGTTTTATTAGCCGTCTATCTGATTGTTGTTTCCTCATCCTGGATTCCCTGCGTATACTTTGCAACCTTTTGTTCAAGTCAATTGATTGGAAAACAGGATCACAGCAATCACGTCATCATTTTATTATTGATTATTATTGGATCAGTATTTTTGCAGGATCCTACCTGGATTGATTCGGAAGAGTGGCAGAAGAGGGTGGTCAAAGGCGGGCTGGCATTGGCATTCGTTGCCCCGCCCTTTTTATGGGTCTATAGCTGGATATATGAAAAATTCCGTCGGAGGGTAAGTCATTGAAAAGGAAGACACTGCTTTGCCTATCGCTTGTGGCTATGATGATGACCGGATGCGTGGACCAAATGTATGTTGAGGATGTCACTCTGTCACTTATACTAGGATTAGATGTGGATGAGGATGGCCATTTATTGGTGTATATGTCGAGTCCGGTGTTTAACAAAGAAGCAAAGGTAAAAGAGGAGAAAGTCGAAGTGAAGGCTGTTTCAATTCGAGATTCCAGGGAACTGTTTGATCAGACCGTAATGGCTTTAACATCAGGAAGCAAAACACAATTACTCTTAGTTGGGAAAAAGCTGTTAAAACGAAAAAATTGGATTGATTACATCGATCCTTTTTATCGGGACCCCAAAAATACGGTTACAACAAGAGTTGTCGCCGTAGATGGTCCTGTTTCGGACGTCATTTTTTTTAGGCCCAAAGACAAGCCTCGTCTCCCTTTGTATTTAGCCAATTTAGTGGATACAGCTTACAGAAGAAATGTCTCCATAAAAACGACACTTCAAGAATTTCATGAGCAAACGACGGAAAAAGGGATAACAGCAAGCATTACCGAAATGAAAAAAGACGGTAAAATCATGTTGACGGGCACGGCTCTGCTGGATAAACAGAGCAGATATAAGTTAAGCATAACGCCTTATGAAAACAAATTTTTACGTATCCTGCAGCATAAAACAAAAGGGGATTTCCCATTTACCATTTCCGTCCCTATGGAATCGAATGGACTTGATCAGCATTGGATCAGCTTTAGTACACCAAGCATTAAAGTAAAAACAAGGGTAAGGTATGACAATCATTTTATTTTTGACACAGACGTAAAAATGAGAGTTGCCATTACAGAACGACTTTTTCCATACAATGTACGGAAAGATGCAGCGAAACTGCAAAAGAGTATTGAAACGAAATTGCAAGCGGATTTTGAGCGCTTAATAAAGAAAACACAAACCAGGGAGATTGACCCTTTCGGATTTGGGATCTATGCAAGAGCTTATACGTATCCAGAGTGGAAAAAAGTCCAAAATCAATGGGGAAAAGCCTTTTCGAAGGCTGATGTGAACGTCAAGGTACATGTAACAATTAGCGGGATGGGGACGCTTAAGTAGACCATGGCAATGCGGTTCTATTAAATTGGGGATGCGTAATTTTTAAGGCTGATGGGATTATGTATTTAAGGAATTTTCATGGTTAAGGTTAATATAAATAATATGATGTAAAACCTACAAAGGGGGAAAAATTAAAAAACATCGGTTATCGATTCACCTTCAACCCGGTTTTCCCGAATTGCAAGGAATCTAGGCATTGGCTTCTTTTCTGCGGTTATTTCTGGCATTATTGCTGGTCTATTATTACGACTCGTTATGAAAATTATTGCGATCGTATTCCCTCTCTTGGCCAGTGGATTTACGTTTCAAGGAACCTTTTTCTTAGTCTTATTGGGTATCGGTTTTACATTGGCAAACAGTATCATCTATACGTTTATTCACCAATACTTGCCAAACGGCTGGGTACGGAAAGGTTTGATTTATGGAGGGATGATTTTATGTATTTTCGGGATTCCCTTCTTTTTATCAAATCTGGGTAATGAATTATTTGGGCCGCAAGCTCCACTAGGAATCACTTTGTTCTCGCTTCTTTTCCTATTGGGAGGCCTACTTTTAGCGATGTCTGTCCATCTGGTAACAAATTGGGTTGACCGCGTCCATGGCAGACGGATATTTGCCTATGTTTCTTTCGTCCTTCTCGTCATACCTGCGAGCGTCATATTAGGTGGAATCATCTATGAGATTTTCACTGAACTCATTCCTTCTATAAGATTAAACTTTTAAGTCTTGCAGAGAGAAGTGGTAGAGCACTTCTCTTTTTTTGTTCAGATTGTTGGTAGTTAGGTCTGAATATTTTTTGGTCTACTACGAATCCTACGTTTAGGAGGTGACCGAAGATGGAAGGTAATGAGAAAGAAAGGGAGCAAGAAGACAAAGAGGAATCCATCCATGCAATGGACCAGGGACTTAACTTAATTTTTCAAGTTGTAAATAATATGACTGGGTTGGACAAGGGGAAGGATGGGTTAGACGATAATGATGATAGAAAAGATTGAATTGAGCGCCTTTTATGGCGTTTTTCTATTTTTAGAAAAACTCATATAGGCCCTCATTAAAATACAGAAATTCTTCTTTAGAAACCTTATAGCGTGTATAGCTTTATAAAAGGCTTGTAAGTATACAGTACACCCGCAATTTTCCTTTTTTTAAATATAACAATTAAGATAAATATAAGCCACGAGAACCGTCCCTGTGGTGTTTGGTGTTATAATGACTTGAAAGGTTGTGATGTAATGAACAAATTTACCGTCCTTGTTTTTAGTATAGTATTGGTTTTGATCTCCGGCTGCAGTTCAAATAACTTTCAGATAAAGCTCTCTACGCCAAAATCGTTTACACCTGGTGAAGCTTCTCCCATTGAATTTAAAATCACAGACAGTGAAGGTAAACCGGTTGAAGGTGCAAAGGTTAGCGCCAATTTGAAAATGCAAGGTATGAGTCATGGCGATCTTTCCATGAAGATGCAAGATATTGGGGATGGAGTCTACACTGGGAAAGCGAATATCGAGATGGAAGGCGATTATACTGCAGCCATAAAGATTGATTACAAAGGAGAAAAATGGGCGGGGGAAAAACGGTTTTCCATCGTTTATAAAAAAGCACAGTAGTACTAAAAATGTTAATTCGGGTGCCTGGATTTTGGTTTTTTGATTTCCATTTTTTGTATAAATGTCCAAAATGGATAAAAAAATGTCCAATGGCACCCCGAAATTGTCCAATACCCACGAAAAATTGTCCAAAGTCCCCTCAAAAATGTCCAATACCCACCCAAAAATATCCAATCCTATTTTTTTAAAAAAAAGCCTGGTCCTCACCCATAAAATTGTACTTCCTGTCGAATGTATATAAATAGCTTCATGTAAATTACATCCAAATATTGGGTTGATCAACTTAGAGTAACCTAACATGGGAGAGAAGAAGAATGTCAGAAGAAAACTATCAATCTCGTGAGGAACGAAAACAAGCTGAAAAAGCAAATCAAAATAACCAGAGAAGTAATGGTACACCGAAAAGAGGATCCTTGTTGAAGAAAGGATCTTTATTGAAAAAAGTGATCATTGTCTGTTTGGTACTTGGTCTTGTTTCAACAGGAGCAGGAGCCATCACATTCGCTTCAATGATTAAGGGTACACCTACATTAGATGCTTCGAAGCTGGAGGATCCGCTTTCCACGAAATTTTATGATAAAAACGGAAATTTCCTATATGAATACGGGAAGGAAAAGCGGACGAAGATTTCGTATGAACAAGTGCCTAAAGTGCTGGAACATGCGTTTATAGCCACAGAGGATTCCCATTTTTATGAACATCATGGAATCGACCTCAAACGGACGGCCAAGGCTATTTTCGTGAACGTAACCGGGGATTTCGGATCTCAGGGGGGCAGTACCATTACCCAGCAGGTCATTAAAAACTCCTTTTTGTCTCCAGAGAAAACATTGAAGCGAAAAGTGCAGGAATGGGACCTGGCGTATCAGTTGGAAAAAGAGTACTCCAAGCACGAAATATTAATGATGTATTTGAACAAAATCTATCTAGGAAATCGCTCATACGGAGTGGCGGCGGCCGCGAAGAATTATTATGGACTTGAGGCCGATGATTTGAAAAAAATGACGCTCTCGCAGGCAGCAATGTTAGCCGGTCTGCCGCAGAGTCCGAATAATTACGATCCGACCAAGCCGGAAAATAAAGAATCAGCCACGAAACGCCGACACATTGTCCTAAGCTCGATGCTTCGAGATGGGTATATCACGGAAACTCAAATGAAAGAAGCAGAAAAAGTTTCTATTACTGAGGGGCTTGTACCAAAAAGCACGCAGCAAAGCATGCCTTATGAGGCCTTTTTGGACGCGGCGGTGAAAGAGGTAAAGGGAAAACTAAAGGATGTCAACATCAGCGAAGATGGGTTGTCGATTTATACAACCCTCGATCCAAAAGCACAGAATTATGCCGACAAAATGATGAATACCAATGAAATCATCGGCTATCCTGATGCAAAGTTTCAAGGGGCTTTCGTTTTTTTAGATACGAAAACGGGGGAAGTCAGGGCGATTGGAAGCGGGAGGAACGATTATAAAGCGTCATTCCTTGGCAACAACTTTGCCGTAGATATCAACCGTCAGCCTGGATCTTCCTTTAAGCCGATTTTTGATTATGGCCCGGCGATTGAAAACTTAAAATGGTCGACTGCCCATTTGATTGATGACCAGCCGACGACCTATGAAACCGGCCAGTCGATTTCCAACTGGGATCATCAATATCATGGGGTGCTGACCATACGCTCGGCATTGCAAAACTCTTACAATATCCCAGCTCTGTTAACCATGAGAGAGGTTGGGATGGATAAGTCAAAGAGTTTTGCAGAGAATCTCGGCATTACTTTTAAAAATGACCAAGTGTATGAGTCCTATTCGATCGGAGGTAATACTGTAAGTCCATTAGAGATGGCAGGGGCCTACAGTGCTTTTGGTAATAATGGCGTCTACAATAAACCGCATTTTGTCCAAAAAGTAGTGTTTCCGGACGGCACGGTCGTTAGTTTTGCCGGAAAAGAAAAACGTGTGATGCATGATTACACCGCCTATATGGTGACCGATATGATGCGTTCCGTTGTTAATGAAGGAACAGGAAAAACAGCCAACGTACCAGGACTGGATGTTGCCGGGAAAACAGGTACCACTAATTTTGATACAAAAACTAGAGCTAAATATGGATACCCAAGTTCGGCAACAAATGACAGCTGGTTCGCTGGATATACACCGCAATACACCATGGCTGTCTGGACGGGGTATGCGCAAAACGGCCAGGGGAACTATATGAGCGGCAATACGACGAAAATCTCGCAGCTGATGTTTAAAGCGATGATGCAAGCTTTCGGTACAGACGCATCCTATTTTAAGCAGCCGAGCAGCGTTTACAGAGTGAATAATGAATTGTATATCAGAGGTGTAAGTTCTGCGGATGTTCCAACCATTCCTAAGAAAGAAGAGAAGTCAGAGAAGGATGAAGAGAAAAAGCAAAAAGAGGAAATGAAAAATCAACAAAAGGAATGGAAACAGCAAGAGAAAGGGAAGGGAAAAGGGAAACATAAACACGGCGATTGATTCCGGTGCCTGTCCCGCCACGAGTATGCAGAGAGAAGTGTTAGCGCACTTCTCTTTTTTTTATCCCTTTTGTTGTTGACTTTTTTTGTAAATAAAATGAAAATGAATGGGTTCAGATTTTATTTTTTTAAGGGGTACTCGCAATGCAGAAGATGAGAATGAAAGAAACTAAAGCACCTTTGAAGCTTTTGGGAATTCGCTATTATAAGGCTGAAGATGGACAATATTATAAAAAGGTAGGGACCAATCACCGTTATCCTGTCACACCGCTGTGGAAGAAGAAACGGTTTAAGCTTGGACTGCCTGTAGTCCTACTTGCTGTAATTGGATTTTTTGGCTATCAAATTGGGATGAATCTTGCCTCCAAAAAAGTGGTCGAGGAAATTTCTCATCAAGTACCGAAAAAGGAGATCCAAGCACTATTGACTGATCCATCCGTTCAGCAATTCATTGAGGATGAAGTGGGTTCCGATAAAAAACAACAAATTCTTGATAAGTATTCAGTGGTGCAAATGGCGAACACTCCTCTAGTTGCGTCTGCCTCTGCTAGCAGCGACCAGGCTGCTTCTGAAGATAGTAAGACAAGCAAGAAATCAACTGAGACTAAAACCTCCACTAGTTCGAAATTAAAGTTTACTTCAAGGGATCAAGTATTGAAATTTTTATTAACCAAATTTACGATGAATGAGCTAATGGGCTTTGCCGACAAGGCCAAGGGAGGATTAACCCCTGAAGTAAAATCGGAGATTCAATCGACGGTTATGAAACGGTTAACACCTGAAGAGTACGAAGCTTTGAAGCTTTTTGCGATTATTGAATTAAGTAAATCATAAAAATTGAGGACAAGCGCTTCCTTCATGGGAGCGCTTGTTTTTTACTTCACATAGGGGAAAAGTTGAAATTATATTTTTTTGGTTTTTTTGGCTAATTGTCCAAAACGTCCGTAAAATTGTCCAAAGTGGTCCCGAAAATGTCCAATGTACATAAAAAAATGTCCAAAGTGCCCTCAAAAATGTC
Source organism: Neobacillus sp. DZ-9 (assembly GCF_059587065.1). NCBI lineage: Bacteria > Bacillati > Bacillota > Bacilli > Caryophanales > Bacillaceae > Neobacillus > Neobacillus sp. DZ-9. The sequence continues at coordinate 150,262 of NZ_JCAIOL010000013.1, forward strand.
CAATATGCCACAAAATTTGTCCAAAGCATATGTGCGGCAAGTAAACTCGAGCTCCTATTTTTTCGTTTTTTGGCTAAATAGACAAAACTATTAAAAAAATAGACAAACATCTTTCAAAAATAGACAAAATGCCCTCAAAAATGAACAAAACCCCCAAAAAAATAGACAAAGCCCCTTGAAAAATAGACAAAACTTCGATTCCGAAGTTTCTGGTCCTGTTGCCAGTCCATTCATATGCGTTTTACGAACCTATTTTTTTGAATACGAGGAATTATAATTTGAAATATCTGAAAACTCCTTTTATAATTTAAGTGAAAATTAGCCGTAGTCCCGTCAGAGAAGCGATTCGGGGGCTGATTATTGAGGGATTGCTGGTAATGGATGAAAAGTCCCAAATTTCCGTCTACAAGCCAAATTTGCAAGATGTGCGCGATATTTATGAATGCCAGATTTCGCTATAAAAATACCAATAAGGAAGTAGGTATATTAGTATGAAGAAACTAGAGATTGCTGTCATTCCGGGAGATGGGATTGGGAAAGAAGTTGTTCCTGTTGCCACAAAGGTTTTAGATACAGTGGCTGAAATTCATGGCGGTATAAAATTTGAGTACAATGAATTTCCGTGGAGCTGTGACTACTACCTGGAGCATGGAAAAATGATGCCGGAAGACGGTTTGGATATCTTAAAAAACTTTGAGGCGATTTTTTTAGGGGCGGTTGGAAACCCTCAGTTGGTTCCAGATCATGTTTCGTTATGGGGACTATTGATTAAGATTCGCCGCGAATTTGAACAATCGATCAATATTCGTCCAGCTAAATTTTTTAAAGGTTTGAAATCACCGCTAATCAATCCTAATGACTTTGATTTAATTGTCGTGAGGGAAAATAGTGAGGGTGAATATAGTGAAGTGGGCGGCAGGATTCACCGAGGGGATGATGAGGTTGCCATCCAAAATGCTATTTTTACTAGAAAAGGTACTGAGCGTGCGATGCGCTATGCGTTTGAGTTGGCTAAACAGAGAAGAGGCCACGTTACATCCGCGACGAAGTCGAACGGTATTGTCCACTCGATGCCGTTTTGGGATGAGGTCTTTAATGATGTAAAAGCGGATTATACGGATATTCAAACAGCTACCTATCATATCGATGCGTTAGCGGCCTTTTTCGTAACACGTCCGCAGATTTTTGATGTCATTGTTGCTAGTAATCTATTTGGAGATATATTAACCGATATTGGCGGGGCGATCATGGGAAGTATCGGGATTGCGCCGGCAGCGAATATTAATTTAAGTGGAAAGTATCCGTCTATGTTCGAGCCTGTGCATGGTTCTGCGCCGGATATTTATGGAAAGGGCATTGCCAACCCAATCGGGCAGGTATGGACTGCTAAAATGATGCTCGACCATTTTGGGGAGCATGAGCTTGGTCAGAGGCTTTTAGAAGTAGTAGAAGAGGTAACCAATGAGGGAACCAAGACTCCGGATATTGGCGGCAAGTCCTCCACGATTGAGGTTGGAGACGCGATTTGCAGCCGGTTGAAAAAGGTTTGCTCGGTGTCTTGGGGTAGTGTGAATGAATAAGAGAGGCTGTCTTGAAGGGTGTTAATGGGTAACGCTTTTGAGGCAGTCTCTTTTTTTTATAGGGAGAATCTGCCCTCTAACAATCTAGCGATTGAAAACATTCTTCAGGTTAAGATGGCTGATGAATAGGTAAGCTTTAGTCGATGCGGAAGTACCAAGATCAAAAGTTAAGAAAATATCAGAAGTCGTCCAAAATATCAGCAGACAGATGTCACTCGCTATACGATAAAAGGCTACAAACTGAAATGACTTCCTTTTGCTTTATTGATGATTAAAGAGGAAATAAATCATTATTTAATTTTTTTTAGAAAAAGTGTTGACCAATCTATTAATCTCCTGTAATATAGGAAAAGTCGTCAGCGAGACGATGAAAGAAAAACAAAAAAGTTATTGACTTCGAGTTAATAACTTGGTATGATAATAAAGTCGCTTTTGAGCGATAGTGAAATTGTTCTTTGAAAACTAAACAAACAAAAACGTCAACAAACAATAATATTCGTTTCTTTTGAAACGAGCCAACGTTTTATTTTATGAGCTAATCAACTTTCTTGGAGAGTTTGATCCTGGCTCAGGACGAACGCTGGCGGCGTGCCTAA
>NZ_JCAIOL010000014.1:0-28289 GCF_059587065.1 Neobacillus sp. DZ-9
AGCAAAATAACCTGTAATGAAATATTCGAGCATTATTTTAGAATCTTAATTGAAAGCAATTATACATTAAATGTCACTAATGAACAGATTGAATGTTTAAAAAAAAATTTTGACAAGTATTTAGATGAAATACGAAATGATATAAAGGTAACAATAAAAAGTAAACAGGAATTCCTAAAAGAAAAACCTGGAAGTGGAGAGAGTAAAGAAGAACTAGACATAAAATCTGAAATTCAGGAACTAAACAATTTTCTAGATGATTTCAATGATAAAATAAGTAATCCACGTATTGTAAAGAAAGTTGTTAAAAGTATTAATGAAACCTTAAGATTTTTCGAATATTGTATTAAAGACGAAAAGAACGAAATAACTATAGAAAATAATATTGATCTAGATAAATTAATTTTAAAAATTAATTTATTTAAAGTTCTGTATAAAGAAGAGAATGAGGAGCTGCAAAAATATGGGGATATAAGGAGTTATATATCTTCTGAAAATGCAAGCCCTATTGTAAAATGCTTCTTTAGGGAAAGTAAGAAAGAGATTCTGTTCTTTGAAAATGAAGAGATACTTAGAAATCTTAAGTATGATTTTTATAATTCAATAATTTTTTCTGATGGTTTTTCTTTGGATATTTTCCGTGTTATTAAAACAGAAAACGAGAAATTAATTGAGGAAATTGACTCTGATTTACCGATAAATGAAGAGTTGTGTGATTTAAATAAACTACAAAGTTATCTCTATGCAATAAACAGTACTTCTGGTGGAGTAAAGGAATCAAAATTAAACAATCGAGTAAGTAAATTTGTTGATTTGGTGTTTAGAATGGCAAAGAGTCGGAAGATTATGTTAAAAGAAGTAATAGAGCTATTTAGCGATTCAAGTAGAAATGTTCTTGTAAATAGCCTTTATTTTTTTGAGGGGTTAAATGATTATTTAAATACTTCTAATGTTGAAATTACTAAAAAGAAAGATTTGGATGTTATTAAATATCATTTAGAATCAATCGAAAGGCCTTTAATTTTTAATATTTTAAATAGTGTTCAAATGATTTGTTGGATATTTAACTTCGAAAAGAAGGGATTTTCACTAGAAAGTTTAAGAGGCTCTTTCGAAAATACATTTTCTTTACGGTCATTAAATGAATTATTAGAACAATTATTGAATATAAAAATCTCAGGACAGCGGAATGATTCAATCGATTATTTTCAAGAGATGTTTCAACAAATTGAGGAAAGAATTAATTTAACCCACCAAAAAAATGAAAATATACTTGAATCCTATAATTTGTTTAAAGAAAATATTAGTAGTTTTATTAAAATTTATCATTTGAAAAATGGAATTAGTGAAAGAATCACTCAAGTTCCAATAAATACAGAGAATAGATTTGAAATTTCAGATAACTATTTTTCGAATAGAGAATTAGAACTAAAGATTAATGAATTATTTTCTTATTTAAAGGATGATCAAAATCCAATAGAATTTAAACATTTTAGATATTTTCACTCATTACTAAATCATATAGGGGCGTTGAAAGAAGAAAAAATAAGTGTAAAAAAGTATAAAGAATTGAATGAATTATTTGAAGTCTTGAAAACTAAATTTAAAAAGAACAATTCACTGTACGACACGGATAGTTGGTATTATTGTCAGATTAAACTTATTGAAATAGAAAAAAATAATATAGCTTAAACAACATTAATTATGTTATATGTTTGACGAACAGTGTTTTATCGTAGAAAGGGAAAAACCAAAATTAAAAAGGGGGGTTACCCTATTTCTCAGATTAAAGGAAGCGTATATGAGCACCCTTTTAAAGCGTCCGACTTTGGATGCTTTTTTTGTTCACGTAATTGTCAAAAGGTGTAAATTAAATCATGTCGAATTCTTTCCTTTAATAGGAGGACATGATACTTGAGCAAGCTGATAACCGTGGCAAGAGCAAAAGAGGAAATAAAAAGACTGCAGCACTATGTTGAATTGGCAGATAACTATGAAACTAACACCTTAGATCAATACATCATAAAAGAATATGCCTTAACGAACAGTATCACAAAAATAATAAAGAGAATGGAACAAGATGGGATACCGATTAAAAGAGAGTACATAACAGCATTAATAAGTGGAAAGCCTTATGATGAACTACATCGTATTTTAAAGACTGGTTATATAAAAAAAAACAAGACCAATTCGGAGCAGATGATTTATAAAAAAGAAGCGTGTAAATACACGTTTCTTTTTTTGTTTTCGATTAAAGTCATCAGCACCTATATCGAGTAAATCTTCAAGTGTTGCATAATAGAGTTTGGTGAAATCCTCTATATCGATTGAACGTAATTGCAGCGATTTTGATACACAGAAAGTCGACCATTTGTTTTAGCTGTATCAATTTTTGTATATTTTTGTCTGAATTTCCATTATCCTAGTATTATTGAGGTTGGAGGGAAATTAAATGTGGCAAAAAATAAAAGGAATTGATATAGCGTTTTATATATTTATATTAACAGGAGTAGGGTATTTGGTAACATTTCTTTATGAATGGGGATATAAAAGTTATTTTGGTATTTCTATAAATTTTATCGAACTTTCTGTATCAACTATTACAAACAGTATTACTATGGTGGGATTATTTATTGGCACTGGATTAATCGCAAATTTATTGTTTGACGATGCCAGTGATTTTAAAAATATAGTTAAAAAAATCTTTTTACTTAATACCATTAATATTAAAAATATTTATGTTGTTAATTCAATTTGTATTACTGGGATCATATTAATGGTAATTGGTATCAATATTACTCCCAGTCCTTTAGACATTACATTCCTTGCAGGTATGATAATTATTGCTCTTTATTATTTTATTTTAAGACAAAAGAGACAACTTGTGTTTATATTACTTCTAGCCCTGATGTTAATTTTTCCATTTATGATTGGAGTAATAATTGCTACACAAAAGGAAAAATTCTATAAAATTGATGGTACAGATCAAATTATTATTGATTTTGTAAATGATACAGCCATAACAGCAAAATTTGATAAAGAAAAAAAAGGTATATATCCTGAGTATGAGTTAATCAATGTTGAATCTACCGATAAGCAAAAGGTTAAATTAAAACTCATAACAGTCAAACATTTGAAAGTAATTAGTGAAGAAGAATTAGATTGATCCCCTTTTACTAATTGTATAAAGGGTGAAGCTTATTAAAAGTAGGGAAAAGGAGCTATTTAAACTCCTTTTTCCCTTTTTAAACTTTATAACCATGTTCATTTAACATATAAACCAGCCGCTCACCATCAATTAATGTAATAATATTTTCATTTGCAAAAGCTTCGGAATCTGGTCCAAAATAGCCAGTTGTAATAAGGATTCCCCTAGTCTTCACAATATAGCTTAAGTAAACAATTTTAATCCGCAATACAAAGGTTCATTAGACGACCTTTGTTGATAAAACTCTAATTACTTATATTAGTTGTTTAACCTAGGTAGCAATATCGGACAGAGCCAAACACTCCCAGGACCCTAAACAGAAGACCTTTCATACTTCTCCAAATGCTTACTCGTTACTTTCAGTGGATGTTTTTCTTATTTGTTCTATAAATTTTCCTGACATTTTTATGGAGCTCATCAATTGGCTGGCTTTCAATTATACTAGAAATATCAGACATCTTTAGTTTCCTTTCTTCACCCATTTCAAGAAGCTCTTTATTCAATTTTGAGGTTACTTTAAACAAACTGCCTAGATAAGCATTCTTTTATTACTTTCTGTTCGAAACTTTCAGCATTATATTTCTCCGCTTCACCTATAAAGACTTCTAAATCAATAACTTGGCTTTGTAACTTTACTAATCTTTTTTTTGCTTTTTCGACGTTAATAGCTAATAAATGATTATCCATGAACAATCCTCCTTTTTTTAACAATATTCGACATAAAAAGAGGGAACTCCCATCGATATTATTTGGAATTGTGAGCAAAATTTGACACTTTTAGAGTTTTCCCATTCAGGTTATTTCACTTTATTACCAGATTAGTATAAGGAGGAACCATGATAAAATCACTATAGAGGTGATTTTATGTTTGTAGCACCAATGCTTCTTCAGCGGAGTGAAAATGCCTTTAATGATGACGAATTCATTACGGAATTAAAATTAGATGGAATACGTTTAATACTTTCCAAGTTTAATGGAAAGGTAAGAGTATATACTAGACACAAAAATGAGGTTACAACAAGGTTTCCTGAGTTACTAGACATCGATATTCCTGATGGGACGGTTTTGGATGGGGAGCTGATCGTACCAGACCAACATGGAAAGCCTGATTTTGAGGCAGCAATGGAGAGATTTCAGTCTAATAAATCAAATCTTAGGATTCAATATTGTGTTTTTGATGTCATTTATTATGCAGGGGACATGGTTACCAACCTGCCTTTAGTAGAAAGAAAAAGCCTATTGGAATCTTTCTTACCTCAATCAAATGAGATCGTGTTGGTTCAGTGGATGGTTGGGCACGGGGAAGAGTACTTTAATCTTATTCAGCAGCATGATTTAGAGGGAATAGTGATTAAGAGAGCCAATTCTCCGTATCAAGTTAACAAGCGATCGCACGACTGGCTAAAGGTGATTAATTATAAATATGCAGATGTTTTTATCACAGGGTTAAGGAAAGATGATTTTGGCCTTCTATTAAGCACTTATGATGGGGATAATCTAAAACCTTCAGGTGTTATGGAATTTATTAACCAAAAGGAAAAGATAAAGTTCTATGCTAGATACCAAGATTTAATAATTGGAGAAGATAAGAAGTTTGTTTTTATCAAGCCAGAAATACAGTGTCGAGTCAAATTTAGAAATTTTACAAAACAGGGATTATTACGAATCCCGTCGTTTGTTGAATATATTTCCTAGATAAAGTCTTTAATAGACTTAACAACAAAAGAAAAGGACCCAGTTCGGATCCTTTTCCAATACCGTTTTATTGTACCTATTTCATTTCTATTGCTTCCACAATTCTTCTGTCTTAATCACTTTAAAATCTGAATTCTGAACCGTATATCGCATTGTAGGATTATTTAGATACGACGCATTTCCATCGAAGCTCGTGATTACTGTGTTTTCATCACTTTTAACAAATTGGTCGTAGCTTCCACCAGCCCCACTAATATTAGTAAAGTGTAACGTTATCGTATTGCCTGAAGTTCCATCCTTGACCAAACTCCACAAATCCCTTCGGTAATTTTCCCATGCAATTTCTTTAGAAGCCTCATTATTAGCATTCTTATATGTCTTCTCCCAAAAATCAATTGCTTCATTCGTACTTCCCCATGCATTCTGTTGAGAAGTAAATTCGATAAGCTGGCCATTTGGCACCGTTCCATCAGCTAAGTATTTGTCGTAAGCTTCTCCTTCAACAGTTATACCTTCAAAATTGCTGCCATTACCTTTCAACAACAAAGCATGTGCCTTGCCTTCATTATTTTTTATCGTCACAACAGTATACTCATTAGGATCTTTAGTTTCGTCGACCACATAAGAAAAATTATACACGTAATTTACTACTAATTGCCCTCTATTAAAGTACCAAGTGCTACTTACCCCATCCTCTTTACCCGTTGCCTTCCAAACTCCACCGACATCCTCACTTGCCTTGGATACTTCTGAAGATGTTGAAGTTTCAGATTGTGAAGTCGTTTCTGCCGTTTCTATTTTCTGTTCCGAACTTTCTGAAGAAGTTTTTGTTGGTTCATCAGTTGTTTTTCCGCATCCAGAAAGGATTACCCCAAGAAAAACAAATAAACCAACTAGAATCTTTTTCAATTTCATTAACCACCTTTGCCTCCATTTTTCATTGATTAGCACTAGTGAATCTTACTTTTTAATATTTGATCCTATTTAAAAGCTATTACTGGTAGAATAAAATTTATTAAACTGGTTTTGTATATTTTGTAGACAATAATTATTAAATCGTTCTACATGTGATTCTGGACTATGTTTTTTAAATGAATTTAAATCTATATACTCACCACCAATATAGTTTATTAGGGAAAAGAGAATGAGTTGATAATCAAAAAAGACTCCGCCAAATCCCGTCCAGTAAATATTTTTTCGCTCAGCTAATATGTTATATAGTTTTTTATACAATAAAAAAGGTTTTTCAGTTTTGAATACAAACCAATTGCTATCCAAAACATGTTTTGTTTCATAATCAAATGAGTTTGAATCATTGAATTTTTGTTCTTTTAATGATTCGTAAAGTGCGTATGATAAACGATTAAAGAAATTGCTTAAAAAATCTGATAGCCTAATACCAGCAACTAATTCGGAATCTCCATTAATAACCTTTTTGAAACCCTGTTTTTTTGCTGTTTCCAGTATTTTTCCTGTCCCTTCTTTATCAAGAGTAAGATTAATTCTATTTGATTTTATTGAAAATTCTTCGGTTAGAAATTTAATACCATCAAAGAGTGGTTGATAATCCCAGTTATATTTATTTTGAGGGGATGGTATGACAACTGATTCCTTTAAGATGGATAATAGGTTTTTAAGAACAGGTAATTCTATTTGTTTTCGTGGTACATGTTTAATTTTATGGATTACTTCCTTCAACATTTCTATTAATTTGTAAAGAAAGTCTTCGGTGGACTCAATATTTTCAGAAAACATTTTTTGCATTAGCTCTGTATTTCGATAATTAAATAAAAATTTGATAATTGAATAAATCAAGGGGGGATAACTAATATTAATATACCGAGGTAATATGATTTGTTTAAAATAATTGGTAATTAAGAATTCAGTTTTACTAAAGAGATTAATGTGTAGGATAACATTGTTATCAATCAAATCAAACATCCGACTATATATATCAAGTGCGTTTTTATTGAAAGAGCTAAATCCATCTTTAAAGTTAGACTTTTTAATATTTGTACCCTTTAGTTCTAGTTCTTCAGCTAATCCCAAAAGTTTTTTTCCATAGGTTTCAAATTCTAGATATTTATTTTCATATTCTTTTTCAAAACGACTATCTATTCCCCAAAATACCCCTAGGAAAAGATCATTGTTGCCTTCCATATAAATATTAATTCCCTTTTGGGTATTAGTTACTTTTCGATCGTGAGAAGATTCATCAAAAAAGAAATTATACGTTTTTTTATGTTTCATATTAATCACCATCACTATACAAGTTAGTCCGCTATATAAATATAACGAAAAATCCTATCATTTCATATAGTGGACTGTTTTATTTTGGAAGGAACGTTGCATGGCTTGATCAAGGCAGATACTAGTGTAGTGTAAAATTTAGAAAGTCATAAAACTAGGGTTATTATAAATCCCTTCGTTTGTTTAATAAATTCCTCAGTGCGGTTCCTTTAAAATAACTCCATACGAATAAAAGAGCCCTCAAAAGAGAGTCCCTTAAGCGAATCTTCGTCTCTTTAACCGTACCCAAAACACTGATGAGTAGGGATCAGTGTTTTTTCGTACTAAGTAATTTGTTAGATTGGTCATGTGGTACTGTTACGGTAACACTCTCAGTCGTCACATTTCCCGCCTTATCCGTAGCTGTATAAGTAATCGTATATTCACGGTCATTTTCATTACTTAATCGATCAGCACGAAGCTCAAAGGAATCAATTAAGTCAGTAATAGGTTTATTCAAATTTGCTTTAATATCATCAGGATTATGGTCTTCGTTGCTTGAAATGGATGTTAACATCACGGAATCAATATCTGATGTGGCATCAGTAGCATTAATTTGAACAGTAACTGTAACCATCCTTTGATCAGCTGGCCATAATGATGATTTGTCTAAATCAATGTTAAGTCCAGGAGCTGTTTTATCTAAATTAATTATTTTTGTATTAAATCCCTCAGTATTTCTAGCATTGTCTGTGCTGCGATAATCGATTATGTATGTTTCATCTTTATTTAGTTTAAAGGCTCCATTATAGGGTGTCCATGGACCACCATTTTTACGGTATTCCGTTTTAACCCCACCAAATCCTGAATGTGTTGCACTTAAACTAACTTGTACATCAGATTTATACCAACCATTTTTCCCATTAGGTGAGCCTGGCTTTGTGCTTAATGCTGTAACAGGTCCCGCTTGGTCTATAATGTATTTATAACTATCAAAATTTTCAGTAATACATACAACATCATTACTGGATAAGAAGATTTTTGAAATCACTTCAAAATCAGGATGTCCACTACCCGATCCAGCTGTAGCAATTGACAAAGCATTTTTACAGTAAAAATGCAGCAGTTTGTCATTCCAGTTAACTCTAGAACCATGATGAGGTAGGAAAAAGACTTTCAGTTTTGACATAATATAACTATATTTTGCATTGAATTTGCCAAAAATATCATCATTTTTTAGATTTAAATCACCAGTTAACAGGGTAGCGATTCTCTCTTTACAAGTTAAAACTCGTTCAGGAGCATGCATCATACATAGACTAATATCATTATTAGTAAATTTATATGTTTGAATATTTTTAGAGTATATATTTTTAACAAAAGGGTCCAATATTTTCTTGCGGCTAATAAAATCTTTGAAATCTTTTATTTTATTTCTCTTAATAAATTCGCTGAAAGATCTATTTATACTTTTTATTTCAGCCTTTGATAGTGGAAGGTTATAAAAATCAAACAACCAATCAAATACTTTGAATTGATTATTTTTAAATTCTAAGATTTTAAAGCGACTATATAAATCTTCTTCTTTAACGTCTTTATGAGTGTTTTTATCAGGATCTTTAACAGGCTTAGGTATCTGTAATTCCAGTTCTTTAGATGCCTCTGATTCCACTTTTTCTAAACTAGGAATTTCAGGATTTTTTTTCTTAGGATTTTGACCTTTAGGTATACTCGTGCATATTACCTTAGTTTCTGACTTAATGACTCCCTTAAGTCTTAAAATTTCTAGTTCGTATGAAAACAGATTAATATTCATATTTTTGAAATAGGGGAAGAAAATTCTTTTAATATTATAGTGACCTGCTAATTCTTTTAATCCCTTAATATGATCACTATCAAAATGAGAAATGACTAACATATCAATATCTTTAGTATCATTAAAAGTTCTATATTCAGTTATACATTTCTTTAAATTCTTTTTATTTGAGCTACTACCACAATCATAAATAAAATTAAATTCCTCATTATCTTTAATTAACTTTCCAGCGTAAAATAATCCTTGTCCCACTGGATAGGTGACAAATTCTCCTTTAGTTGACATAAAACCATCCTTTAATTTAATTAGCGATTTTATACTTGTGTCATTTTTTCAAAAATTTATTCACTTAAACTCCGCCATGTCCTGGAAATTCTCACGTACAGCGACCCTGCCCCCCCCCCCCACCAGATAGGCATAGTGTGTAATTAACCATAAATATCTCCTTCTCCTATAGGGTAAAAGTACCTAGTAAATTATACCATCTGTTATTTTTTAAAAATAGAATTTTCTTTCTATTTGGGAAAAATCTATTACAAAGTTAACATAGAAATATTAATTTCAATAAAAGACATGGATATGGAGGTAGGTTTATATGTATGCTTTATCCAAGTTTAAAAAAATCATCCCATAAAAAAAAAGAACCCTCTATAGAGAGTCCCTTAAGCGTATCTTCGTCTATTTTTTAATAGATGAATCAATTCAATGATTAGAATAATCAATATTACCCACCAGAATGCTGCATAAATGAAAAACAGAATAATGTTGAACCACAATTTTCTAGCTTTTAATCTATGAGCAAATACTGGACGTACACCAAATGCACGCTTGATACTTGGAAATAAAAAGAATAGTACAGCTAGTATTATTCCAGTGATAGCATAACCATCGCTTACTTCCTCTGGCTCTTTGGTCGATTCTAAATCGCCAGTTGCCTTCTGTTTTTCTTCCGTCTTAGCTTTTTCCTTCTTTTCTTCAGGTTGAGTGGCTGTTTCAACTGCAACCTTATTTTCTGCCCTTTCCTCGGTTCCAGTGGTATTATTTTCAGGGTGTGTTGTAGTTTGTTTAGGCTTGTTTGCAGCATAGATTCCAACATAGTTTTTCTTGGCATTATCCATTGCGTTTATTACGGTCTGCTCATACTTGTAGGTGCCATAATCATAGAAATCTTCAACAAGTCCTGCTTTGGAAATATCCTCTTGTTGTAATTTATCTCCGACCCAAACCCATGCTAATAGACGGTCATATTTATCATATAAGTCTGCTCCGTCGGTTTCTAAAGTTATTTTCCCTTGTTTTAAAAATGAACAGGTATAATCACTTGCTTCCTTCCCAAAAGGTTCCTTTTCAGTTGTATATTCTGGTGTATCGATATAAAGGAATCGTGTCTTATACACTTTACCATTGATGTTGAAATTAGCAGTATCCCCGTCCACACATTGGTCAAGTGTTGCAGGATATTTCTGGCCTAATGCTATGGCAGGTGCAGTTGTTTTGGGTGTTGCTAGTGTTGGAGTAGTCTCTTGTTTTGGTTGAATAGTCGCTGGTGCTGCATTTGCACTAGGAAACGAATAGCCTTCTAAGTCAATTGTGTTTGGTGTTAAATTGGATACACATTGTGGATTTGAATTGTTTTGTTTAATTAGTGCAATAAGTTCATTGATGTTTTTAGCTGATTGAGCTATGGAAGTAGGATCATGGAGTAAATAAACACAGTCTGCCCTTCTAAAATGGCCACCTAATTCATCCCTTGCACCATTGTGAGAACTCGAAATTGTAGGAAAGAGTGATGTAAAATTCAAGAGTAAAAGAAGCGTGAGAAATTTGAACTTCAACAATATAACCCCAAAAAAAATAGATAGAAAGATATGTATATATAGTATAATAATACCATGTATTTACCATTTTGAGGGTGGTTAATAGGTCGGGAATTCAGTTAATTTAATAAACTCTGAGTGACACAAGTAAGAGAAAAAAGAGGGGGTCTGCTATGAGTAAAAGAATCTTCTATATCACTATGATTCTTTGGATTTTATCGGTTAGTTCTACTTTTGCCCATCCAGGGGGTACTGATTCTAGTGGGGGGCATACCTGTTGGACCAATTGCGAAGATTGGGGACTGGATTATGGCGAGTATCATTATCATGACTCGACACCAGCAGCTACATCCAATGATTATGATGAAGGCTATGACCAGGGTATGATTTAGCTTATAACTACACATCAGAATGCGAATTGGACTATGACAGGTGGTGGGAAGGCCCTCAAGCGTTTGGGGATGGCTATGAACAGGGAATCAAAGATGGGCATCAAGAAGGTTTATTGGTTTGTTATGAAGATAGTCATCAAGCAGGATATGACAAAGGATATTCAGATTACATAGATGATTACGAATAGATGCAGAACCTGACGGTACATATGATGCTACATCTTTTGAGAAAGGTTACGTGGATGGATGGGCTGAAGCAAAAAGCGAGGATGATAGCGAAGTAACTGAGGTTGCTTCCTATGATTCAACAGACGATTCCTAATCAGATTCAGGAGATTATACAAGCTCTGATGAAGAGGAAAATACAGTTGATGAAGCTTCGTTATTCGATGCTGGATATGATGAAGGGTTTGAAGCATCAGAAAATGATTATACATACGACGATTTCGAAACTGAACTGAAAAAAATGAATTGAAAATTTATAAGAAAGGCTACTTTGCTGGTTACGTGGAAGGTGGGGGAGGAGGGATTAATGAACTCCTTTACTACTATCTGCTTAAGAAATACCTATTTATCACGATAGTGGCAGGCACAATTATTATTATTGGGTTTGTTTGGTTCATTTCTAAAAGAGGACGGAGTAAGCATTTTAGTGATTCAGTTGATAACCTGCCAAAAGTACAAAAAAGAAAATAAAGCTGCATGGATAATAAGTGGAGTCGTAATAGCTGCAATTGTAGGGTTTTATATATATGGCAAAACCTCAGAAACCGAACCAGTTAATTCAAATGAATCGGACAATCCATATGAAGCTACATCAATAGATCATGATTGCCCTGATTTTGAAACTCAAGAAGATGCTCAGTTGTTTTATGAGGCGAATGGGGGCCCTGATGAAGATCCTCACGATTTAGATCGTGATCATGATGGAATGGCCTGTGATTGGAACCCATAAAGCTAGCTTTCGTACATATAAGGAGAGATAAAGTAAAATGAAATAAAAATTAACAATGAATGGACTGAGGGTAAATGATTGTTTCGGCAAAAGTAAGAAACGGAAAAGTGATACATAGAGCTATAGATATGGGCAGCTTTCTATACATCGCTTGTCACGCAGACCCGACAACGTGAAAACGGTAAGTGTTCGAGGAGAGGTTACTTGTAAAAAATGATTAGCATTGAAAAGTGCTGTGGTCCCAAATTATCAATTTGCCGTTGGGATTCACGCATTAAATCACCCTTTTTGCCGAAAGGAAGATGAACGGGACGGCTTCAGTGCTGGATGGCACGACGGTAAACATAATCTAAAGAGACATCTGCCAAAGGGGATAAACAATGCGTTCATTGAAGGATACAATGAAGGTTATCACGAAGTGCAACAAAATTATACATACCATTACAACCAAGGTAATGTTAAACACAAACCGTTGACAAATGTGTCTGTGAGAACAATTGAAAATAAAAGTAAGAACAGCGGCTGTTTGGTGTTCATCTTAATAGCAGGTGCAAGTTTAGCTGGAATAATTCAACTCATACACTAACACCTTCCTGTCTTAAACTAATGGGTCAAGAGTTAATGAGTTCTAGGTTGCTGCACAATCTTAATCTTTGGATACTGGTATGATTCTATCTGTTTAGGAATCAGGTAGATCCATGAACAATAAGAAAATGGTATTCCAGCATAGCTGGTAGTGTTTATTTAATGTATTTAAAACCAGTTTACATTTTATGTAGAGGTGAAAGAGGAATGAAAAGCAACAAAACAGTAGGTAATAATGAAGTTGCTATTAATTCAGCTGTTGTATTTGAAGAAAAGTTGCCATATCCACTTGTTCATTATCCTGAACATTATGGCTCTTTTTTTGCTTTTGAGAAGGGATATGATTCTAACATCGTTTTGTGCTCATGTTCTAAATCAGCAATACAAAATTTTTTATTGTTAAGGTCGATGGAAGAACGAATAAATTATTCTGACCTATTGAAAATGGCACCTTTAAGTTCTATTCATTTTCCAAAATCAATAGCAGAAAAATCAATAGAAAATCCTAATGACCCATTAGGGGAAGTCACTTTTGAAGATGGTATCTGTCATCGATGTAATTTAACGCCTCCCACGCTCAGATATTGCCATGAAATGTACGGTGGTAGATTTATTCAGCAATTTGGATGGTATTATAATCAACAGTTTTTTAAGCTTGGTATTAATGGTACGGTATTTTTACCGAATGTTTGTCCAATTGAATATCAACAAGATATTCAAAATATACAAAAAGCAGATCTTGAGTCTAAGATAGAAACTGAACGAATTAACAAGATTGTGTATGGTCCAAAACGTACAGATATTGCCGAAGATGAGGTTGTGTATTGGGCTAATGTAAAAATTGAAGAAGCACAAGAGATGTTAATGCTTAATAAAAGTGCAAGTCAAATCCGAAGAGCTTTCACAAAAAAAATTGAGAATATTGTACGTCAGGAATTTGGATTTAAAAAGGTTGGAGAAGGCTGGGTAAGTGAGACCCTTCTTTTTCAAATAATAAAAAATATATTACCTAATTATGAAATTATCAGACATCATCGTCCAAAATGGTTAGAGGGATTAGAATTAGATATTTTTATTCCTGATTTAAAAATAGGATTCGAATACCAAGGTCAACAACATTTCCATCCTATTAAGGCTTGGGGAGGAGAAGCTGCCTTAAAAAAATTACAAGAACGTGATAAAAAAAAGGCTAAATTGTGTAATCAGAATAAAATAATCCTTATCGAAGTTTTTTATTCTGAACCCTTAACAGAAAGTCACATTAAAACTTTATTAATAAAAAAAGGTATTATTTGAAAGAATCCAATTTAATGGATTACGAAAAAATGTACTTGAATAAACGGGGGAATGAGTTAAAGATCCAGCTGCCATTTCATTGGTGGCTTTTTTGCATATTTACCTATTGGAGCAAGTTTGTGGAAGAAGGAAATTTCCTGATATGGATTTGTTTTAATAAGTGTAAAAGCAATACATAGTGTTAGGGAGAATATTTCAATTGGAGAAATGGCGAAACTCCATAATACGGCTATCCCCTTAATATTATGATGAGATTGAGGAAAGGGATTGTTTAAGTGACAATCCCTATATTTAACTATAGCCCCATTTGTTTATTGCATAGGAGAATTTGGATCTATGACAATATTTTTAATTAATAGGAGTTTATCGTTAAGTTTTATCTTCCCTGTATTATCGGACTTCATTACTTCGATATATGGATTCGAATTGATATTGATTGCTTTTGTTTTATTAAGAAGTTTCAATATGTTCTCACTGCCATATTTTGCAGATGATTTGGCGGAAGTAAAATTTTGATTTTGCGTTTTAGATAGTTGTCCGAGATCCATGAGTTCGTACATACTAGTCTCAATTTTATTATGAGCCTCCAAGAGTCTCTCCGCTATTTTTCTATATTCCACTTCCAATCTTGCCTCAGTGGTGAGTTTAGTCTTAAGATAGCAGATTGTTTTCCCTTCCTCAGTTTTTTCCTGAAAGTATCCTTGGTCACTCAAATACTTAATGTGTTGACTTGATAACCAAAAGGAAGCAATTACAGTATAGTCCTTATCATTATCCTCCGCATAAACACAAACTAAAAAGGAATTAGGGGCCATACGTATTTTGATTAGGTCAGATTTGTTAATACCAAAGTCCTTCACAACAATATTTCGGTCTCCTGAATCTCTATTTACAATCTCATAATCATCTAATTTAACTCTTCTTGATTTGACTTGTAAAAGATAAGTTTTAAACTCCTTTGTAGTGTCATGTGTGACTTGCATTTGGTTGGTAGCAATAAGATCAAAACCAAAGTCAGCTTGCATTTTAAAGGCTTCAAAATGTTGGGTATGAAGATTACTTGCAACGTGATATTCAGCCCCAAAACCATAGTACAAATTCTCGAAAAATATTCTTTGATTATTCATGAAATCTGACATAAATAATTCTCCTCATTTTCTTCTTTAAATTTTTTCATCGTTTAGACGACAAAATGAATAATACCTCTTATTAGTAATAGACTTGGAGGAACACATATTAATATTAATACTAAATTAAGAGTTTTTCTATTATATTCCAATTATTTAACGTTCATTAAATAACTTTAAAAGTTTTCTATTATTTCAGAGTCTCTTCATAATGAAAAAACGAGTCCTCCTATTCAAGGAAAGGGGTATTCGCAATAAACCCTTTTCGTAAGGTTCCTATATTTAACCTTAGCTATCAACTTAACCCAAGTTCTTTTTTTGACTGGTTGTATTGGGGAGTCAGTATTAATGATGCTGTTTATTTATATTTGATTTAACAAAGAACGACATGAAATTTGAAATCATCGTCTATTGCATACGCCTTTAGATCTTTATCAATTTTCATTGTTAATTCTCCCTATATAGAATGAGATTCTTATACCCATAAAACCTCATATTTAAAGGTATTCGCTGGAAGAACTTATTAATCCTTCTTAAGCTAACCTGCCCGTTACTTCAATAAAGAAAAGAGATTGCCGCAGCAATCATTCTTGAGTTCAAGCCCCCGTTCCTTTACGTGAATTTCTTCACAATGATATATATAAACACCTATGTTTTAATAAAATTTTTAATTTGATTCCTTGTTAAAAAATGGGACGTAGATCATTAATAAGAGACGAAAACAAAGTGGTCAAAGACATTTGTGGAGCCTGTTTAGAACGTTAAATTTGAGGTGAATCGATTTGGCCGTTTAACCAATGTGCGGAGAGGACTTAAAACTTGCTATTGGGGTTGCTTCTGTTTTTGTGGAGCCGAAAATCCTATAAAAATATTTATTTAAGGCGTAAAAAAGTCGCCTTTTGTAATATTTACAGTCTTAATATAAGATTTTGTCGTTTGAAATTTAATGATTCTGGTAAAAAATTCTAGTACTATTGAAGTGATTCAAAAATACTATTCGAAGGGAGTGATTACTAAAAAGAAAAGTAATATCCGTTCTTTCATTGCATTACATATGCTATTTCACCATGGCTTTTCATACATAATTTTCTAATAGGAACATTGTTTCATAGATAGAGAAACATATTTTTAAAGATAGGGGAAAGCATGGAGGGAGAATTATTATGGGTGTATCGAATTTTCATAACAAAATCTTTGGGGGAGCCATAAAGTCGTTTTTGTTTCTGTTGTTGGTCATTTTTACATTTATCTCAATTCCGTCCATGAAAGGTTCTGCCGAGGTAAACGAAAAAACTCGTCCATACCTTCATTTCTTATTAAGCGACCTCGTGTATAATGACCTAGGCGGTTGTGATTACGGTATTGACCGTACCATAAAAGCTTGCTTGGAAAAAGTAAAAAGCAAGAATGATAATGCAGACTTCCAAAGAATCACTTCCAAGTTAAGTGGTTCTCCGCTTATGAATTGGGAAGTTCGTGAGGTAGAGGGGAAACATACTGGCGGATTTTATGGTGTTATGTTTAAAGATAATGCCACAAACGAAGTTGTATTCGCTTTCCGAGGGACACAGGAATTAGTAGATAAATTGTACGACATCGCTGGTGTAGTTGCAAATTTCGACCAATTTCAGGTTCTTCAGGCAGGTAACTTTGTAAAGACTGGCATGACACGTGTGTCACTCGACGGTTCAAAACCTAAATTTTATTTAACAGGCCATTCATTAGGTGGCTATTTAGCACAAAGAGTGGCCTCCCAAATTCAAGGATACCCTGCTGATTCGCTTGGCAGAGGAGACCTCATTTATTTGACTTCACAGTTTAAATATGCTGAAACCTTCAACGCTCCAGGTTTTAATGTAGCTAGTGTAATAGACCCTAAAAGCTATAGAGTTGTGGACCACGTTTTCGCAGAGGATGAAATTGGAAACTTTAAAACCCAGTTGGGAGAATCAAGGTTTTATTTTACTAGTAAAACCATGTCTGATTGGTTAACAGCACACGGTAGAGATGTGTTTTACGCTGCAAGTTTAAGAGATGGTAGTGAAAAAGTAGATTATGTAAGAGTCCAGCCTTTCACTAGTAAATTTGCTGAGTTACGCAAGGAGTTGGCTATTGAGTTCACAAATACTCAAGCAGAAGAGCACTGGATGACGGTGACGGGTGAAAGCGGCATGAAATATGATTGGGTCATTTATGATGAGTCAGGTTCTGTTATAAGTTCTGGAGTTGACAATTCTTATGGTGCTAACTATTCAATTCCTCCAAAAGGGAAGTTTGTCATTACAAATCAAAACCAAGATAGATACAGCTCTATAATCGCAGGTGGCGAGGATTATATATTCAAAAAACGGGGAATCAATTCTCCTGCTTTGGATAGAACTGTCATTGGTCAAGGGGGAAGTGGGGTAAGTTACGAATTTAAAAATATCAGTACTACAGAAAAAGGAAACGTACTAGTGGTACCACATTCTAATGACAACTATGATTATACCGTTTATAACAAAGATTCGGTGCCCGTGCAAAGTTCTATCAACGAGCATTTTTATAGTGGAATTAGTGTTCCGCCAGGAGGACGTGTAGTGGTTACTTCTGACAATGGCACTGTAACAGCAGGCGGAGCAGAGACTCTTTTTGAAATGAAACTTTCTACTTTACCTGCGTTAATAAAAAAGACTTATTCCAATGGAACCACCTATGCATTCAAAAATGTAAGTAAGTATATTGCAGCCAATATTTTAATACAACCAAATTCAAATGTTACTTATGATTATGCAATATACGATAAAGATGGAATTCCTTTGAGTAGTGCAATTAGTGAACACTTTTTTACAAGTATAAAGATTCCTCCAGAAGGAAGTGCCGTTGTTACACCTGTTTATGGGACGGTTTCAGTAGGAGGGCCGAGTACAATATTTCAACGAGATGGAAATAACAATTTACCAGCTTTGAAAAGATTCTCCGTCTCTCAAAATAAAAGTGTGTTGCTGAAAAATACCAGTGCAACAACGGAATCGTCGGTTTTGACAAAACCGAATTCTGATGCTTTTTACGACTATGTGATTTATGATGCAAAAAGCACTCCGATCGTCAGCAGGATTAATGAGCACTATTCAAGCTCCTTTAAAGTTCCGCCACAAGGATATGTAGTCATTACCTCTACCATCGGAACAACAGAAGTAGGCGGACCAAGCAAGGTGTTTGGAGGAAACGAGAATAGTCCTTCTGCACTTGATAGGTTCATGATTGAACCAGATCAGAGCAAAATGTTTAAAAACAACTATGGGGTTGCTGGTCAGATTGTGGTGACACCAGCAAATTCTAGCTCTAAATATGACGTAATCATCTACAATCCCGATGGTTCTATATATTCTTCTATATACGAGCAGCGATTTTCAGGAACTTATAAAGTTCCTGAATACGGACGAGCTGTTATTACCGCAGTCAATGGGTCTGTAGTTGCAGGGGCTCCGAACGTAACATTCTCAGGAACTACTTACAGCGAATCAGCATTTCAAAAAGAGACCATCTCAGAAGGGGAAACCTATCAAGTATGGAACAAAGATTCTAGAATGAGTAATAATGTTAGAGTCGACAAAGTTATGGATGGCAACTACGATTGGGTGATTTACGACTCAAACGGTTCTGTCGTAAGCAGCAACCTCAATGATTCTATTTCTAACTATTCCTCTTCATATACAGTGCCCAAGGGTGGGTATATGGTTGTTACTGTGAACAAAGGTTCGTTAATATTTAGCGGTCCAAATGAATTGTTTGATGGAGAACAACTAAGTTCTTCCGCCCTAGAAAAATCGGTGATTGCTCGTGGGACAAGCCATGAATTTACAAATAGAATGAGCACGGATAGTCCCCTATTAATTGATAGGGAAGAAGGTACTTATTTCAATTTCGTTTTATATAAGAGCGATGGAACTGTATCTTCAAAAGGGGAACATTATTTTAATGATATGCGTTTATCTGTTCCTCCAGGCGGAAAGGTCGTCATTACTAGCCTAGGCGAAGGTTCTGTAGTGGCAGGAGGTCCAAGAGGATTTTTTACCAACTAAGCTAAATAAGGGGCTTGATAGAATTAAATATCGGTCAGTCTCTATATTTACCTCCCTCTTCAACGAGGGAGGTTTTCGTTTTAGTTGCCCTCTGCGTAAAGGATAGGGAACGTTTTAAAATTATTGGGAAATTCTGAACTTACGAAAACGAATGCTCAAATTTTGACATCTATTTTAAATCATCAACAGATGCCTTTCTGTTAAGCTTCGAAATTACTCGATTATTATTAAATCCTGTCAACTTTAGTCGAAAACCTTTCCCGTTGGGCATATAGACATGTATAAATAATGTGACTATAATCATAGTTATAAAGTATTTATTTACAAAAATATACATGTTTTGAAATTATCGCCTGTAGTGGTAACAATATCCTGAATGTCATTTTTTATTACATTATGTCAAAGGAGCTAATTATGAAATTTTTTAGAACGTTTTTTTTATGTATTCTTTTCGTTTATCTTTTAATAGATACAAACATTTTGCCCATATACGCAAAGCAAAAGCCTTTTAATGGATTTTCTGTTAATCAAACAATCATGAAAACTACGAACAAACCAGGGGAATCGGCCACCATTAACTTTAAAGTAAAAAATGAATCCGATAGAAATGCTGCGGTTTCAGTCGAAGTAAAAGACTTTGAAATGAAAGACGGAAAATTACTGTTCAAAAATGATGTTCCTGAAAACTGGTCCGTTTCCAAATGGACTAGAGTTAATCAAACTTCATTTAAATTAACGGGAAATGAAACGAAAGAAATTAAAATGGACATTTCCGTCCCACAAAATGCCGAGATGGGCGAACATGCTGCTGTTGTTGTCCTTCAATTTTTACCTGAAGGTGGTGGAACAGGCCAAAAAGGAAACGTAAAAGTGGTCACACAAATTATCCCTGTCCTATACGTCACCGTGACAGATCAAAATGGCAATATCAATTTAACCAAAGAATGGGCAGTAACCAAATTTTCTCATAAAAAAGAATCCAACAATTCATTCTTGTTTACCTATGATGTAAAAAACAACGGAAATGTACATCTGGAATCTCAAGGCACTTTGGTAATTAAAAATATCTTAAAAGGAACAGAAGAAAAGGTCTCTGTCCCGAAAGTAAATTTGCTACCTAGTGCTACCAAAACTATAGTATCAAAATGGGTACCATCTGAATCATTTGGGATATACCAAGTAATATCATCCTTTTCCATGGATGGCGAAAAATTTGTTAGCAATACAACAAAAATCTATGATATTCCTTGGTATTACATCGCCATCGTACTTGCTATACTGCTCTTAATCATCATTTTAATCCGCTTCTATGTTAAATCGTTAAAGAAACGCATGCTTCAGGAAGCCAAAAAGCAAATTCTTTCAGAGAAAGACGTAATTTAGTAATCCCTAGAAAAACAAAAACTTGTTTGTCTAGTCATTACATAAACTACCAGACGCAAGAGGAGGAGAATATTCATAACCTGGAAAAGAGTTTCTCAGCAAAACATTTGGAACGATTAAATTTGTTCTCAAAACTATCATTCTATAAAACCAATTGAGGAGTGTATATTATGAAAAAATTAAGAAAAAGCATTGTTAGTTTAATAGCCTCTGCAGGGGTAGTCGCCCTCCCTCTTTCTGTATTTGCGGATTCTACCCAAAATGTAAATGTAAATGCCACGGTAAATGGAATCACTCCCTCAGTTTTCACGATGAACTTTGACGGAGTTTCTTTTAATGGTGATGTGGGTAGTATTGCAGAAGGAACTTATAGTCTTGATGGCCAAGAGGTCACTCAACCAAACTATCAAGTTACAAGTGCATTAAACTTTAGCGTATTCGTTTCTGGGACTGCTTTAGCTGCCACAGATGGTACACAGCTCAACTCTCAGAGAATTTCAGTTGAACAATTTGCTGAAGATGGTGGTTGGCTTGAAGGAAACACACCTGTAAATCATGATTTGACTCTATTGTATAACGGAGCCAATGAGACTAAAGCGAATCACGGACTGACCTTTAATTTAGATCTAACGACTGCTAATAATGATTTTAGTGATAACAATACACTGAAAGAGGTAACAGGTGAAAAACAGTTCAACTCCACCGTAACCTTCTCTTTTAGTGGATTATAATTTATTAGTTTAGTGCATTTCTATTCAATCAAAACAAAGCAAGAACTAAATTTCTTGCTTTGTTTTATTATATGCACCATACATTAAAAACAACTTGTTTAAGAAGGGGAACTGAGGTATGAAATAAATATGCACCAAAAAAGGTTTGTTAGAATGATAGAAGAATAAAGTCATTACCTTATTTAAATAATAGAGCAAACAAATGGCAAGTGCTGCCTTCTTCAATTAACGGGTAGCTTTTGTTGAAGAAGGGAAAAGCAAAACTCGTCACAGAATAGTAGCCCCAATTTGATTGAAGAAGATTGGGATCAATAAAACATTTACCATAAAGATTAATGCATACTATAGTTATAAGAGAAGAAGGAATCTGCTTAAGGTAAACATTATATGTAAAGCATACATAATTCATAGAATGAACTTGGAGTTGCTCCAAGATTTTTTGTTGCCAGTGGTGAGATTATTGATGCTGTTTTTTTAATATTTGATTTCACAAAAGTCTAAAATAAAAATGGTCTATCCGATGGGGATAGACACAAGATGCAAGATGATTTGACCTATAAAACATTTTTTAAATAATCAACATTAGCCTTAGCTTTTCCTAATAGTTGCACACATTCATCAGCTTCTTTTATTAAATTTTCTCTCCTATTAAGGATGGAGGTTTTAATATAGTATAATTCAGCTTCTCCGTTAGTTAACTTTTTCTCAAGGTCACTCCTTAATGAATAAATCTCTTTTTCCAATGAGTACAAGTCGGATTTTGGAATACCTTTTTTAGGTTCAAAAGTAAAACCTTTTTCAAGTTTTTTTCTCCAATCAACAAGGTTATTTGTTAATGACGGGCCAAATCCAGGAACCCTCAATACTGATTGTTTAGAAACGTCTCTAGCTGTTTCGATACCATATGATTGGAGTACTGCTTTTCTGCTTGGTCCAATACTATCAATGCTACTAGATTGAATATAAAATCTATCCAGAAACTCATTTAATTGACGATTTCTTTGGTCCTTTTCGAGTGTCTTTATTTTTAACTTGCGTAGATTAGGAATATCAGTATATTTCGATTTATAATCATTTAATTCAGCTAACTTTGAATAGAACTTATCTGCTGAAGCTTCTTTTTTCCAACGTTCTAAAAGAGAGCTCCACTTTCGGTTTAAGTTTTCATATCCTTTATATATTTCTTCAAACTTTTCGTCTTTTGCTTTTCTCGAACCCAATACAATAGCCCCGATAACACCACCTATTGGATATATACCCATACCACCAGAAAAGGTTAATAAAAGAGAAATGATTCCTATGATTATTGCTGTTAACAATTTCATAATTTTATTTCGTTTAAATTGTTTCCCTAATTTTATTATTTCATCTGACGGTTTCTGTGAAAGTGCATAAGGATTAGGCAAATCTTGATCATAAGGTGTACTAATGTCGTTAATTTTTTTCCAAATCAGATCAAGTTGAAACACATTAATATTGCCTAATTTTGATTTAATAACTGCAGAAAATAACATTAGCCCCGTTTTTCCCTCATACACACACCAAGGACAAGTTTTATGTTCTTTACTAAAGGTATGTGCTTGATTCAATGAACAACTAACCATTTCTTTATTTAGTTTCTCTAAAGCAACAATCCATTCTGTTGCCTTTGGGCGATTATTATTGTTAGAACCTGTTTGAGAAAAAGCTTTCTCAAAGAGTTCTGCTAATTCCTTCCCATAAAAATCAAGTGGAAGTGTACCTGGTGGTTGTTGCATATCTCTTTGTTTGGCATTTCTTCCGTATGCAAAACGGTACTGTTCTATTGCTTTCTCGATTGGCATATCGCCCGAACCCAAATAACGTCCAGAAAAAGGATGTCTTCCCATAAACAATAGCTGAAAGATTATAATCGCTATACCAAAGTTATCATGATTTGCTGTACGTACAATATTGGATAGAGACTTAGATTGAAGTTCAGGAGGCTGGTGTGTCGCTACGCCAACCTTACAAAAAATTAATTTTCCATTACTATTAATTTGAAAACTGTCACAGTCAATTAATTTAACAGTACCGTCATTTGAGACCACAATATTACCGTGGTTAACATCTCCAATTACTTGGCCATTTTCATGAACAACTGCAAAAGCACGGGCAATATTTGCTGCTGTATGTATTATGAAGGGTAAACTGACATTATCAAACTCGTTAAGGCGATTTTTAGGGCTATAAAGTTTATGAATTTCTTTTCCGTTTGCAACGGGCATTAACAATCCTATAACTTTTCCATTTGCATCTCTAACTGTGTCAATTGGCCATGCTGTATATTTTAAAAGTCTCTCAGATTTAATATTACTCATTAGGGTTATTTTTTTTGAGCGTTCTTCATCATACTTATGGTAAAGTTTCAGGACAATTCCAGTTTTCCCTTCTACTTCATAAACAGTACCTTCTCCACCTCTACCGATTACTTTTCCTGCTTTTATTAGGTGTCCCTGGCTATCTTTACACTTAGGAATTGTTGCATTACTCAATACCATGGTTTTCAACCCCTGTGCGTGTTGCTAACAATAACGATTTGTCGTCATCTGTTTTTTCGTTAACCCTTTCAGAGTTTAGAAACTTAGCTAAAGACGAATTTAATCCTTCTGAATTGTTCTTATCACATTTTCTGATAACATTAAACATTGGCTTAAAAAAAGGATTATGAACCGTTTTCGATTGATATTGGAGAGCCAAGTGCTGAATACCATCAGTAAATAATGCTACTTCTTTGATTTGCTTTGACAAAGGTTTATATTGCATATGTTTCTTAACCATCGTATCGGTTATAAAATATGTGGTATTTTCATATTCACCTTTATCAGGCCAAAAAAGGTAATCATACTTTTCTACTGTTCCATCGGTCTCTTGTTCAAGTATTACTATTGCACCATCTCCAACTTGAAAAAAAGCAGCATGGTCGTTTCCGACTACCGCTGCTAAAAATGTGCAAGCAAACTCACGAGGAGATACCTTTAAATTGTTTGCAAGAGAAAGTATTTCTTCTTGGAAATGGTCAATCCAATTTTCTATAAATGAGTTTTCTATGTCTTTTACTTGTTTATTATCACTAAAATATCCATACACTGCTTTAATAAATAATTCACAGGCTAAAGATGACCCTTGATCGGAAAATTTAGCACTTCCAGCACCATCAGATACAACAGCGACTAAAACTTTTTCTCCTTTGGGATCTCTAATCACCTGGCATTTACTTGAATCTTGACAAGGAGTATATACTTTTTCATGAGATGTTCCAGTCACTGATGCAAAAGCAAATTTCCAATCATTTATTGGTATCATTCAATCATTCCCCATCCACCAGGTGTTACGGGGTTTTCAAGAGGTATTGCATCACCTGGAGTAGATCTTGAAACAGAGCTTAATGAATTGGATAGCCAAGAAAATAGATCACGAAATCTGAGCCCATCTAATTTTAGTGGATCCCTAACAGATATTTGTTTTAAAATGTCCATATTTGCTCCTTGAACACCAACTGCAAAAAACGTAAGAGTTTTACTAGACTCAGCGTCTTTAATTAATTTTGCGGCTTTTTGCCAATTATCAGTAGGTGCACCATCTGTAATTAGAAATACCCACGGTCTATAATAGGAAACCCCATTTTCTCTATATTTTTCTTTTCTTTGTTGTATTAGCTCAATCCCTTTTTCGATTGCTTGACCCATTGGAGTCATTCCGTTTGCATTAAGAGTTGGGGGATAAAAAGCATCAGCAGTTTGGAATTCAGTTTCTACGTTTACTGGACCAAAACTTACAACGGATAATTCTACACGTTTTACACTCATATGATCTGCCATTAGCTCATCTTTAAAGGTCTGTAGGCCTCTATTTAATTCAGCTATAGGCTGTCCTGCCATAGAGCTTGAGGTATCAAGTAAAAGTACACAAGGACAACGGGGTTCAGGATTTTCTGCAAACTCTGCACCATCAAAAGGAACCTGATCAGTAAAATCAAACACAAAAAACACTTCCCTTAATTTAATTGAATTTAGGTAATAAGTTCTATAGTTTGTACAACAATTCCTTTAATTTCGATATTTTTTTTATCGTTTTATTACAAAAAAGTGTCAACTTGTTACTATTTATATTTTTATGGGAAGTTTCGATATGTTAGAACTTACTACAAGAACACATCTTTAACCATAAAGTTTTTTGTTATGAATTAGATTTTGAAATATTGAATTGATAAAGTAGTTCAATTTTCATGTTTTGTATTTAATTTAGCTTCTCGAATCTTATATAGAAATAGTACAATATATATGAAATAAAGTACCAAGAATTAGATTCTGCATATTCATAATTTTTCGGGGGAAAAGATGAAGTTACTCGATAACATAACTGGCAAATCAAAGCTTTATGATGATATTTATGAACTTAAATCACAATTAATAAAATATGAGAACGAGCTTAAGGATAGGGGGAACCGAATACAGTATTTACAGCAAGAAAATAAAAGAGCAATAGCAGAACTTTCAATTTTGAAAGAAGAGGCTATGGAGCATAAAGAAACTCTCGCCAAAAAAGAACGGGAATTATCAATGTGAATAGATGAGTTACATAACAAAGAGAAAGTTTTAACACAATTTCAAAATTCTTATGGTGAATTGATTATTGAAGAGAAACAAGATGATGGTCTCATCTCTGAATACGATGAAGACAAAAGTTTCTTTGATTTCGTTAGGCCTAAAAATGGTAATAACGATTTTAATAATGATCAGAATCATGCTATAAGATATGAAATGGATAAGCATTTGAGAATAGTAGCAGGTGCTGGGAGTGGAAAGACCCAAACAATATGTGCAAAAGCAGCATATTTAGTTATGATGAAAAATATTCCACAGGATAAAATTGCAATGTTCACGTTTACAACTAAAGCCGCTGGAGAAATGAAAGAAAGGGTTCAGGATTTTCTAGATGAAGAAAAGGTTAGATTATCTATTGGAACTTTTCATAGCATTTTTCAAGCATTATACAATGAATTAAAGAAAAAGTTCCCCTATGTTAACAGCATGGGGATAAACGGTGAGGATCCGATACAAGGTGAAAAACAATATAGAAAATTGCTCAATACTCTTATAAATAAATATAGATTAAAACAATTGAATGAACATGGGGGCAATAAATCTTTATCTGAAAGAATAAGCTACTGGACAAATATGGGTTTTAAAATAGATGAAATGACTCGTTTTATTGAAAATCATTACGACGTACTTGAGCCATTAAGTACTGTATCGATAAGTCAAAGGTTTTTGTCCATGATGAATGAATTCCAAGCCATTCGTAAAGAAAAAAACATTATTATTTTTGATGATTATTTAATTAATTTACTCCATGTTTTACAAGAAGATGATGATGCTAGGGAATACATCCAACACCGATATAAATATATTTTTATAGATGAATTTCAAGACACGAATCCGATACAAATGAAAATAATCCAACAGATTTGTCCGCCTGATAAGAATGATGTTGCTAAATTAATCATCGTAGGTGACGATGATCAAAGTATCTATTTTTTCAGGGGTGCAGAGCCTAAATATATAAAAGATTTCGATAAGAACTATAATACACATACTCAAAAACTAATGACTAATTATCGTTCAATAGCTCGAATCGTTCAAGCTGGAAATCGTCTTATTTCTTATAACGCAGGTAATAGAATTGAAAAATCAATGGAACCATTTCATTATAAAGAAGGAGATTGTTTCATCCAAGCCCTACCAAATCAAGTTGAAGAACCAGAATGGATAATAAATAAGGTTACTAAATTGGGATTAATTACGAACACGAAAGAACCTAATATAATTCCTGATTATAAAAAAAGTGTTTTGCTGTATCGCTCAAACACACAATTGCAAACAATTCTCCATCAACTTGAGTATAATAACATTCCATTTGTTATCGAGGCTAATGATGATTTAATGGGTATATTTAATATTGATGAGTTCAAAAGAGCATTTAAGTATTGGGGGAAATTTTTAGCCGAAGAAGAAAATAAGATTTATGAGTGGAATAATATTGTTACACAAACTGCTTATGCCTTTTATAAGAAAAAATCTGAGGTTCCAAAATTTATTGTAGATAGGAAGAAGTTCACTAAACCTATTGATGCTGCAGAATTTATTTGTGGAAAAGCAAATATAGAAAAGAAAGAAATGGTATTCGAATATTTAACGGAATTAAAAAATCTGAAAATAAATATTCGAGCTGTTTCTATGAAAGGCATCATAAATAAATTGATGACATTCCCATTGTTCGAAAATGAATTAACAAAAGAGGAAGTTAAATGGATCGAATTAGAAACAGATAATTTTAATACCTGGGAGCAACTGAACAATAGATATAAACAATTGAAAAAGAAGAAAGATGATATGAGAAAAAAGTTACAAGAATATCATGAAGGTGTTTATAATGCTTTTTATTTACTCACCATACACAAAAGCAAAGGATTATCATTTGAAAATGTCTTTATAAGTGGGGCATATAGTGGGGGAATACCCCATAAACGTGCTGTGAAATTAGATACCGAGGTATTAGACGGTCTTATAGAACAAGCTGAACCTCCAACAACTATTGAAGAAGAAAGACGACTAATGTATGTGGCAGTAACCCGTGCTAAAAAAAATCTATACATTACTTTTCCAACAACTATTAACGACAAACCAATAAACAGATCAATATTTCTAAAAGAAACTGGGTTACCAATAAAAAATAAATAGAAAGAAAAGGCTCGTCTAAAAATTCTAGTAAAAAAGTTTTAATCATTCCTTCTAATATGTTGAATAGTATACGAACTCCGATATAAATGAAAAGGACCATTTCGGTCCTTTTTTGTATATTTTTTAACAGATGTTAACTCTCTTAATATATCCTTTAATTTTTCTTTAATAAAAGGAAAAAAGTAGGGTGATATGACGAATAATTCTCATAAATATGGTCTTATTATGGT
>NZ_JCAIOL010000014.1:28299-140038 GCF_059587065.1 Neobacillus sp. DZ-9
TATGGTAAAATGGTAACATTAGCATTTAAACAAAAGAGTAATAGAATTTATGAAAGATAAAAATTTGAATCTAAAAACCAATGTATTAATCCCTATATAAAGTACTAGTCAAGAAGGTGAACATCTATGAGTTTAAGTTCTACTGCTTTCGATGAACTAAAAGATTTAAAATACACATTAGTGAAGCAGCAACCAATATTAGTTTTTTTATCAATAGAAGATCGTTTAAAAAAATTAGAAGATCGAAATATTAAATTTAATTTAGTTTCCAAAGAAGATGCTAATGATTTTATAACCAAGAATACATATCTCTATAAAATTTCCCATTACAAAGATAATTTTTATACTAATAATAAAAGGGAGTTTATTGATTTAGACTTTGGGTATTTAAAAGATTTGTCAACAATTGACATGCATATTAGATATACATTTCTAAAATTATGTCTAGATATAGAACATGGAATTAAAACTACAATATTAGCTTATTTTAATAAAAAGAATCCCACTAATGGGTATTCAATTGTTGACAGATACATACAGTCCAAACATGACAAAAAAAATAATACTTCTTCATTAAAAGATATAAAGTTACAAATTTTAGAGTATGCTAAATTAGCTACACATCACCTAAATCAAGTATATATAGTTATACAAGAGGATATAAGAAAAGAGTTAAACATTTGGGAACTAATCGAATGTGTTGCGGTAAATGAACTTATCGAATTTTATATATTTTTTAAAAAGGCCGAAATAGATAAAATAACAAATAAACCTTATGAAAGTATTCTCTATGCTTTTAGACATGTTCGTAATATCTGTGCTCATAATAGTCCTTTTTTAATTAAGTTAGATAAACATACAAGAGGTCAAAACACTATTCTTAAAGAGTTATTAAAAAATGAAAAACCGAAAATAGATATAACCAATCAAAAAATTCTTGACATTGCTTCAGTGTTTTATCTACATAAAGAATTTGTTACAAGCCATGGAATAAGAGAAAACAGGAAAGACGAATTAAAACAGCTTTTAGAAAGAGTAAATAAAAATTCAGAATTTTATCGTCAAAGTTATGCAAAAAATATATTAATTCAGTTTAATAATCTAGTTGACATTTTTTTTGATTAGTACTAAACTACAAGTAGGAAAATTGGTTATCCAGTTGCAGTTATTGGATTATAAAAATTCGATAGTTGTTTAAAGTAGAAGAGATAGTTGTTCATATGTAGAAGAAATACATAAAAAAGAGAGTCTTATTCTGATCAAATAAGACTCTCTTTTTTTATAAATTTGAAAACGTTTTCGTAACGGGTGCTGTTATTAACGTTCTTTTTCTTTTAGAGCCTTTTACAAAGTTTTGTTGCTATTTGCCCCGTATGCAAACTCTGTTTTAATTCAATTATTTGGCGAATATGATAACGCACATATATAGAAAAAGAACCTGCACATACCTATGCAGGACTCATTCCCATTTTTCTTCATTTGTTTACTTGTTTCAGAAAGTGCGAAAAGGGATACATTTCCCTAGAATGGTTTAGGGATGTTTGAAAAGAAGGCTTGGTTTTCCAACCCATACTTTATTCATCGATTTGACGAATCCTGATTTTATAAAAAAGGCAGAATCAAGAATAGGGTATTCATTAGAAGGTACGCCCCAATAAATCAGTTTAATACCGTCCTCTTCAATCCATCCGCCGAGACCTTCCCATTCTTTTCGTTCTTTCTCCTTGAACACATTAGGGGTATCCACTAACCAGAAATCCACTTTGAAGGCATCTTTTAAATATCCGTTTATTTCTTGCAAAATCATTTGAGGGATCCCATCTTGAATATAGGGTTCCATTAAGCAAAAGTTATTAATTTCGGCTACTCTACCATCCACCAGTACACTGGTTTCGCCTGACTCTTCTTGAACAAAACAATAATCTCTCTCTTGAGAAGGTCTAACAGCTGTACCTTGTACCTGTTCTTCGAAACTATTAAGGGCAACAAATGAAGGTTGTGAAAACCTATCATATATCCTCACTTTGGAACGCCAGTTATCCCAATCATCATCTTTTATAATGAAATCGATATGGCCGATTTGTTCCACCATCGGCTTATTCGTGTCGAAATGTTTTTCTTCTCTGATAATATCAAATTGCAAAGACATGGTAATCGAATAGTCGGTATCTTCCGAGAATGGGTCATCTTCTACGATTTCTGTTTTCATCTCGGAAACGATGAAACGGTAATCGACTCTTGGCTTGTCAGGGTCAAACGGAGGAATAAGAATATCAAAATCATTATTAAAAAACTCTTCAGACATGTACAACATCCTTTCGAATAATAGGGTTTAAATTATTGTTAATATCTTATAATCCCATTCTATCATAAAAAATACCTATCAAATGGAAAAAAGTAGCATGTTCCAATGCCTATTTGTCTCCACCCCGATATTTGCAAACATTAAGAAGCCGTTTATTCACGGTCATTTCTTAGGGATATTTTCATATTTTTATATAAAATGTATAATTAATGATAGGTAGGAAAAAAATCCTAATTTTAGAGGAGAAAACAATAATGACTGAAGGA
Organism: Neobacillus sp. DZ-9; assembly: GCF_059587065.1. Classification (NCBI taxonomy): domain Bacteria; kingdom Bacillati; phylum Bacillota; class Bacilli; order Caryophanales; family Bacillaceae; genus Neobacillus; species Neobacillus sp. DZ-9. Next base: position 30,871 of record NZ_JCAIOL010000014.1, read on the forward strand.
AAATTATTTTTTCTAAACACTGCTGATCCCAATCGTCCAATTGAAGAGAAATATGTTGCAGATGTAAATGGTTTTACAAAATCATTTGTCAATAAGGAAGATGCAATGATTTACCTTTATGATAATGGAGTTAAAAACTTTAAGTATCTTACAAAGGCAGAATCGGAATATAAAGATTATAAGAAACTTCCAACATACGAGTTTTGGCATCTTGATAATCGTGTTGGGTATGTGCTTTATGACTATGAGCAATACGTTGATGAAAACGATAAAGTACAAAAGAGAAAAGCATATGTATGGAGATTTGTTGGTTATGGAAGAAGTTGTTTTGCTCCAACCCGTGAAGAGCTGGGAGATAAGGTATTGACCTTAATCAAACACTATAAAGTTGATCCTAACGAATGTGGCCATAACACCTATCCATTTTATACAAGATATTATCGATAAAGGAGACCATGGGATATGAAAAATTTTATTGTGTTTGATTTTGAAACTGCAAATAGAAATCGGCATAGTATTTGCTCCGTAGGTATGATCTTTGTTGAGGATGGAAGAATAGTAGATTCGGTGTATCAATTGATTAATCCTGAAGAAGAGTTTGATGTATGGAATATTGCAATCCATCATATCACTCCGAATGACGTAAAAACATCTCCGACTTTTGATCAATTTTATGATTCTATAAAAGATAAAATTGATGGCAAGTTACTCGTGGCACATTATTTACCCTTTGATGGATATGCTTTAAGGGATAATTTAAATCGGTATAAAATCGAGCCGAAACCTAATCAGTTGCTTTGTACTTACCAATTATCAAAAAGGCTGATTTTAGGTCAATCAAGTTATACCCTTGATTCATTATGTCAATACTTCGGGATTGAATTAAAAAACCATCACCATGCCTTGGATGATGCCAGGGCATGTGCTGAATTAATGATTAGACTTGCAGAGGAATATGAATTAATTGATCTTGAAACAATTTATAAAAAAACGAACATCAAAGCTGGGGAAATCACGTCGGAAAGGTATCGTTCTTCACTTGTAACCTCCTGGGATTCGAAAACCTTAAAATTATCCGATATAGAAGTCTCAACGGATGCCGTAGAAAATGCTTTTTACGGCAAAAATATAGTATTTACAGGAAAGTTAAATACCTTCTCTAGAAAAGAGGCTGCACAACTGGTAGCAGATAAAGGTGGTAAACCTCAAAGCGGAATAAATAAGGATACTAATTTTATTGTGGTTGGGGATTTCCAGGATGTAATGATAATAGGAAACAAGTCTTCAAAATTAGAAAAGGCCGAAAAAATGATTCATGAAGGTAAAGAACTTGAAATAATAAGTGAAGAAGATTTTCTGAAAATGCTTTCATGAAATTTAAGGAGGGTCAAGAATGAGCTTTTTAAAATCCTTAAAGAATATTTTAACAACTACAAACGGAACTCAACTACCTGAAGAAAACGGTACCCAAGTAATCAAGCAGCATAAATACTACAAAAAAGTGAATAAACATCTATTTAACTTTGTTCAGACTATCACGTTAAAAATTGAATTTGAAGAAAGTTGGGACAAATTTTTTTCCATCGAGAAGGAAAATCCAAAATTAATTGGTTTTGAGAAAAGGTCTAAAAAGAAGTTCCGTCTTCTTCATAAATCAGAAGAACAATTCAATATATATGCAGCCTACACGATTGAAATCGTAAATAAAGAACAAATAAAACGGGTAATTTTCAAGGATACTCCCATTGAAAAAATGTCTATAGTTGATGCCAATGAAAAAAATGTTATTTTGCGTGAAAAGGAAAACATTGCTTATATCAATCTAGAAAGTGGTAAAGCTTATGTTTACCGTTTTGAATGGCAGCCTTTTTCGAGTGCAGTAGGGGACAATTACTGGCTGGTCGGTACTAGGGAGACTTATGAGGGTCCTGGTGAGTTATACATGTTCGGTACTAACGGTGAACTGAAATGGGCAATAAGCTTCACTGAACCTGCTATGAATACAATGTTTGGCCCCGTTCATTTCACAGCGTACCATTTAAAAGTATCGGATGATTATAGTGACATTTTTGTTTCTAGTATGGATAAGCTTTATAGGCTTGGACCAGATGGAGAACTTAAGGCGAGGATTGCTATTTCCGAATTAAAGGAAGAAGAATTAAGAAGAAAACATGAGGAGACTCAAAGAGCATTATCGGTTCCGCCCCAAAATAGGGATGAAGCAATAAGCCGAATTGCCCAACAAATCGGCGAACAGTTTATTGCTGGTTTTAGCCGATTAACGTTCCATTCGCCTTTCACAGGTTTTGCCCACGACCCATCAACTGATATGCTATTTATTTTGGAAGATGAGGGAAGGGTAACAGGCTGGGATTTAAATGGAAGGCTTATTTGGACCAACACCTTTAAAGAAAAGGGAAGGTACATATCATGGATTGATGAAAAGCTTGTGCTTTCTTTTGTTACAGGCGAGACTCTTTGGTTAGACCGTAATGGATTTTTCGTCTATGGAGCAAAATTGCCAAAAGAGGCGTGGACAATTTCTCCGATTCCAAATCAAAACAAATACTTAATCGTTTGCCAAGATAATCGTTTATATGAACTTAACAAAGATGACGGCAAAATAATCCCTGGGACTGCAGGGCATCCTGGAATGGAGTTATTTAATCGTTCAGGTCATAATATTTTCTTTGACGGGGAAGGAAATAAATCGGGGTATTTTTGGCTTGCTCCTCTTGGGCATGAGTGGGGTATCTTAGAACGGACTGAAATTGATGAATCAACCAATATTAAAAGCACAACAACCAGTGTTGCACCAGAAATAAAAGAAACTAAACCATTTAAATTAGTATGGGAAATTAAAAGTCTGACTGAAGATGGTTTTTTTGGAAAAAGAATCGTCGATTTTAAAAACCGATGTATATATGTTAATGAACGACCAAAAGTAGATGCGAGAAAAATATATGACACGGTAAAGGACGAAGAAGAAAGACGTAAATATTTTGATGCACAAGATTTAGTGTGCTTTGACTTTAAACAAAATAAGTTGTGGTCAAAACGATTTTACAACTATTTGTTTTCAGTGTTCTTAAGCCCAGATAAAGAGCACATATTTATTGGGGTTCCATTAAAGGTGAATATTTCTTATGAACCTGGTTTTATTGTTGTCCTTAACAAAAATGGTGTGGAGGAAGGGAAAATTAAAGCACCTGCTCACGGATTCCATATTGATTTTGTTTCAAACGATGAAGGCATTATTCACTTTACCGTTGATCGTGGTGAAGAGCCAAAAATATATCAATTAATTAAAGATAAAACAGGAAAATGGAAACTAGGGGAGCGAATAAATAAAGACGATTTGCAGAATGAGTTTGGAGCAGGAATATCACAACTAAGCTTAAATAATTTTTCGCTCACGAGAACGGATAAAAAGAAATATAAAGGGTGTTTTGGGGGAAGAGAGCATGAATTAAAAGTAAGTGCTGCCATCTACGAAGCTTATGAAGTTGCCCAAAATAACCTATTAGTAAGAATCGGCAATAAAACAATCACTTATATTGATCAAAATTTTAACAAGATTTGGGAGGTCAAAACAGAAAATGCTGTAACAAGCGTTGTTTTAGGTATTAATACTTTTTTGATCGTTTCTAAAGAGGAAATAGACTCCTATAATTTAACTGATGGCCAGCAAAATTGGAAGATGGCAGCTCCTCCAAAATCAAATGTTAATGATGTGATTTGGTCTCAAAGAATGATCACTTTTATATGGCAATGCGGAAATCAACAAGAATTTTATGTTGCTACAGTTAATGAACACGGGAATATCCGTAACAGTCAACTCTTTAAAGATTTAACTTTCTACAATGATACAGTATTCAATAAAGAACAAAATACATTTATTATTCAAAAGTCCAAGTCAATTGAAAGTTATAAAATTTACTAAGATTGGCTAATTAAACTAATTAAATTAGAGGAGAAAGGGCATTTGGTTTAAAAATCAAATGCCCTTTTGGGCGTATAAAGAAATGGGTTGACATAAAACGCATGAAGAATTCAGGAAACAATTCGAAGCAATATCCAAAGGGGGATATAAACTCTTGTCCGATTACGTAAATGCCAAGACTAAAATCAATGTGATCCACAAGGTTTGTGGGAATCAATTTGAAGTGTCACCACAGCACTTCATAAATGGAACTCGATGCCCAAATTTACAGTCCATTAAATAACCGGATTCTACCATAATATAAGCTTTCTTATTACATTAACTTGCTTCTTCAGTAAAAAAACGTCAAGCCAAATAAGGCTTACACAATGTTTATGTCCTCTTATTATATTACCTTGACTCCGACAACACTATCGAATGCCACCCGCTCGAATTCTCCAGACTTCACCTCAATCCGTAGCTCATGTGAAATAGGATCTATGTAATGAACTAATCCATTAATGTCATGCGTAAATCCGTCATCCCAAACTTTCAACATTACCGGATGGTTATATTCCATCGAGTAAATTATACGCAGGTCGAATTCCTCTGCCTCATGCTCGTCAATAATAGGCTTCTTTATCCGTTCAGTATCGATCCAAAAATCACGCTGCATCTTTGCTTGTTCGGGCTGAAGATAAGCCGCAGCCCATTTGATTTTACCTCGGTCACGTATTGCCATAATTATCACCTCGGTATTATTATACACAAACAAATGTTCTGTATGTAAATAAAAAGAGAAAGAAGAAATAGCTGATAGGAAGTTGGTGGCAGACTGGTGGCAAAAGCAATCATACTGCCTCCAATTCATCTGTAATGTAACGATTATTGAGTAAAATAATTAATTCATTAAAAAGTCTAATTATCCCCTTTTTTTTTTTAGACAAAAAGAATTTAATTCAAACACCTTAGCCAACAAAGGGAATTAAATCGATTGGGGATAAATAAAATGACTTTTTGTAAATCAAAACAAGAATTAAAGTTAATAAATGGTGATGCTCTTAATGAAATAAAAAAGATTGCTAGTAATTCAGTGCATTTAATCTGCACAGATCCGCCTTACTTTATATCAAGAAAGACAAATTTTAAAAAAGGTGGCGGTGACCAAAAGAAATATGGTTCTATTTCAATGGAGTTTGGTGATTGGGATTTAAAAGAGAATAGTATAAATTGGTTCTCCTTATTAAAAGAATTTAAGAGAGTCCTAGTTCCGGGTGGAACAATGGTGATTTTTTATGATATTTTCAAATTGAGTGATATCGCAGGTACCGCGGAAAAATTGGATCTAAAGCAACCTAGAACAGGATTCTGGGAAAAAACTAACCCAGTCCCAATTAATGCGAAAGTAAATTACTTATCAAACCCAAGGGAGTGTTTTATTTCCTTTACTAAAGGGACAAAAAGAACATTTAATTCATATTACGATAGGGCTTTTTATGAAGCACCTATAGTTAGTGGTAAAATAAGATTCCACCCTTGTCAAAAGCCAGTCTCTGTACTTGAAAAAATTATTGCAACTCATACCAATGAAGGTGATACAGTATTGGATTGTTTTATGGGTTCTGGCTCAACAGGACATGCTTGCAATAAATTTAAATCGTAACTTTATAGGGGTTGAATTGGATGATACCTACTTTAAGAAGGCTTCTAAAGTATTACATAATGCTAACGCTAGCTGATATGGGGAAAAATCGTTCTTACTGCTAAGATAAGACTTTTTATGAAAAAAATAGTAGTTGAGAAGTAAAAACGGAACGGACCCATATCAAAAGAAGGCTGCTGTTCTCGAAAAAATCTTTGAAACTCCCAATAATGAAGAACAAACAATATTAGATTGATTAATGGGTTCTGGATTAACCAGGACTGGCTGCTATAAATAATTAGAACATGAATATCATACAACGGAAGAACTGAAAAGATACGTTCCTGCAAGATTAGAGGTAAGACCTGATCAGATAAAAAATGAAGAATAGTTTACTTAGGATTCCCGTAATATGGGAATTCTTTTTGTATTTGGCAATTAAAAACTGTTGTTTATAGCAGTCTGTTTTTGAAAACAAAAAAGCTAAAAATATGCAAGAAATGAATAAAAACTTGATATATTTTCGACTTTGCATCCAAATGAAATTCGATTAATCCCCGTGTTTGTACTAATCTTTACAAAAGTGTGTATCATTTAATATCTCTCTTTTAAATAGTGGTCCACTTTCTGCTTAAAAATTATTATATAAAATTTCAATTCTCCTCTTTCATTAATCTGCTCCGTTAGACAATAAGAAAAGCTGTCAAATTAACAGCCCTTTTAATAAAGTCAATCACCTATAAATAAATTTTACCTGTGCAAACCCGTTTGGAATTACGAACTAGGTGAACTAGCTCATACAGACGATTATATATAAGGATTTTGGCTTAGAAGCCAAATGCAGTTTTATTTTTTTTTATTTTGAAATCGCTGCAACCATTTCTAAAGTAATAAAATAAAATTTTAGATTCATATATTTAGAGTTTCAAAAATCCTATTTTTTCATAATTTTGGTATAATATACATATTCTTTAAAAAATCAAAATTAAAAGGTGGATTTTATATATGGAAAATAGTTCCTAAATAAAAGTTCTTTAAATCAGAATCCCTTTTTTTGCACTAGTTTAATTTTAATACCCTTTGAAATGGAGTGATAGATATGTCAATTACTTTATTAAGCTTCGAAACTTAGATTGAGGGAAAAAAATATTCAGTAAGTTCAAAGATACAAATCATAATAGTTTAGAAAAAATTTTATTATCACTTTATAAAGGAAGTGACTTAAGTGTGTTTGACATTGATTGGTTCCTATCCATATTAGATAAATCAGACATGGCTTATATATGTCAAAAATTCAGACTAACTGTAATCGGTTTTCAACGGAATATGAATAACGCACCCATTAAATCATTAGGAAATACCCTTAAAACAGCCCTTAATAATGGTTTTCAAAAGAAAAAAGGGAATAAAAACGACCATTTACCTTTTGAAGTCATGCTAACGGACATAGCAAAAGATCTGACCGGTAAATACCCGTATATATTAGGACTGTCATTTCACGAATTTGCTGTTCGTGCCGAACTGGAAACGGACTTGAATGCTTATGAAATTATTTCAATCACCTATCATCAATTCCCAAAAGATTATCAAGAACATTATAAATCTATCGTCGCCAACACCAAGGAAAACCGATATATCTTTTATGGATTGTCAGAGGAATTAAGCAAAACCCCCATTGAAAAGATTTATACAATCGTTGGTGCTGACAAACTTCAAGAAAGAAATATCAAATTATTAAAAAAGTTTGAAAACGAATGTTTGCAGTCCAAAGAAGGAGTATTTGGTGAAATTAGAGATTTGATGGATGATGAAGAATCTGCATTTCGAGTTTTAGCTAAAGCGGAAAAAGATTTGCATGTATATATTTTGGTCGCCTTTTTATTAAAAGAAGAGAGGTATAACGATGAAACCTACAAAGACCTTTTTCAAGCCACAGTTCTTGACGTTCAAGCCTATGAATTAGAGCGATTAAATCTAACAGCTAAAGAAAAAGAAGTGGAGATGAAGAACTTTGAAAACAAATTAAAAAAACTAGTAGACGAAAAAAATACATTAGAAAATGAAAATTCGAGTATTGTGACTCATTTGAATACGCTAATAGAAAATGAGAAAGTCCTTAAGGGCAATGTAAAAGAGCTTACAAACAAAATTTCAACATTAGAAAACGTTCTACATAAGAACGAACCACTTCAAATGGTTTATTATCGCATCATTACGGAAAATAACTTTATTGTTGTCACGAAAGATGTTGACCATTTTGTAGGGACCCCTTTTGAAAGCGTAACCATTTTACCATCGGAATTTAGAAAAGAAATTAAGACAAATGCCTTTCATCCATACAAGGAACAAACAGTTTTTGTAACTAGATCCTCTTTCTCCAATGGAACGGAATGGTATCAATTCAAACAGTTTTTAGAAAAACATCATTTGCGTTATGAAGAACTGGGTCAATATGAAATTACCTGTTATATCCAAGAAATTATCCAACACTTAAGTAGGAAGGAAGTTTTGATTTATGCAGACGAAATTTGAACAAAAAGAACTTTCACATACAGATAAGAGGAATATAGAAGAATGTTTTATTCTAGGAAAACTGGCGGATGATGATATTAATTTACCAGGATTGGGCAACGAATCAGGAAAAGCAGTAAGCTATTCGGCGTATGGGGCTCCGGGTAGTATTGTTTTTTATGTACAAGCTTACTCTGACGAACCCCCCCTCTTGAAACAGCTATTAGAAAAACGACCAGAGGATGTGTATATCACATTCGATAACCGCAACAAACTGTATTTAGGACGTGAAAACTATGAGACTTCTGAGAATAAAGTGGAATTTATTAGACAACATTTTGAAAATAAACTGATCCTCTTCAAACCTAAGTTGAGTTATGAAGCCCCAAAGAAAAGATATCACTACAATTTTGATATTGTGTTGGTAGATAATGAGGAAGAACAATCTTCTCATTATGTGGCAATCCCTCATTATAAAAAGGGGATTTCCCATAAACGTTTTGAAAAGTTGTTGATAGACCAAAAACCAATCGAACTTGAGCAGTATAATCATAGTTTTGATATCCCCGAATTCATTGTGTGTGATAATTTTATTTATCACATTCCGGATTCAGAAGTTTTTGAAAAATATAAGGCAAGGACGACCACTTATATTTGCCGGAAACCTGAAGAAATCAAACGAATTGCTTTGCCGCACAATTGGCATTTTTCGATGGCTAAGGCAGCTTATAAAGACCTATGTTTTATTTCGACAAAAAATAGAGGGGAATTAATTGATGAAATCGATCAATCTGGAGATATCATTACAGAGTCTTATAAACAATCGGAAAGAGCGGAAACACAAGAAAAAACGAATGAACCTATCCTTTTAAAAGTTGTAGAAAACGAGGAGGAGCAACATAAAGAGGATATCAATTTTTCATTTCCACAGAATCCCCATCAGGATTTTTCTCCGGAGTACAAATTTTTAGATAGATTAGAAGTATTAGCGGAAGAAAGAGATTTAATTTACGATCAAAATGACTTAAAAAACCTGCATATTTCTTTAAAAACAAGCAAATTCACTATATTGGGCGGTATGAGTGGGACTGGTAAATCTGAACTCGCACGTCTATATGCGGATGCCCTTGGGCTAAAACACGGGGACAACCTATTATTTATACCCGTAAGCCCATCTTTTACGGAACCATCTGATGTATTAGGTTTTTTGAATCAACAGACAGGTATATACATGGAAAGCGACACTGGATTAGTCAGCTTCCTCTTAAAAGCCAATAATGAAAAAGACAAAATGTTCATGGTTATCTTTGACGAAATGAATCTGGGCCAAGTGGAGCATTATTTCAGTGATTTTATTTCCATTTTAGAAGCTCCAATTGGTCAAAGAAAATTAAAGTTGTTTAGCGATAGAGCTATGTGTCGTCAAGAAGAATACCGCGATGGAATCGAAATCGGTGAAAATGTTTTATTTGTTGGGACTGCTAATTTTGATGAAACCGGTAAGGAATTTTCGAACCGCCTTTTAGACCGTTCCAATGTTTTGATTTTAGAGAAAAAAGGGTTTTTAGAAGCGAAGATTTACGAAGAAGTACAAAAAGAGCTGGAAGAAGATGAAAGAATTTCAGCAGACCTGCCATCCACCATTAGTTCTCAACTTTATAAATCATGGATTAAACAATCGACAGGTTTATTATCCTTGGAAGATGTGGAATTAAAGATTTTGGATGAACTACACGAACAAATTAGCAATTATGATTCACAAACAGGGGTATCATTCCGAATTGTAAAAGCCATTTCACAATACCTTGCCAATGTCCCATATGATGAGGATGGCAACGAACTTCTTTCTCGTGATGTTGCTTTTGATTACCAAATCAAGCAGAGGATTTTACCAAAAATTCGAGGATACCGTGACCAAATAGAAAGTCTTGTTTTCAAACTGGACAATGAAGGTAAACCGAATGAAAAAGACGGAAAAATCGGTATTATCTTGACAAAATACGAAGGACCGGAATTTGAAAAATCTTTAGTCTATCTAGAGCAAAAAGCGAAAGAGTTGATTCGAAATGGCTATACGTTGTAATGGTAAGGATTTGCCCATCACGATTGCAATTAATCATGATAATGGGAATGATAAGTTGTTTACACAGATTTCCCCCTATGATGCTTATATGAATCAAGATTCCTATATTCAGCTTTATGAGGGATTAAACACGGGTATCAAATTTTTTGCTGATTCTCCTGAACATTTTGATCAAGACGCCAGAATCGAAATTCAAACTTCCCTTTATGATTCTTCGGATACACAAAAATCTTTTGTGTATCCACTTTCTTTAGAACCGAATTTGAACTGGATGCATAAACAATCTAACGATAATACATTTCCATGGAGAATGGGAACGTATTTCATTCATGTTTATTACAAAGGTCAAACCTATACAACCGGCTTTTTAGTAAAACCTTTGTATCTTTCAACAGAACAAGTAAAATCGGTTCACCATTATTTAGAATCGAAAATTGAAGGGATTATCTATGACCTGATTTACAGCAATGAAAGTTTAACGGACCAAGAAGAAAAAATACTCTCCAATTGGTATTATGATTACGCAAGATATATCATCGACCAAAAGGAATCAATCTATTATTTTTTACTGTCATTAGAAAACCAGCCCCTATCCAATATAATAGGCAGTAATGAAGTAAGCTTAACTCAAGGAAGGCTAGATAGACGGTCCATTAAATGGAGCAATACAAATAAAGGTTTGGCAAAAAACAGTGGTAGTGGAGAAGTAACCTTTTATTACAATCGGATTAAGAAAGTAGATTACAACCACAGTGCGAATCGCTGGATAAAAAATGTACTATCGAATTGGACTTCAGACATACACCACGTCATCGAAGCCATTTCGAACAGTCATGCTGCTGTGCAAAAGAACCTTCATTCTTTAAGCCAGAAAATTATCTCCTTGCATGAAAGAAAAGAATATTTGAACACCAAAAGAGAGGTTTCGAAAACAACGAAAATTGATATTTGGTCTCAAATCTCGATTGTAGAAAAAGAAATCCAAAAACATGTAGAAGTTTCAACACAACAGCAGAACTGGATTACTCAGATGCGTTCAATTTTTAGCCGAATGATATATTTGTTGAACAATTCATTTTTAAAGGAAATTGAACGGGGTAAAATCAAACCTATTTTAAAAAATAACAATTATTATCAACTTAATTCTATTTATGAAAAGTCCAAATTGATTCAACAGGATGAAGGAAAAAATAAGCGATATGTAAAAATTCTAAAACCATTCTGGCAGATCTATGAATATTATTGTTTATTTACCGTTATTGATAGTCTTAATAAAATTGGATTTCGGATTAAAAAAGGGTTTGAGCCTAATTTTGTTGAGCTTTATCATCAAAGCCTTATTCCACCGGAAACTTTCTTCGAATTAGAGAACGAAAAAGCCATCATTCATTGTTGGTATGATAAATACCACGGGGATAAGTTTGCAGCTGAACAAAAGGGAGAATTATTTTTCGCTGGACAAGAGAAGAAAAGACCGGATATCAAACTGGATTTATACGAAAAGCAAGAAAATGGTGAATTGCTTTTTAGAAGCAGTTTAATTTTCGATGCTAAATTTAGGAAATTAGCAAACATGCATAATAACGACTATGCCACAACGACATATCAACAATTAACAAGTTACTACAGCTTTTTTTACTTGGGTAAAAACAAAAAGTCTAAATGGCATCCGGTGGTGCATCAAGTCATTTGTTTATACGGAAGTGAAAAAGAAGCAGAAGTTAGAAAAATAGTTGAACCTATCACGTATATAAAACTTTTTCCAGAAATAAAAGGGATTGGAGAAATTGAAACAAAAGGGGAAAAAGAAGTGTTAGAGGATCTTCATTATTGGTTAGAAGATTTAATTCTTTCTCCATGATCCTCGAAAAAAAGGGCCCCAGTCTCGGTTGAGATCGGGGCTTTCCTTTTGACCCTAGCATTCCATATTTTCGGTATCGGTAATACAGATTGGAAAAACAAAAAACCATTAAGTTTTTTAACTATCATTACACAAAAATAAAATAGTTTTTCTACTGCTTAAATTGTTGAATTATAGGACTGATAAATTTTTTTGTTTTTTCTGATATAGAAATCATTCCATATGATTTTATTGCTGCTTCAATTTTATCTAACATATAATTAAGCTTATTTTTAATATATGTAATATTAATTTTTTACTAAAAACGATTCAATCATTTCGGTAATTTTTTGTCTTTGATTTGGTGATAACTGTTTAGCTGTATCAATTAAGTTAATCATATCTGGCGGAAAATCCTTAAATAATAGACTGACTGGTATCTCTAGTGCATCACAAATCTTAATTAAGGTTTCGATTGATGGAGATTGTACATTATTTTCTATTTTACTAATAGTAGCTTGGCTTACTCCACAAATCCCTTCTAGTTCACTGCTGGAAATGCCTTTAGTTTGCCTTATAGATTTTATTTTTTCTCCAATATTAATCATTTACCAAAACCCCTCAATATAATTTAGTATATTTTGAATAATCATAGCAAAAATGTATTTAAAATAGGTCAAATATTCGTATTCGAATATTTTTTATTAAAAAACGTTTAAAAATATTCGTATTCGAATATAATTGGAATATTGCAATCTGTTCCATCCTAAAGAGGTGAAAAATTATGTCTATCGATACTAAGAGATTAAGTCTAGGAAAATTGCTGGGAAGTGTTAATGAGGTCTACCGGATTCCCCTTTATCAACGAACTTATAATTGGGGAAAAGACCAATGGAATGACCTTTGGGAGGATCTAATTAGGCTTGAGGGTGAAGAAACTCATTTTTTAGGTTCTGTTATAACAATTAGTTCAGAGCGTAAAAAAGGGTTTAGTTATTTTGAAATTGTTGACGGGCAGCAACGAATTACTACTATATTAATTGTACTCACTGCTATTCGTGATTTAGCAGAGGAATTAGACAAGGATAGAGCTGCCTACATTAACAACCATTTTTTAAAGAGCTCAACTATTGATGAGCAAGAAGCAAAACTAATTTTGGGGAGGAAAGACAATAAGGTATTCAAAAGATTAGTGGAGAAAAAAGTAACAAAGGAAGATGCAAAAACTGAAAAAATCATACAAGCATATTATTTCTTTCAAGAAAAGCTTCAAGACAGCAGTATCCAATGGCAGACCGTATATACAAAATTATTGGAGTCATTTGATCTCGCATTAATGGTAACAGATTCATACTATGATGCATTTAGATTGTTTGAAACATTAAACAATAGAGGGCTATCACTTTCTTCTGTGGACTTAATAAAAAACTATTTATTAAGTAAAATTGCAACGAATGAGTCAATGCTTGAGGAATGCATAGAAATATGGGATCAAATTATTGAGAATATCGAGGAGATTGAATCAGTCCGACACGATAAAGTAAGATTCTTTAGACACTATTTATTTTCAATTGAGTATGGGATAGTGCCGGTACCTAAATTGTATTCAAGATATCAAATGCTCATTGACAATACTACTAATATTTTATGCATTGTTGAGGATATCTGGCTAAAGTCAGAGCTATATGTCAAGTTGTATAACGGAATAGTTGGAATGAAAGAAGTGGATGACCGTTTAAATACGCTAGTACGTATTGAAGCAACCACTAGCTATCCTTTGCTTCTTAAGTGCTTATCAATGGATCTCCGTAAAGAACAACTAGTAAAGATTTTAGAAGCAATAGAGGTTTTTACACTTCGAAGGAGTATATGCAATATATCCACAAGAGACATCGACAGAATTTATAATCACTTGGCTTTGGAAGCATTTGAAAAAGAAAACCCTGTAAATTATATAATTGAATACTTAAAAAAGAGAACGCCAAGTGATACAGAATTCTATTTGAATTTTCAAAGGAGAGACTTTACAAGGTCACCACAGACTAAGTATATATTAGAAATGATTGAAAATGCTTTGACCAATAATACAAAGGAAAAAATAATTAGTTCTAGAACTGATGTTCATATAGAACATATTATGCCTAGGGAGTTGGTAAGAAAAAGCTCTAAAGCTAATGACCCTTCGTGGTATAAAGAGTTAGGTTCAAGAGCTTCTGAACATTTACTTTTTGTAAATAGAATCGGTAATCTGACTCTCCTTGGAAGTGAATTGAATATTGGTGCTTCAAATAATCCATTTGTGGAAAAGAAACAGAGATACGGGCAGTCAAATATTAATTTGACAAAAGAAATTAATAAGAAGAAAAAATGGAATTTCGACGAGATTGAAAATAGAAGTAGATACCTGGCTGGTATTGCTAAACAAATTTGGAGTTTTAATAACATTGAATAAAGGTTTGTGAATATTTTGACCACTGAATCAAAGTGGTCTTTTTGTATACAAAAAAGTTCTTAAATTATTGCTTTCTTCAATCTTAGGCTAAAATCGTAGAAAACCAGATACAGGCCATTTTTTGTTGTATTATTGCCTTTGTATAATTTATCAATAAATTCTAATGAGGTGGACAAGTGGGTGATTTACATTTAGGGTAACAACATGCCCTGTAGTTAAACAAGTAAGGGTGAATTGCTGCATTTACCCTTATTAATTACATAAAAAATAGTGACTTTTATAGTAACGGATTTACTTTAGAGGTGCAAACAAGTAATTCGCATCGAAAGACGCACTGGAATTCACATCGTAGTGCGTTTTTTATTGACTTATCAACCATTTTTAAATGAATTTATTGTGCAAGAAACATAGTCCACTTTATATAACCTTGGTTGATTGTCAACAATAAAAAACTTATTGCTTTAAGATCTTCATTTAATCTAATTGGAGGATAATTGTAGTTTAGATCAACCGCTACCCGCTGCGGGACTTTGCTCTCCAAAAACCTAATAAAAATTATTTCTTTACATAACAATATATGAATTTCAAATAATATTTAAAATCTATAAGAGACTTAATTCATGAGTATTTTGTTTTGTTTCGATGGTCTATCTGTATTATGTGATTATAAGGTAGCGTAATTGGCAGGATATATTTATTAAGTAGGATAGTGTATTCAATAAAGACCTACAAAGAGTTTATTCTGGGTCTTTTTTATAGGTCTATATGTTTTTCAATTTTTTTTGTTTTCTATGAAAGGAAAGTTGTAAGAGATACTCCTTTATTTACAAGGAAGATTAAAGCGAAGAGTAGCGATTAGTTCGAGTAAATTGAAGAGTGATGAGATAAACGATGTTCTTGTAATCCTTGCTTTAGCCTTTTTAATGAGTATGACTGGTGGTGAGGTAAATCTAAGCATGATCATTTTGAAAAAGGTACTCTTTTTCGGAGGTGCTATTTTAGTAGCTTGGAAGGTTGTACCTTGGGTTTTAAAAAAGTTTGCGCCACTTAAGGTTACGGAATCGCTTATTTCGGCAGGGTTAATTATCTGCTTTATTTATGCCTATGTGGCTGAATTAACGGGAATAGCGGCGATTATAGGAGCTTACATTGCTGGAGCTGCTATTAGCTTAACGAATTATAAAATGGAAATATTTGAAAAAGTTGAAACTATTGGTTATTCGATCTTTGTTCCTGTTTTCTTTACTTCTATTGGTGTGAAAGCAAGCTTCGAAGGGATTTCAGAAAATTGGGGTCTGATTTTTGGGCTTAGTACACTTGCAATCTTAACAAAATTAATTGGAGCGGCACTTGGAGCTAGAATGGCCCGCTTTTCTTGGAAAAGCTCGCTGGGAATCGGCGCAGCGATGGTTTCCCGTGGGGAGGTTGCCCTAATTATTGCTTCGATAGGATTAGAAACAAAGCTAATCAATGATGAGTTATTTGCTGTTTTAGTCATCGTCGTCCTCATCACAACGATTGTTACTCCGCCTTTGATGAAACTCTTTTTTAAACCGGGCAGCATTAAAAAGTCCATGAACAGTCCTGCATAATGAAGAAGACATCCTGTCTAATTATAGACTGGATGTCTTTTCTTTTAAGCAGCTTTATTTTTTGGAGTTGAATCTATTTGTTTTCCAACATTTTTTAAACCAATCATAAATCTTGTTGTAAAAATAATGGCTGATATCATACCTTTACTATGATTCTTTTTTTAGCTTTTTTAAATGCACCCCCAAAATCGGAAATAGAAACACGAATAGTTTGGTAACTTGAAAAAACTAATTTACTTAGGAGGTTAGATATGGGAAACGTATTAATTGATATCGACAAACTACTAGAAGCCACTGTTGATCTAACATCTGGGAAAAATAGTCATAAAGGAAAACCGGTTGAGATTGATAAATTACTTGACAGCACTCGTGATTGGTAAGAATCATATTTTTGCCCCTTAACTCATAACTTAAAAATATACTATCAGAATGCCTTCTAATTAATTAGGAGGCATTTTCTTTTGAATCACTTCTATTAATTGACACGCTTTAAAGCGCAAAAATATTTTAGTATTTTCTATTGCTTTTGGCCAAAAAAAATACTAGAATAATTTTTAATATAATAAATTTTTAGAAAATTATTTTTTAAAACAATGTTAGGGGGATTTTGAAAATGAAGAAGAAAGTAAGTGCGCTTTCCTTTGCGTTGGCAGGAATGCTGATGCTTGCAGGATGCGGTAGCAAAGAATCATCAGGTGATGCAGAGAAGGGCGGGAAAGATAAGGAATTCAAAGTTGGCATTAGCCAATTTGCTCCACACCCGTCATTAGATGCAGCTACAGAAGGTTTTAAAAAGGCGTTAGCGGACAAAGGTATTAAAGTAAAGTATGATGAACAAAATGCTCAGGCAGACATGAATAATGTCCAAACAATCGCTAAAAACTTTGTTGGTGACAAAGTCGATTTGATTTTTGCTAATGCTACTCCTAGTGCAACGAGCGCGTTAAATGCAACGAAGGAAATTCCTATTATTTTTACGTCTGTAACAGATCCAGTTGGAGCAGGCCTTGTTGAAGCTTTTGACAAGCCAGGAAAAAACATTACCGGAACTACTGATAATCATCCGGATGCAACGAAAAAAACCATCAGCTTTATTACTGATGAAGTGAAAGCAAAAAATATTGGTGTAATTTATAACTCAGGAGAACAAAATTCAGTAGTTCAGGTTAAGGATGTTAAAAAGATCGCTGAGGAAAAGGGTGCTAAACTTGTAGAAGTATCGGTTGCAACTACAGCAGAGGTTAAGCAGGCTGCTGAATCATTAGTGGGCCGTGTAGATGCCATCTACATTCCAACTGATAATACCGTAGTTACTGCCCTTGATACTGTCATTGCTGTCGCAAATAACAAAAAAATTCCGCTTTTCGTTGGAGAACTTGATTCAATGAAAAAAGGGGCTGTCGCAGCGAGTGGCTTTAGCTATTTTGACCTCGGCTATCAATCTGGTTTAATGGCTGCTGATATTTTATCTGGTAAAAAGAAAGCATCAGACATTCCAGTTGAACTGCCAAACAGCTTAAAGCTTGTGATTAATAAAAAAGCTGCTGAAGCACAAGGCTTGCAAGTAAAGGAAGAATGGAGCAAGCTTGGCGAGTTTTATGACGGAAAATAGCAAACTATAAATATATAAGGAGTCAGCCTGAAAGGGTTGACTTCTTGATTGATACATAGAAAAAAAGAAAGGATGATTTCAATGTTTACAGCCATATTTGGATCTTTTGAAGCAGGTATCATCTATGCGATTATGGCACTGGGCGTCTATCTTTCCTTTCGTATTCTGGATTTTCCAGACTTAACGGTAGATGGTAGTTTTGTGACAGGTGCCGCCATTTCGGCGGTTATGATTGCGGGGGGAACGAATCCGTTTTTGGCAACGATTGTTGCATTATTTGCAGGATTTGCTGCAGGCTGCTTAACGGGACTGCTTCACACCTTTGGAAAAATCAATAATTTACTATCCGGTATTCTCATGATGATTGCATTATATTCGATTAACTTACGAATCATGGGACGCTCAAATATTCCATTATTGAATACGGATACAGCTTTTACAAAAATCAGTGATATATTTGAAAACTCAGGAATTGATTCATTTTTTAACAGTATTCTTTCGGCAATTGGGCTAGGCGACAGCCTCCCGGAGACTTGGGGAATTTTAATCTTTATGGTTATCGTCACCTTTGTGATCAAAATCCTTACCGATTTGTTTTTACAAACCGAAATTGGTCTTGCAATCAGAGCAACAGGCGATAACAAGCGGATGATTCGCAGTCTTTCAGCTAATACCAATCTTCTTGTAGTTCTTGGACTGGGACTTTCCAATGCGCTTGTGGCATTTTCAGGAGCTTTAATTGCTCAACAAGGCGGATTTGCTGATGTTGGAATGGGAATTGGAATGATTGTCATTGGCTTAGCGTCTGTTATTATCGGTGAAGCCCTGTTTGGTACTAAGACAATTGCACGAGCAACTCTTGCGGTCATTGGCGGTTCCATTATTTATCGTATTGTTGTTACCTTAGCCCTCCGTGTTGAGTTCCTGGACCCTGGAGATATGAAATTAATAACGGCAGTAATTGTCATCATTGCCCTTACGGCACCGAAGATTATTGAAGGATCCAAAGAGAAAAAACGGAAGGCAAGAAGAAAATCTGAAAGAATGAACATCATCCAGACTTCTGTGAGAACGGAGGGGGACAACCATGCTGCAATTAAATCAGATTCATAAAATATTTAATGAGGGAACACCCGATGAAAAAATTGCGATTGACCATATAAACCTTACGCTGAAACCAGGGGATTTCGTAACGGTTATCGGCAGTAACGGTGCAGGAAAATCGACCTTAATGAATATCATTTCCGGTGTTTTATACCCTGATATCGGTGACGTTTGTATTGGTGGTGAAAATGTAACCAATATGTCCGAGTTTAACCGTTCTAAAATGATTGGCCGCGTTTTTCAGGATCCGATGGCTGGAACAGCTCCAAGTATGACGATCGAAGAAAATCTTGCGATGGCCTATTCACGAAATAAAACGAGAACGCTGCGAAAAGGCGTTACGAAAAAAAGGCGTGATTATTTTAGGGAAGTACTGGAATCATTGCATCTCGGTTTGGAAAACCGTCTCAGTGCAAAGGTTGGACTGCTGTCAGGCGGAGAACGTCAGGCGCTTTCCTTATTAATGGCCACTTTTACTGAGCCCTCGATCCTGTTGCTGGATGAGCACACAGCTGCACTTGATCCATCAAGAGCAGAGTTGATAACGAATCTGACAAAGGAAATTGTCGATAAGTATAAACTTACCACGTTGATGGTCACACATAATATGCAGCAGGCGATTGATTTAGGAAATCGGTTAATTATGATGGATAAAGGCCAAATCATTTTGGAAGTGGATGAGGAAAAGAAACAGCAGTTAACGATTGAAAGATTGTTAGAGGAATTCAAACGAATTCGCGGTGTTCAAATGGCAAGTGACCGGGCGGTACTTTCTTAGTAAAAAATATTTTTTTCATGTCATATTAGGTATATTTTTGTAAAAAACATTATCAATACACTTATGTAAGAAACATCCTAGGACTAGGTATGTTTCTTTTTTCATTTAGGAAAAAAATTACTATGTTTAAAGAATATTTCTTTACTGCAAAAAAGCGTTATTGCTTTACACCCTGCTCTTGAGGGGACAAGAATTTTTCCATTAAAATATATTCTGAATATTACTATTTTTAAAAATGGGGGTTCTTGAATTGAAAGAAAAACGAGTAAAAGCTGATGAGCTTGTAAATGACTTTTTTCCAGTACGAGATGTAGATTATATAGAGATTTATACAGGAAATGCCAAACAGGCATGCCACTATTTTTGCACAGCGTTCGGGTTTCAGCCAGTTGCGTATTCAGGTCTTGAAACGGGCAATCGTGAAACCGTTTCCTATGTGTTAAAACAGCGGAACATTCGCTTGGTGCTTACAGGCTCCTATAAGGAGGATAGCAGAGTAGCGCAGTTTGTTAAAAAGCATGGCGATGGCGTAAAAGATGTTGCCCTTTTAGTGGATGACGTCGATAAAGCATTTGATGAGGCAGTAAATCGCGGGGCAATTGCCCATGTGGCGCCGTTTGAAATGAAGGATGAAAAGGGTGTTGTTAAAAAAGCCGTTCTAGGTACATATGGTGATACCATCCATACGTTAATAGAACGGAAAAATTATCAGGGTGCATTCCTGCCGGGATTTGAATCCTATTCTTCCGATGTACCAATTGAAGATGCCGGCTTAATCGGAATAGATCATGTGGTAGGAAATGTTGAAAGCATGGAAGAATGGGTCGATTATTATTCGAAGGTAATGGGCTTTATCGAAATGAAGCATTTCACCGACAAGGACATCACGACTGAATATTCTGCTCTCATGTCAAAAGTTATGCATAACGGAGGGCGTATTAAATTCCCAATCAATGAACCGGCAGAGGGGAAGCGTAAATCGCAAATTCAGGAATACCTCGAATTTTATAATGGTCCCGGAGTGCAGCATCTTGCGATTTTAACGGAAGATATTGTCTCTACTGTTGCCACTTTAAAGAAAAATGGTGTTGAGTTCCTTAAAACTCCAAGTACGTATTATGAATCATTAGCAGAGCGGATCGGCCAAATCGATGAAGAAATTGAAAAACTGCGCGAGTTGAATATTTTAGTGGACCGTGACGATGAAGGCTATTTGCTTCAAATTTTTTCAAAGCCGGTTGTAGACCGCCCGACATTATTTATTGAAATCATCCAGCGTAAAGGTGCCCGTGGATTTGGGGAAGGAAACTTTAAAGCCTTATTTGAATCAATTGAACGGGAACAGGAAAGACGTGGTAATTTATAAATTAATAGCTAAATAGAGACAAAAGGGGGAACTTTTTCCCCTTTTTTTACAACCTTTTGTTATATGAAAGAGTGGTGAATCGAATGGAAATTACGCCGGAAATACTGGAATGGCGAGAGGCCTATAAATTATTAATCGGCTCCATTTTACCAAGGCCGATCGCTTTTGTGTCAACGATGGATGTTGACGGAAACGCTAATGCGGCGCCCTTCAGTTTTTTTACAGCCATCTGTGCAGATCCGATGCTCGTCTGTTTTTCGCCGATGAGAAGAGGGAAGGACGGCGCGAAAAAGGATACTCTCGTTAATATTGAAAATACCGGTCAATTTGTTATTAATATCGTCAGTGAGAGTATGGCTGAGCAAATGAATGATTGTGCGATAGAATTTTCCCCTGACATTGATGAAATTGTGGAAACGGGCTTAACAAAAGAACCGGGCCATAAGGTGAAGGTGCCGCGAATTGCGGAATCACTTGTCCATTTAGAATGTGAACTCCATCAGGTCCTTCATTTTGGCGACAAGCCGGGCAGCGGCAGTCTCGTCATTGGTAAAGTGGTCCATGTTCATGTTCAGGATGAATTAATGGATAAAGGGAGAATAGACATGGATCTATTAAAGCCTATTGGAAGAATGGCAGGCAATATCTTTACCGATCCTTTGGCCAAAACGTTTGAAATGATAAGAAAATAGAAAAAGGTGAGTCAATGAAATTTGTAACCTTCGAAAAGCCAAATGGGAGTATCCGGGCAGGCTGGCTCTTAAATGAAACATATGCTGTTGATATGCACGAAGCAACCAATGGCAGGCTGCCGTGTAATCTAATAGAATTTCTCGACAAAAGTGAAGAAAATTTAAAGATTGCGGCAGCATTGTCGTTAACTAATGACCATAAAGGAGTTTACCTAGTAAGTGACCTTTACTTAAAAGCGCCACTTCCTAATCCAAGAAGCTTGCGTGATTTTTACGCCTTTGAGCAGCATGTGAAAACAGCAAGGGAAAATCGTGGTTTGAAAATGATTCCTGAATGGTATGAAATTCCTGTATTTTATTTTTCTAACCACCTGGCGATAAAGGGGCCGGGCGAAGAAATCATTAAACCTAAAGATTGTGACTGGTTAGACTATGAACTTGAGGTCGCATGCATTATAGGTAAAACAGGCAGGAACATTTCTGCTGCTGAAGCTGATGATTATATTTTTGGCTATTGTGTTTTGAACGATTGGAGTGCGAGGGACCTGCAGCGGAAAGAAATGAAGGTTGGTTTAGGTCCAGCAAAAGGCAAGGATTTCTCCACCTCGATTGGCCCATGGATTATCACAAAAGATGAATTGGAACGTTTTAGGACAGGGAAGGGCTTTGATCTTGCCATGAATGCACGGGTAAATAGTGTCCAACTGTCTAAAGGGAATTTGAAGGAGCTTTATTTTTCCTTTGGAGAAATGATTGAACGGGCATCTGCTGGCGTAACCCTTTATCCTGGCGAGGTTATCGGTTCAGGTACAGTCGGAACAGGGTGTATTCTTGAACTTGGCGAAAAAGTGCATCCATGGCTTAAGCCGGGAGATAAAGTAGAGTTAGAAATTGAGAATTTAGGGATATTAGAGAATACAATAATTGAAGAATCGAGGTGAAATGATGTATTATCGTCAACTGGGGAAGATTCCACATAAAAGGCATACGATGTTTAAAAAAGAGGATGGGAGCCTATACAGGGAACAGGTAATGGGAACCCGTGGTTTTTCTGGAACCCAATCGATTCTTTATCATCAATACATGCCGACAGAAGTTGTAAAATCCGATTTAATTGGAAATTATTTGCCTATCTATGAAGAGCAGCAATCATTAAAACACCGCCACTTTTTTTCGACGAAAGTCACAAAAAATGGAGATGCTCTTAAGGCACGAGAATATATTCTTGGAAATCAGGATCTGTTAATCGGAACGGCATCTATTAACGAGCCCATGCAAAGCTATTATCGAAATGGTGATGGAGATGAAATGCTTTTTATTCACCATGGCTCAGGAAAGCTAGAGACGATGTTTGGGACAATCACATACCGGCCTGGAGATTATCTCGTCATACCGATTGGAACGATTTATCGAATAATACCAAATGCAGATGAAGAGACGAAAATGCTTTTTGTCGAAGCGTTTAGTCAAATCACAACGCCAAGAAGGTACCGAAATGAATATGGCCAGCTTTTAGAGCACAGTCCATTTTGCGAACGGGATATCCGCGGCCCGGAAGCCTTGGTGACATTTGATCAAAAAGGAGAGTATGAGGTTTTAACAAAATCAAGAGGAGCGATTCATTCTCATATTCTAGGTCATCATCCGCTTGATGTGGTTGGCTGGGATGGATATTTGTATCCTTGGGCTTTTAATATCGAAGATTTTGAACCGATTACTGGGAGAGTCCACCAGCCGCCGCCAGTACACCAAACCTTTGAAGGTAATAATTTTGTGGTTTGTTCCTTCGTTCCCCGCCTTTATGATTATCATCCGGAATCCATTCCGGCTCCATACTATCACAGTAATGTTAATAGTGATGAGGTCCTTTACTATGTTGAGGGTAATTTCATGAGCCGAAAAGGAATTCAACAGGGTTCCATCACCCTACATCCAAGCGGAATCCCGCATGGACCGCATCCGGGTAAAACAGAAGCAAGTATCGGAAAGAAAGAAACGCTGGAGCTTGCTGTTATGATCGATACTTTCCATCCTTTAAAGGTTGTAAAGGAAGCAATTGATTTAGAGGATACTGCTTATATGTATTCCTGGTTTCAAAAATAGGAATAGTAATGGAGAAACAATCCTGCCTTTTGCGCTTGGATTGTTTTTTTTTACATAGGCTAATTTTAACCGATAAAACTGTTAAAAATGTTATTGTAAATACATACACATTAATATCGAGATGAGGGGTGAAAACGTGGAACGCGAAACTATTTTGACGAAATTAAAAAATCATGTTCCTATTATACTTGGCAGTGAGAAATTTTCAAGGTACGCTGTCATGCTGCCACTCATTCAAAAAGAGGATGGAATCCATGTATTGTTCGAGGTCCGTTCACAGCAGTTACGGAGGCAGCCTGGGGAAATTTGTTTTCCTGGGGGCAGAATTGATTCCGGTGACTGTGATGAAAAAGCAGCTGCCATTCGTGAAACGAAAGAGGAATTGGGTATTGCTGGAGAAAATATCTGTGAAGTGTTCCCTTTAGATTTTATGGTATCTCCGTTTGGGATGATGGTATTTCCTTTTGCGGGCTTTATTACAAATCCAGGCAGCATTCAAGCGAATCCCTCTGAGGTCGGGGAACTATTCACAGTTCCTTTACCATTTTTTATCGAAAAAGCGCCTGAAATTTACCGAATTGAATTTAAAGCAGAGCCGGAAGAAAATTTTCCATTTGATTTAATCGTCGGCGGAGAAAATTATAATTGGCGGACAAGGGGGATGGAGGAATACTTTTATATTTATGAAGATAAAGTGATTTGGGGTCTGACAGCTAGAATTCTTGCTCATTTTATTGAATTGATTCGCTAATCTTTTTTTAGCCAAGCTTATGTACTCCCTATGTGAACAAATGTCCATATGAAAAGGAAAAAACACTTGATTATTTTCAGAATTGGAATAAAATTAAGATTATATTTTTACACAATAGGGAGTTGTCATGATGAAAGTAGTAAAGTTTGGCGGATCATCTTTAGCATCCGGGAAGCAGATTGAAAAAGTATTCCAAATAGTCATAACTGACGCTGAGCGGAAAGTGGTCGTTGTATCAGCTCCCGGGAAAAGGTTTTCTGAGGACCATAAGGTAACGGATTTATTAATTGAATGTGCAGAACTAAGCTTACTCAATAAGGATCCAAAAGAAAAGTTTGAAGCCGTTATCGAAAGATATTCATCTATTGCCGACGAATTAGCTCTCGGGGATGAGATCATTCGTGAAATTCAAAACGATTTGATAGAAAGGCTGAATGGGGATAAAAGTAAGCCTGACCGGTTTATGGATAGGCTTAAAGCCAGTGGTGAAGATAATAATGCCAAATTGGTGGCTGCCTACTTCCGTAAGCGGGGAGCTGATGCCTCATATATAGACCCGAAGGAAGCAGGACTTTTAGTGAGCGATGAGCCTGGAAATGCTCAAGTTTTAACAGAGTCATACAATCGCTTATTTTCACTACATGAACGTCCAGGCATTTTGATTTTTCCAGGCTTTTTTGGCTATAGCAGGGAAGGGGAAGTTTTCACATTTTCACGAAGCGGCTCAGATATTACAGGATCGATCCTTGCTAATGCGCTAAAAGCGGATTTGTATGAAAATTTCACTGATGTAGATGCGGTTTATTCTGTTAATCCCAATATTGTTACAAAACCAAAAGAAATTAAAGAACTAACCTATCGGGAAATGCGAGAGCTTTCGTATGCAGGCTTTACCGTTCTGCATGATGAAGCCCTTGTCCCAGCATTCCGTGCGGGAATTCCGGTTCATATTAAGAATACAAACAATCCTGCTGCCTCTGGTACCAGAATTGTATCTGATCGTAAAAATACAAATGGGCCGGTAATTGGTATTGCCAGTGATCAGGGATTTTGCAGCATTTATGTAAGTAAATACTTAATGAATAGGGAAGTTGGATTTGGTCGTAAGCTTTTAGGTATATTAGAAGATTTCGGGTTATCTTATGAGCATACACCTTCAGGAATTGATGACGTATCAGTCATTTTGAGAGAAAGCCAGATAGATTCTAATATGGAAAAAGAAATAAAAGACCGCATTATGACAGAACTTCATGCTGATGAAGTGAAAATTGAGCATAGTCTCGCTCTTATAATGGTCGTTGGCGAAGGTATGAGACAAAATGTGGGTACAATGGCTAGGGCCTCAAAAGCTTTAGCAAAGGCACGTGTTAATATTGAAATGATTAATCAAGGATCTTCTGAAGTCAGCATGATGTTTGGTGTAAAACAAATAGATGAAAAAAGAGCCGTTCAAGCGATATATGAAGAATTTTTTGCTGCGGTGACGGTATAATAGTAAAAGTAGTTCTTAATTCCTTTTTAATTAAGAACTACTTTTTTTGTATAGAGGAATAAAATAAATAGTTTAAAATTTAATTGTGTGCTATCATTATACTAACCGGTTAGTATCTCTCGGATAAAGGAGACCTTTAACATGAAAGCGATTCAATTTAAAGAATATGGAAAACCTGACGTTTTAAAGTTTGTCGAAGTACCGTTACCAGAATTAAGGCCCAGAAATGTTTTAGTAAAGGTAAAAGCAGCGGGTGTGAACTTTGCGGATACAGCCCGCAGATATGGCCAATATTTAGCGAAAACTCCTCTACCTTATGTTCCAGGAGCGGAAGTAGCAGGTGTCATCACAGAGGTTGCAGCGGATGTCACGGACTTTAAGATTGGTGATCGGGTAGTCGCATTAACAGATGATGGGGGATATGCAGAGTACATCGCACTACATGAATCCCAGTTAGTAAAGATACCAGAATCAGTAGATTTTAATCAGGGTGCTTCTATTTTAGGTCAAGGAATTTCGGCTTATTTCATCTTAAAATCTTCTGGCCAAATCCAAAAAGGTGACACCGTACTAGTGCATGCTGCAGCTGGTGGTGTTGGTACATTTGCTGTGCAATTAGCAAAGATTATGGGCGCAGGAAAGGTCATTGCCACAGCCAGCAGCAAGGAAAAGCTTGATCTTGCTTTTTCTCTTGGGGCTGATGCTGGAATTAATTACACCGAAGAAAATTGGCATAAGCAAGTTTTAGAAGCTACCGATGGTAAAGGGGTCGATGTTGCCCTTGAGATGGTTGGCGGAGACATTTTTAAAAATACGTTGAAATGCATGGCGGTCAATAGCAGACTTGTCATTTATGGCCGTGCAGGCGGCCAGGAAACGAAATTCGATCCGGCTATTCTCATGCAACGAAATGTTAGTGTTATCGGTTTCTGGCTTGTTCATTTTCTAAAAGATGCAAAAGCATATAAAGATAGTGTAAGAGATTTACTAAATTATATTGGCGATGGAAAATTAAAATTAATTATAGGAAAAACCTTTGCTTTGGAAGATGCGAAAATGGCACACGAGCTGTTAGAAGGCCGTCAAACAATCGGGAAACTAATTTTAAATCCTTAATAAGGCCTCGAGGGAGGAATTACGGTTGATTTTGAATGAACTTGAAACAAAAATAAATTTTCGTACATGCCCATTGTGCGAAGCGACTTGCGGCCTCGAAATTCATACGAGGGGACATGAGGTTGTCCATATTAAGGGGGATAAACAGGATCCGTTTAGCAAGGGTTATTTATGCCCAAAGGGATTCAGTATCAAGGAACTTCACGGTGACCCTGACCGAATCCGAAAACCCATGATTCGCCGTGGTTCTGATTGGCAGGAAGTTACTTGGGAAGAAGCCTTTTTAGAAGTTAGAAAAGGACTGCAATCCATTATTAAAGAGCATGGAAGGAACTCAGTTGCCGTATATTTAGGAAACCCTTCAGTTCATAATTTGGGGAGTATGTTATACGCACCAACTTTTTTACGGTCATTAGGAAGCCGAAGTATTTATTCTGCCAGTACGCTTGATCAAATTCCGAAGCAGCTATCCTCTGAAATGATGTTTGGAAGTGATGCCAATCTTCCAATCCCTGACATCGATCATACAAATTATTTTTTGATGATTGGCGCTAATCCGCTAGCTTCAAATGGGAGTTTATTGACCGCGCCTAATATGAGGGGACGGTTGAAGGCACTTCGGGACCGCGGCGGTAAGTTAGTAGTCATCGATCCAGTTCGTACCGTGACGGCCAAACAGGCGGATGAACATCATTTTATCCGGCCTGGAACGGATGCTTTTTTCTTGTTTGCTTTGATTAATACACTTTTTGAGGAAGATTTAGTATCACCAGGGAAACTGGTTAATCTTATTAACGGTTTAGATGAAATTAAATCCCTTTCCCTGGATTTTACACCAGAAATAGCAGCAGCTAAATGCGGAATTCCGGCAACTGAAATTCGGCGGATTGCCCGCGAACTGGCCGTCTCGTCAAAAGCCATTGTTTACGGAAGAATGGGCACCTGTACACAGCCCTTCGGAACGATAAACAGTTGGCTTGTAGATGTATTGAACGTTTTGACTGGGAATTTGGACCGTCAAGGTGGTGTGATGTTCCCTACTCCGGCAACGAGACGTACTTCCTCGAAAAAAGCCCGCTCACTCCGGTACAATCGTTATCAAAGCAGAATTAGCAATATGCCAGAGGTCTTGGGGGAGCTTCCAGTGGCGTGTCTGGCGGAAGAAATGGAAACGGAAGGGACTGGACAAATAAAAGGATTCATTTGTATGGCCGGAAATCCAGCACTATCGGCACCAAATAGTTCGCGTCTCCAAGCGGCACTTGAGAAAGTAGATTTTATGGTCAGTATCGACTGTTACATGAATGAAACGTCAAAACTTGCAAATGTGCTGCTGCCAGTTCCTTCACCATTAGAACATTCTCATTATGATATTACCTTTTATAATCTTGCAACAAGAAATATAGCACATTATTCGAAGCCTGTTTTTGACCTGCCTTCAGAACAATTAGATGACTGGCAGATCCTTTTGCATTTAGCAGCAGCGGTCAGTGATCAAAATTTAGCTGGCGATCCTCTCAAGTTATTGGATGATTATACCATTGGTGAACTGATCAGCCATGAATTAAAAAATGAAAATTCGCCTATTTATGGCCGTGATCCACAGGAGATTTTTTCATTCATAAAAGATAGAGAAGGTCCAGAGCGGTTACTTGATTTTTACCTCCGTGTTGGGCCGTACGGAGATCATTTTGGGGAAAATCAGGATGGCCTAAGCTTGTCAGTACTAGAGGTAAATCCGCATGGAATGGACTTTGGCGCAATGAAGCCGAGAATACCCGATATTCTGCAAACTCCATCTGGGAAAATTGAATTGGCACCGTCTATTTTAGTGGGAGATGTTAAGCGCTTAAAAAATTCGCTTAAGTCTGAATCGAATCATCTCGTTTTAGTCGGCAGGCGGGATTTGCGAAGCAATAACTCCTGGCTGCACAATTTGCCAGTATTGGTTAAAGGAGAAGACCGTTGTACGCTTTGGATTCATTCTAGTGATGCAAATCGTTTTGGCATAGGTAAGGGAGAAAGGGCATTACTCAAATCTCGAACTGGTAAAATTGAAGTGCCTGTCGAAGTCACCGACGATATCATGCCAGGTACGGTAAGTCTGCCACATGGCTGGGGGCACAGTCTTACCGGTACACGGCTTGGGGTCGCAAGAGAACATCCAGGTGTGAATGTCAATTTATTGACGGATGAACAAGTTGTCGATCCTATATCAGGAAATGCGGTCCTTAATGGTGTACCAGTATCCATTGAAAAGATTGGATAATAATACCGATTCAAATAAAAGAGGCTCTGAGCAAGAGCCTCTTTTATTCCTTATTTAACTTAATTTTCGTCCGAATCCCCGACCAGATTGCGATAGCAAGACCACCTGCCGTATCGGCAATTAAATCAGTCATCGTATCTTTGTTTCCTCCGCCCTGCAAGGTCATGTCAAAAAGTTGATCAGAGCTAAATTCATATACCTCCCATAAAACACCACCTAAGGCAGCAAACGATAAAGTGAATAAAAAGACAAACCATGGCGATATTTCATCCCCTGCATCACGATGGATCAATCTTTCATATAAGGCAATCCCTGAAAAAGCAAGAATCGCTCCGCTGACAAAGTGCATAAAAGTGTCCCACCAGCCAAGCCCATACCAGCCTCGAATCGAACCTAAATATTGTGAGCCGATTAAAAAAATTAAATAGGAGATGACGATTGGCAAATTAAATTGCAGCTTTGTAAAAAGTGCCAGCAGAAGGGGGACGGCCCCGCAAACAATCCCGCCTATGGCCACGGTTGATTTGAAGGATGCGCCATTTTTATAATAATAAAATGCTAAAATGGCCATGAAAACTACATACAATCCACTTAAAAGAATTACGAGTTTCCGATTCATTCAGGAGACCCCCAGTTTTAAACTTTTTGTTTTCTAACACCCGAGTAAATAGCGATTAGGAGACCACCGGCAGAGCCACTCAATAAATCATACATTGTGTCCGTATTGCCGCCCCGCTGCATCGTATGGGTAAAAGTTAAGTCCCCAAGGAATTCATAAATCTCCCATAGCAAACTTGAAAAAACTGCAAGTGAGAGAACGAAAAGAAAAAGGAGGGCAGCCGAAACGCCGCTGCGGACATTCTCCGGTATTAACCGTTTATAAAGGGCGATCCCAACAACCCCAATAAAAATCGCTTTAAAAAAATGAAGAGTAGAATCCCACCATTTGTAGTGCAAATAAAAGCTTGAGATCGACCCCAGAAATAAGGAACAAAATAAAAAAATAAAATAGCTGATAATAATAGGGATATTAAAGGGGGTGTTTTTCATACGTAATAGAACTAATGGTAAGGCACTGGTCAAAATTCCGCCCAGTGCAACCTGCCATCGGGAGGAATCACCCTTCAAAAGGTAATAGATGAATAAGGAAGTCATAAAAATGATAAATGCTGAACTTAAAATGATAATTAATTTTCTCACATGATTTCATCCTATTCTAATGAATTCCTTAAAATTATGTCCAAACATAAGAAAATAAGTCTTAAATTGTGATTTTAGACTTTTGTTGGAAAGAGTAAATGTATAAAATAAAAAAGGAACCTCTTTTAGACGAAACGTGGCGGTGTTTTTATGCAAAGGGCACAAATCCCAACATATGAGCGGATTGCAATTGATTTAGCAAATAGAATTTATGATGGTGAATTTAAAGTCGGAGAAAAAATTCACGGAAGGTCGACACTGGCTAGTGAATATAAAGTTTCTCCGGAAACTGTCAGGCGTGCAATTAAGATATTAGAGGATGTCGATATTGTTCAGTCGGCTATGGGCAGCGGAATTGTTATCTCATCTAAAGAGAATGCCATCAAATATATTCATCGATTTTCCAATTTAGCAAGCATTAAAGATTTAGAAAAAGAAATGAATAGTATAATCTCAGAAAGAGATAAACTTGATGAGTTGATGCTGGATACTCTTAGAAAAATAATGGATTACTCAGGAAAGCTTCGGCATACAAATCCCTTGGCCCCAATAGAGGTAGAGGTTTTTCCAGACTGCAGCCATATAGGTAAAACGATTTCCGAAGTGAAGTTTTGGCAAAATACCGGCGGTACCGTTATCGGAATGAAAAGAAACGGTGAAATGATCATCTCTCCAGGGCCATATGCGCTAATTTTAGAAGGAGATGTGCTCCTAGTAATAGGTGATGATAAAACCTATGACAGGGTTTTGCATTTTTTAAAGGAATAAAACAAGCCAGTTTCCTCGGAAACTGGCTTGTTTGCTGTTTTATTGAATTAATCCTTCATTTTCCAAAAAATCTTTTGCTACTTTTGCAGGAGACTGTTTTAGACTATCAACCTTATAGTTAAGTTGACGCATTTTGTCATCCGTTATTTTACCCGCAAGTGAATTGATAGCTTTTTTCAATTCAGGATGTTCTTTTAATGTTTCTTGCTTTATAATTGGCACCGCATAGTATGGCGGGAAGAATTTTTTATCATCCTTTAATACTTTCAAGTGAAAGGCCTCAAGTAAACCATCAGTGGAAAATGCATCAATAACATCACTTTTATGATTATCTAAGGCAGTATAGCGCAGGCCCCCGTCAACAGCTTTAACATCTTTAAAATTCATATTGTATTTTTGAGAAAGTCCAATCAATCCATCATCACGATTTGGAAATTCAAGTGTGGGTCCTAATATTAAGCCATTGCTTACCTTCGCTAATTCAGAAATCGTATTTAAGCCGTACTTTTTAGCGGTGTCTTGGCGAACGGCCAATGCGTATGTGTTATTAAATCCGAGCGGCTTTAATTGTTCAATCCCATATTTTTTAATAAATTCTTTTTGGACAATATTATAGACCTGCTCAGGATCATTTTTGGGCGGCTGCTTTAAAATATTTACCAACCCGGTTCCAGTATATTCGACATATACATCGATGTCCCCTTTATTTAGGGCGCTGAAGGATACCTGTGACCCTCCTAAATTAAGTTTTCTTTCTACCTTAAGGTCCGTCTTGTCTTCAATTAAATCAGCCAGCATATTACCTAAAATTAATTGTTCACTAAAATTTTTCGAACCGATGACAATTTTATCCTTAGCATTGGCTTTTGCATAGATCGTAAAAGCTCCGGCAGTAACAAGGAGAACGGAAGCAATACCAATCACCCATCTTTTTATCTGCTTACCTGAAGTCCTTGAAGACCGTTTCTTGCTTGTATACGAAAATGTAGATTCCATTTTCCCAACAAGAAAGTCAATTAGAAGGGCCAAAATACATGCAGGGATAGCTCCTGCTAATATCATGTTGTTATCAACGGTTTGCACCCCTGAAAAAACGAGGTATCCAAGACCGCCAGCGCCGACGAAAGCAGCGATGGTCATTAATCCAACAGCGGTTACCGCTGAAATTCTGATACCCGCCATAATCATCGGGAAGGCAAGTGGCAATTGCACTTTTCTCATTGTTTGACCTTTGGTCAGACCGATGCCTTTGGCGGCTTCCAGAATATCACCATCAATATTTGTTAAGCCTGTATAGGTGTTTTTTACAATTGGAAGCAGTGAATAAAGAACGACCATGACGATTGCGGGCGTGCTTCCGATACCAATAAAAGGAATCAAGAATCCTAGTAAAGCCAAGCTTGGTACAGCTTGAATAACATTTGTCGTCCCGATAACCGGCTTAGAAAGCTTTGGTTCTCTGGAAATAAGAATTCCGAGCGGTATACCTACTACAATCGCGATTAATACGGAAACAATACTTAAATATAGATGCTGTCCTAGTAAACTGAAAAGCTGCTGATAGTTAGACGTTAAATAATTCCAAAAATTACTCATTAAAACGCCACCTCCAAATCAATTAATTGGCTGCTTAATGCTGATAAAATGCTGCTTCTTGTGATTAATCCAGTTAATTGTTTAGCGCTATTCACGACAGGCAAATAGCCAATTTTATGCTCATTCATGGTTGCTAATACGGATATTAAATTTGCATCATGGGAAACGGAAAGAACATTTTGTTCCATAATCATTTCAATTGAGGTGTTTCGGTTAAGGAGTTGAATGCCTTTTAAAGTCACGAGTCCTTTTAGAACATTATTTTTGTCGGTAACCATTAAACTGTCTACCTTATTGTCCTTCATAATCTCAATCGCCTGTAAGACGTTCCTCATCGCTGTAATTTTTACAGGATTCTGAATCATAATATCCTCGGCCAATAATAATTCCGGATTATTCCATACACGTCTTTTCCCAATAAATCCCTCAACAAATTCATTTGCAGGATTTTTTAAGATATTTTCAGGTGTATCGTATTGAAGAATATCCCCATCTTTTAAAATACAAATCTTATCTGCTATTTTAATAGCTTCATCCATGTCATGTGTAACAAAAATGATTGTCTTATTCAATTCCTTTTGCATTTGGAATAATTCTTCCTGAAGGGAGCTCCTTGTAACGGGATCTAATGCACTGAAGGGTTCATCCATTAAGATGATATCGGAGTTTGTGGAGAAAGCCCTGGCTACGCCAATCCTTTGCTGCTGGCCGCCGCTTAATTCTTTAGGATAGCGGTGCAAATATTCCTTGGGATTTAAACCTACCATTTCTAGCAATTCTAAAGTCTTTTTTTCAATCGCTGCCGGATCTTCGCCCTTCAGTTTAGGAATTAATTCCAGGTTTTCTTTAATTGACATGTGAGGAAATAATCCCGTGTTTTGAATGACATATCCAATATTTCTCCTTAATTCAATCGGATTCATCTTTGAGATATCTGTCCCGTTGACAAAAATTTGTCCCGATGTGGGCTGAATCAGCTTATTAATCATTTTAAGCAAAGTTGTTTTACCGCATCCGCTTGGTCCAATAAAAACCACCAACTGTCCTGCTTCAATGTCTAATGAAAAAGTGTTAATAATGGTCTTTGTTCGATATTTCTTAACAATATCTTTAAACTGTATCAATTTCATTCCCCCTTTTTATTTGAAACGATAATGGTAATGTGACAACTCAATGATAACACATAAGTTGTCACTTTGTCGAATTCGACCCAAAATGGGAGGGTCAGAACAATCTTTCCAATGATAGATATTGCCAGCTATTTTTATGTTAAATTAGAAAAAAGTGTTAAAATAAAGATAATAAAAAATTTTCAAAAAAAGAGGGGAATGTGGAGTGAGCTTTGTTCGAGATAAATTTAGTTCGAAGTTTTTCTTTTTCCTCGTTTTCGCTTTTCTGTTGATTCATGTGCCGATTATCGGTAATTATGTAAAAATTATTAATACCCTTATCCATGAATCCGGTCATGCATTGTTTGCCCTTTTTGGAGGCCATGTCGAAAGAATATCGTTGTTTATGAATTCAGAAGGTGCAACCTATAGTAATCAGTCTACCTGGATTGGCAGTTTTTTTACCAGTCTCGCCGGCTATACATTTGCTTCTTTTATGGCGTTCCTTTGGTTTTTGCTAATCGGAAAGAAACAGCAAATACTTTTGATTGATATTTTGTTAGCTTTTATTTTTTTAAATCTGATATTCTGGGTTCGTAATCCCTATGGGATATTTTGGCTTTGCTCGTTTGCAGCAGCATTTCTGTTCTTACTTATTAAGGGTGGCCATAGCTCCAGAGATCATTTATTACTTTTGATTGCTTCTGTTTTGTTTGGTCGACTCTGTACAAAGCTCATATGAAATCTTAATTATTATTTTTGTACAGCCTCATGCAGCAGGGGACGCTGAGAATCTTGCACAATTGACGCATATAATACCAGCACCAATCTGGGGGAGTTTCTTCTTCCTGCAAGCAATTTGGTTCTGTTATTATGGGTTGAAAAGAGGGTATTATAAAATACAAAATTAGTAGAGGTGGATAGTCAAATGAATGTATTCGACGCAATTCAAACGCGACGTAACATAAAGAAATTCAAACCTGATGCAGTAAAGGAAGAATTGATTTTCTCATGGCTGCAGGCAGCGACAATGGCGCCAAATCATCGGATGACGGAACCATGGAAGATTCATATTATTGGTGTGGAAACAAGAGCACAATTAAATCATAAAACGAATTTTGGAAATGCTCCCTTTCTTATGGCAGTATTATCGAAACAAGGAGCAACAAAAATAGAAACGGATGAAAATGCATTGGCTACCGCTTGTTTTATCCAAAATTTTAACTTGGCAGCCTGGGCAGAGGGAGTAGGAACATTTTGGTCCTCGATTGGCGCGAAAGGGAAAAATCGAGAAACGTTAGGTATTCCTGAAAATTATGATTTAATTGGCGTTCTCGCTGTTGGCTATCCAGAAGAAATACCCGACCCAAAGCCAAGGACACCAATTCAGAGTAAAATAAAGATCCTGCCATAGAAAAAAGCCAACTATTTTTTTCGGTTGGCTTTTTTCTAATTACATTAATTGAAGTTTTATTGACAAGTTTTAATTGACTCCGCATATTCTAAGGTAAGATTATCTATAATCTTTTGGACAGGGAGAATTTCTTTAATTTCATCTACTCGTGCACCCGCAAAAACTAGTCCGTTTTCAACGTCTCCATTTACTGAAGTAAGTAGTGAATCAAGTGTACAAAAGCGGTAGGAGCAATTTTTTAAGCAATCAAGACATTTAGCGATTTTTAATTTATCTGGACCGCTAATAAGGGTAGTGAAGTTATTTTTAATCGCTCTTCCTTGCAAGCCGACAGTGGTTTTAACCAAAACCAGATCATCTTTTTTAGCATTAACGTATTTTTGTTTAAAGGCTAAAGGGGCATCACATTCTTCACTGGCGACAAATCGAGTCCCCATTTGAACACCTGAGGCACCCATTGAAAGTGCTTTTGCAATATCGCCGCCATTCATAATTCCTCCTGCTGCTATCACTGGTATCGAGACCGCTTCGATTACCTCTGGAAGAATATCAAACATAGGACGATCGGTTCCAAGATGTCCTCCAGCTTCAAACCCCTCAACCACAACAGCTGCTGCACCCAGACGCTCTGAAATCCTTGCCAATTTTGCAGAAGAAACAATTGAAATAACTGGAATTCCAGCTTGCTTGCCCCATGTGTACATATCTCTAGATATGCCTGCTCCAGAAATAATAAAATCAACTTTCTCTTCAAGGGCTGCTTTCATTTTTTCAGCAAAATCATTCATTGCAAATAAAACATTTACACCAATATATCCGGTATTCTTAATAAGATTCCTCGCTTGTTTTATATGCGAACGTAATTCCTCAACTGAAATTCCTGTCCCAGAAATAATACCAACACCGCCAGCATTTGCGACTGCTGAAGCCAGTTTGCTTAAAGAGATACCAACACCCATCCCGCCTTGGAAGACCGGTACCTGTGGCATTATATCACCTATTTTAAGTTGTGGAAAATTCAATTCATAACCTCATTTCAAATGGAATTGTGTGAAACTTCTCAAGTATCGTATCATTTTAAATTAGAAAAGGATGTGATTTTTTTTACTTGGTCATATAATCAGGTTATATCCTTTGCTCACCGTATAAGAACATAGATCCAATACCAAACTATAGGTTATGGAAAAAATATTTGGTGGTGGAAGAATTGGTAAAACTTTTTACTGATATTGATTTAGATGGTCTTGGCTGCGGGGTGATTGCAAAAATAGCATTTGGGGAACAGGCTGATGTATCCTATTGTTCCTATCGAATTTTAAATCAGAGAGTGGATGGATTTATCTCAAATCCTGAGAATGATAAAGAGGAAATGTATATAACCGATCTAGCGGTAAATATCGAGGTAGAAAAAAAATTGGCAGACCGCTTTAAGTTTGGAAGGCATATTCAAATGATTGACCACCATGTAACCGCAATGCATTTTAATGAGTATTCATGGGCATGTGTTAAGGCGGAATATGATACGGGGAAAAAGACCTGTGCAACCTCATTATTTTATGATTTCCTCGTGGAACGTGGAAAGCTTGAAAGAAATAAGGCATTAGAGGAATTTATCGACTTGGTACGCCAGTATGATACGTGGGAATGGGATGAAAATAATAATATCAAAGCAAAACGTTTAAATGATTTATTCTACATCAGGAACCGTGAGCAGTTTGAAGAAGAGATGTTAAAAAGGTTGACGGAAAACAAAGATACATTTGACTTAACTGAAACAGAAAATATGCTTCTTGATATCGAAGAGCAGAAGATCAACCGATACATTCAATCCAAAAGCAGACAAATAGTCCACACCTTTGTTGATGATTATTGTGTCGGAATTGTCCATGCGGAGCAATATTTATCTGAGTTGGGAAATGCGTTAAATAATCAATATCCGTATTTTGATATGATTGCTTTATTGAATGTTGGCGGAAAGAAAATGGGATTTCGAACTATTCACGATGGAGTGAATGTGGCTGAATTTGCACAAAAATATGGCGGTGGTGGCCATCCGAAAGCTTCTGGTGCGGATTTGACAGGCGAAGCATTTGAAACGTTTATTATGAAGGTGTTTGAAATTTCTCCCCCTAAACCAGATGCTGATCGAAATGAATTTAATGTGAAAGAAGCCTCCTATGGCAGCAGTTATCAGAACCATAAAGGAGAAATCAGTTTTATTCTGCCGAAGGGAAATAGCAGCTATATAATATACCATAATGGAGAGAAACTAAATCAATCATTCTTGTCTTATGAAGAGGCTGAACGATTTTTAAAAAGAAACTACGCCTCTTGGCTCCGCTATGACAAAGAATATCTTCCGATACTGGCAAAAAATCTTCAAATTCCAATCGATGAATTAAAAGTTAAATATCCTGAAATTGTCAGTAACAGGATTGTGGACATTGTAAACATATAAAAAGAGCTTGGGCAGCCAAGCTCTTTTTTATGTTCATTTGACAATTTCAGATAAAATTTCATAGGACCGCAGGCGGGATTGGTGATCAAATATTTGCGAATTGATAATCATTTCATCTGCCTGGGTTTCATCCAAAAAGGCTTGTAGTTTCTCTCTAACCGTTTTCGGTGAGCCGACAATAGAGGTACTTAATCGACCAGCTAATAATGACTTTTCATAATCACTGCAAAGCGCATTGACATTTTCGACAGGCGGCTGAAGCTTTCCAGGGTTATTTCGGATGAGAGCTAGGAATTGCTGCTGCATAGACGTTGAAAGCCAGTTAGCTTCCTCATCTGTTTCCGCAGCAATCACATTCACTCCCACCATTGCATAAGGCTGCTTGAGTACATCAGATGGTTTAAATTTGCTGCGGTAAAGGGCAAGAGCAGGCTTCGTGTATTCAGGAGAAAAATGACTAGCAAAGGAAAAAGGCAATCCTAATTGTCCCGCTAATTGAGCACTAAAACCACTGGAACCCAATAACCAAATTGGAACATCCAATCCTTCTCCAGGAATGGCCTTGACATAATTTTTCCCAGATGGATTAAAGTAGGCCCGGAGTTCTCCCAGCTGCTCTGGGAAGTCATGGCCATCGCTTCGCCGCTCTCGCCTTAATGCATGGGCAGTCAGCTGGTCTGTTCCAGGTGCACGGCCAAGACCAAGGTCAATTCGGCCTGGAAAGAGAGATTCAAGCGTTCCAAATTGCTCGGCAATGATAAGTGGTGAATGATTGGGAAGCATGATCCCGCCAGAACCAACGCGGATAGTGGTAGTGCCGCCTGCGACATGACCAATAACCACCGATGTGGCAGAACTCGCAATCCCTGGCATATTATGATGCTCTGCAAGCCAATACCGGTTATAGCCCCATTTTTCAACATGACGGGCTAGGTCTAAAGTGTTCCTTAATGAATCAGAAGGAGTTCCCCCTTCAATGATGGGAGAAAGGTCAAGGACTGAATACGGGATATCACTTAGACGTTTTCTGCTTTTTTCTTGATTCATATTGTCAGCTTCTTTCATTAAAACTTTAATCGGTTTTCTAAAGAAATTTTAACAGGTCCTGAATGCCCTTCAAAATGAAATGCTTTGCCCCCCCGTCATTTAAGGCTTAATTAAGAATGGAGTGGTAATTTAATCGTGGGTATATTTGATTATTATTTCAAAATTGTTATTTCCATGAAACATTATGTAAATCCACTAACATATTCCCGTAATGGTTTTGATGTATCATGGATGAACAGAGCATTTTGGAAAATTTTAATATACCTTTTTGAGTGAATTATATTATGGGGTGATAAAATGGGTTCAACTTCAAAAAGGAGTAAATATTTCGATAATGCAAAATTTATATTAATTTTTCTCGTTGTTTTTGGGCATCTCATCAGTCCTTTAAAGGAACACGATGGGCTCCTTTTTACCTTATATTCCGTGATTTTTTTATTTCATATGCCAGCATTTATCTTAATCTCCGGATACTTCGCAAAAGGTTATAAAAAACCGGGATACTTGAAAAAGTCTGTTAAAAAAATATTAATTCCTTATTTAATTTTTCAATCCATTTACTCTGTTTATTATTACCTAAATGGACAGGAAGCCAAATTGGATTTTGATTTACTCCATCCGCATTGGTCGCTGTGGTTTTTAATGAGTTTGTTTTGCTGGAATTTGATGTTATATATCTTTGCAGAACTTAAATGGAAGGGTCTTGTGATTGCTATCGCTATTGGGATTGGGATAGGTTACGTTGACCATATTGGCAGTTTCTTAAGCTTATCTAGGACATTTGTATTTTTTCCATATTTTTTATTGGGGTATTTATTAAACGGGAACCAGTTAAGAAAGGTTATCAGAGCAAAGTACTCACTTCCATTTGGGATATTAATCTTATCTGTAACACTTTTATTGGTTGGATTTGGATTCCCAAAGGATGCAGTTCCATGGCTTTTAGGTGATACATCTTATGCAAACATGGGAGGAAAAGAGGTATCAGATGGGTTATTGCGTGGTCTCCAATATGGCGTAACATTCATAGTAATGTTTGGATTTTTAGCTCTCATACCTTCCACCCAGTTTAAATTAACGAAAATCGGAGAAAGAACCTTATATATCTATTTATTTCACGGTTTTATTATTAAATCCCTTCAAACGTTCATACCGGATGAGCGTTTAAATTCCATATCAGGAAATTATCTATTACTTTTCATCATTTCTTTCTTGATATGTAAAGTTCTTGGTAGTTATTTTATGAAAAAGTATACTCAACCGCTAGTTGAATTAAAGGTCTGATAGCCGAATGTGTTGGTCACATTCGGCAGTTTTTTTGTCCATTCATAACCCAAATAATGAACTAACGAAGTTTTTCTTTTTTCTTTTGACTTTTCCGTTGTCCAGGACGAGTGGTTTTTCCATTTGAGGAGATCTTTTCATTTCTTTTATTTCTGTTTGAAGGACTTCTACCTGTTGTGTTAAATCTTTTATTTGTTGCTGCAGTTCTTCAATTTCACGGCGATGCTGAAGAAGCTGGTAGGAAGCAACCGAATCTGCTTTTGCATGGAGACCCATTTCAAGTTTATTTACTTTTTCAATCAGCTTTTCAATTGATTCGTTCTTCTCCACAGGCTTCACTATACCTATTCGAGTTATCTTTTTCTCTTTTACAGGAGCAATTTCTTGAATTAAAGTCCCATTTTGAAGCTTTTCATGAATTTCTTTTAATACCTCAATGTCCTGGTCGTTAAAATGATAATGGCCTCGTTCATTTCGTTCCATCGGCAGGTCGAGCTGTTTTACCCAGCGCTGAATCGTACTAGTAGACACTCCTAATAATTTAGCTGCCTCGCTTGTATTCATACCGAATCCCTCCAAAGTTAAAATTCCCGTAAACTCCGAACGACGAAATGATTAACAATCTATTAACCCCAGAATTTCCACCATTTCTTTTCCTTTGCTGCTGCTACATCTCTAAAGCTTGTCAACATTTGTTGAAATGCTAATTCTCTTTGAGTAATTTCTTGACGGTATTGATTTCGTTCTTCGATAAAAAATTCACGGTCTACTGAAATGGCTTCAGTAAGATTTGAGATTTCGTTATTGGTTTCATCAACATAGTGAGCCAATTCTTCTGTGGTTTCGGAGAGTTGCTTTGAAAGGGTGAAAATTTCTTCTGTTGTTTCCATTGAAACGTTTGCAATGTTATTAGAAAGGTATTGTAATGATTCAAGCGTTTGTTCAGAAGCTTTTTCGATTGATTCTGAAAGCTGTTGTATATCAGCTTGTGTATTGGCTGATGATTTATAGATGGAATCGGAGATTGATTTGACGGTAGTTAACGTTCCATTTTTAATTTCTTTTTTTACTTCTTCTAAAACCTCTTTACGGACTACACTACGGATTTCTTCTTTTACTTCATTTAAAAAATTTTGAGTATAGGTATCCATGGCTTCGAAAAAAAGATTGGCATTATTTAATGGATACTCCTCCACAACCGTTGGTGTTATCGGTTCTGAAATGACCTCTACAGAGACGACAGAGGGTTCAAAATCAGCATCAGCAACATTTTCGGACTCTGGTTTTGGTTGGAGCGATTTGCGTATAAGATCTTTACTTGCCTTTTTTTCTTGCATACTCTTAATATCGAGAAGCAGGTTTATCTCCCGTTCTCCATAAATTCTTGCCCCTTGTTTTGTCCGGGGAATATCGAGTAACTCATTAAATTCTTTTTCCCACTGACGTAAGGCTCCAGGCGTGATATTTATTTTTTTTGCTGCTTCTTTTAAGGTATAGGTTTTCATTTACCAATCATTCCTCTCTAAAAAAAATCTAGGAAATAATCATCGTTATGATAGTAATTCACCATTAAGTATCCTATTTTCCTGCTATATGACAAAAGCTATCAAAACAAGACTTAATGCAAGAAATAACAACATATTACTGCAAATTGAGCGAAGTTCTTTTTTGAAATGAGTAAGTTAAAATAGATGAGTGTAAACTAATTGGAAAATGTCGCATGAACAATTTAAGAGGGGGAATACGCCTTCATGGTTGCGGTTATCTATTCAATTCTTTGGATTATAGCTGCCATTAAGTTGGGGGATTGGAGAAATTGGAAACAGTACTACCCAACAATGCTTTTCGCTTCTGTTGGCAATATGTTGTATGAAATTGTTTGCTCAGAGTACCCCATGTGGGCAATGGAAAAAAACGGTATGCCAAATCATACAATTCCTATTTTACTTTTATGTATTATTGGAATGCCGCTTTCAACCTTTGTTTATTTGTCCAATTTTCCCAATACTTTATCAAACGGCAGGAAATTTTTTTATCTTACATTATTTGTATTTATTTTTGTTGTGCTTGAATATATATCTGTTCAACTAGGCTCTATAACTTATCATAATGGCTGGAATTTATTATGGTCTATTGTGTTTAATTTCGTTATGTTTACAATCCTTGTCATTCACTACAGGAAACCTATTAAAGCACTTTTTCTGTCATCTATCTTTATTGTGATGTTGGCGATTATTTTTGATGTGGATTTCGGCAATATGAAATAGAATTAGCAAAAATTTTATCTTTGAAAATATTTATTTTGTGGTATAGTTAGAAACGGAAATATATAATAATCCGCAGGCAGATGCGGTAGAGGTTCTAGCACCCCTCTCAAAAAAAACTAAGAGGAACAGTACTGCTTCTTAGTGGTGCTGTTTTTCTATTTTAAGGAGAATGAGAAAAAAATGAAAAACAGTAAAGCATTAGTAGTCTTTAGCGGCGGTCAGGATAGTACAACATGTCTATTCTGGGCATTGGAACAATTTAAAGAAGTGGAAGTCGTCACTTTTAACTATAATCAGCGTCACAGCCTTGAAATTGAATGTGCCAAAAATATTGCAAATGAACTTGGTATCAGGCACCATATTTTAGACATGGCACTGCTAAATCAGTTAGCGCCAAGTGCGTTAACAAGGGATGATATAGAAGTGAAGGATGGCGAAGAGGGCGGGCTGCCATCATCCTTCGTACCTGGAAGAAATTTAGTCTTTTTAACGTTTGCAGGAATCTTAGCGAGTCAGATCGGTGCCAAGCATATTGTAACAGGTGTTTGTGAGACAGACTTTAGCGGCTATCCCGACTGCCGTGATATTTTTGTGAAATCCTTGAACGTTACCCTTAACTTATCGATGGATTCTCAATTTGTTATCCACACACCACTTATGTGGATTAACAAAGCCGAAACTTGGGAATTAGCCGATAAATTAGGAGCTTTAGATTTTGTCAGGGAAAAAACGTTAACTTGTTACAATGGCATTATTGCCGGTGGATGCGGAGAATGTCCTGCCTGTAAGTTACGACAAAACGGATTAGATGAATATTTGAAAATTCGAAAGGAGTTTTAACAGCCATGTATGGTTTTCGAATTGTTGATAAACTCCAAAAGATGGATGTAGATATCCAAAAAGAACAGCTAAGGTATCATAAAAAGCGTGTAATGGTTAGTAAAGAATTCACCTTCGATGCTGCCCATCACCTGCACAACTATGAAGGAAAATGTAAGAACTTACATGGACATACCTATAAAGTGATTTTTGGATTGAGCGGTTTTGTCGATGAACGCGGATTGATGATGGACTTTGGCGATATTAAAGATATTTGGAAAAATGAAATTGAAATCTTCCTCGATCATCGGTATTTAAATGAAACCCTTCCGCCGATGAATACGACAGCAGAAAATATGGTAGTTTGGATTTATGAAAAAATGGCTGAAGCCCTTAGCCAGGATGAAAGACAGAAACAATACC
This sequence comes from Neobacillus sp. DZ-9, assembly GCF_059587065.1. Lineage (NCBI taxonomy): Bacteria > Bacillati > Bacillota > Bacilli > Caryophanales > Bacillaceae > Neobacillus > Neobacillus sp. DZ-9. The sequence goes on from NZ_JCAIOL010000014.1 coordinate 74,581, forward strand.
ACGGTGTTAGAGTGGAATTTGTCCGTTTATTTGAAACACCGACTAGTTATGCGGAAGCCAGAAGGGAGTGGATGGAAGTTGAGTAAATTGCCTGTAATGGAAATTTTCGGCCCAACCATCCAAGGCGAGGGCATGGTTATCGGTCAGAAAACGATGTTTGTGAGAACGGCGGGCTGTGATTATGCCTGCAGCTGGTGTGATTCAGCTTTTACATGGGATGGAACAGGAAAAAATGACATCAATATGATGACAGCAAATGAAATTTGGGAAGAGCTAAAAAGACTTGGGGGAAATGGTTTTTCGTTTGTAACAATCTCTGGCGGAAACCCTGCTCTATTAAAAAATTTAGATACTTTAATAGAACTATTTAAAGAAAATAATATAAAAATAGGACTAGAAACGCAGGGCAGCAGATGGCAGGATTGGTTCGTAGATATTGATGAATTAACAATTTCACCAAAGCCGCCTAGTTCAAAAATGGAAACGGACTTCTCTTTACTTGATACAATCATACATCGTCTTGAAGGGACCGATCCCTCGAAACATGTTAGTGTAAAGGTTGTTATTTTTGATAACGAGGATTATGAATATGCAAAAAAAGTATATCAGCGTTATCCTAATGTGCCTTTCTTTTTACAGGTTGGAAATGATGATTTAACGACAATGGATAATCTGTCGTTAGTAAGTCAATTATTGAGTAAGTATGAGTGGCTTATAAATAAGGTGATGGATGATAATGATTTTACAAATGTAAAAGTCCTTCCGCAATTGCATACTTATATTTGGGGCAATAAAAGAGGGGTTTAGATCGAAATATTGGGGAAAACTATGCGGGAGTCGTTTACAGGTTATAAAGTGAGGGAATTTATGAAAAAGCTGCTATTTTTCCTGTGTCTTTTCGTAATTGGACTTCCTAGTGTAGTTTTCGCCCAGCAAAAGGTACCCATTCTTATCTATCACTCAATTGATGAATTTTCAGGCCATGGTTCGAAAGAGCTATATGTTACTCCGGAAAATTTTGAAAAACAAATGATCTATTTGAGAGATCATGGCTATACCTTGTTGACCTTTGAGCGCTGGCAAGATATTCAAAAAGTGAAAAAGCCAATTTTTATTACCTTTGATGATGGATATAAAAATAATTTGAACGTCTTTGCCATTTTTCAAAAAGTGAAAACGGATCATTTCAAGCCTGCTGGAACTATTTTTGTGATATCAGATTTTATTGGCCGTTCCAATCGATTATCGCAGTCAGACTTAAAGATGATGGCGAATTCTGGCATGATTTCTATTCAATCTCATACGGCAACCCATCCGGATTTAACCAAAGTGGAGAATTTGACCTATGAACTTAAGGAATCGAAAGAAAAAATACAGAGGATAACGGGAAAACCAGTCAAAGCTTTGGCCTACCCCTATGGAAATGCTGATGAACATGTTGTAAACGAAACGAAAAAGTACTATTCCTACGGACTTACTACTACCCCTGGTCCATATACAAAAACCGGGATTAAAAATGAGCTCTATCTCTTGCCAAGAAGTTACGTGAAATATTCAACATCACTTGAAGATTTTGCACAAATGGTAAAATGACATATAAGGATAGGCGATTACTTTTTAGAAGGTAATCGTCTTTTTTTGTGGTTTAAATAATATGCTCATTTTAGGGGGGAATGGGGATGATTTCTGCGATTAGTATATGGGAAGAGCATTTATTTTGGCTGGAAATTCTCCAGGATCATGCAATATTTGTTCGGGATCACTTGTCAAAAGAAGAAGAGGAGGCAATTTCCATCGCTGAAAGGTTTAAAGAATCATTCGGTGCCTTACTTAAAAGCCTGCACCAATTGAATCCAGACCTAAGTGTTTCCGCAAGTGAACAAATTGCCTTTGCTAAACAAGCTTATTCTGTTTCATTTGAGTATTATCGATTTGAGGGTCATTTACAAAATCTAAGGATAAAAAATGAAATAAATTTGAACTTATCACCAACCTATTTAAATGGAACACTGAATGAAAATCAGGAGTACTTAAGGATTCTTTCTTATTATGTAAATGGACAACAACCTGTACCATTAAGACTTGATCAATTGCTAGATTTATGGCTGGAGGATCAGCTCGGTCATATCATTTTATTAAGGAATATCATAGATCCAATTGAATTGGCCGTAGATAAGCAGACTGATGGGTATGCCCAAAGGTTCCAGATGTATATCCTGCAAAATCATCATGTAAAAGGGTTCCTTCGATTTATGGAGCAGGGTTTCCCGCGTCAGAAAGAGCTTGCCTTAGATGTGGGAAGAACCGTTATTGAAATGAATTTGTTCATCAGGTCGATTATGGAAAAATATAAAGGTAATCGGATATTAAATAAAACAACTTTAAGGTTTATAGAGCATCACTTTCCCGAAACCTGTTATTTTATAAAAAAATTAGCGGAATTTGCTCCGGAACTTCATTCAGAAAGTACGCGTTGTTCCTTACAAAAACCATCTTTTGGCTAAGGAGAGGAACTGGGCATCAAAAGCTGCTCAGTTCTTTCTATATTAATATGAAAAATTTCGATAATGACAAAGCATTGTAATCTGTCCGAAACTTCCGTGTAAACTATCACAGCTATAATAGAACAAAGACTCTAATGGGGCTGGTGTTTATATGGAAGAAACAATGGTAAAATCTTATTTGCAGAAATCACTAGAAGAGTGGAGGGATGATATTTCACTCGTTCTTGATGAAATTGCGTCGGAATATGATGAAGTGGCACAGGAATTAAAGGTTTATTCCTATAAATATGGGATTACCAAACAGGTAATTCAATCGACAGTAAATGAAGAAATAATTGAAAAAATTCGCCAAATGTATCACAAGCCGTTTGAAGAAAGCTATAATCAGCTGAAGGAATACATAAAGGATCTTGAGGAAAAGCGAAGAGTGTTTCAAATGTTTATTCAAAAAATTGAAGAAGTGACCAAGAAAGAATCAGCGAAAATTACTACTTATTAACTATCTTAGGAGGCACCGTTTAACGGATGCTTCCTTTTTGTTTGGCGTGAACCACTCCAAAAGGGATTTGCATATATTAAATAAATAGCATGATGGAATAGCGAGGTGTCAATACATGATAACGGCAAAAATTGGAAGTAATACCTATCAAATCCCGGATAACCTCGAGGAGTATTTTCAATCGTTTCGCAAGCAAGTGATTGGGATGAATCAAGAGTTTGAATCGCCCTACGGCAAAAAGAAAATTATTTATGCCGACTGGACTGCCAGTGGCCGTTTGTATAGACCGATTGAGCAAAAAATTTCTGATGTATTTGGACCATATATGGCCAATACCCACACAGAATCCAATATTACCAGTCTTATGATGACGGGAATATATAAGCAATCCAGAAAAATTATAAAGGAACATGTTAATGCCGATAAGAATGACGCTGTTATCTTGGATGGTTTTGGGATGACATCAGTCATCAACAAATTTCAAAGGCTCATAGGAATCAGAGTGCCAGAACAGTGGAAAAACAGCCTGCAGCTCCCTGACGAAGATAGACCGATTATTTTTCTGACTCACATGGAGCACCATTCAAATCATACCTCTTGGCTCGAGACTTTGGGAGAGGTAGTGATCATTCCACCCGATCAGGAAGGAAGAGTGGATGTTCAACAATTGGAACAACAACTAACTCGTTATAAAAACCGCCGGATTAAAATCGGTTCATTTACTGCCTGTTCCAATGTATCTGGAATCCAAACTCCCTATCATCAGTTAGCAAAAATGATGCATAAACATGGCGGGATTTGTTGTGTGGACTTTGCCGCATCGGCTCCATATATCAAGATTGATATGCATCCAGAAGATCCGCTGGAAAAACTAGATGCTATTTTTTTCTCACCCCATAAATTTTTAGGGGGACCTGGAACTAGCGGGGTATTAGTGTTTGATTCTCGATTATATAAAAATAAGGTACCCGATCATCCCGGAGGAGGAACGGTGACATGGACAAATCCTTGGGGCAATCATAAATATTATGATGACATTGAACTGCGTGAAGACGGAGGTACTCCGGGCATACTTCAAGCCATTCGAATCGCACTTTGCTTGAATTTGAAAAAACAAATGGGGGTTCCAAACATCTTAAAAAGAGAAAAAGAACAGCTTTCTCTTTTGCTATCACAATTAGAGGAAATTCCAACTCTACACATATTAGACGGTCACATCAGGGAGCGCTTAGGCATTGTATCTTTTTATGTGGAACACATACACTACAACTTAATTGTCCGCTTACTTAATGATCGATTTGGCATTCAGGTAAGGGGAGGCTGTTCGTGTGCGGGAACTTATGGACATTACCTATATAACATAGATGAAAATTCATCAAAGCTAATAACCGATCAAATAGACCACGGGGATATGTCCACAAAACCTGGATGGGTTCGCTTTTCTTTACATCCAATAATGACAAATGAAGAAATTTCATTGTTTGCTCATGCAATGGGGGAAATTGTCAGCAACATTTCAGATTTGAAAAAGGACTATGTATATGATGCCGCGAGCAATGATTATTTTTATATCCACCATATTAGAGAGGATATGTCTTCCTTATTCCGCTTTGAATAGGGAGGTATCATAGTCCAACGATTTTTCATATGCTAATCTAAAAAGGGGGTGGTATGGGATGATTCATACAGTTAAAGCTGGTGAAACATTACCTATCATATCCGCTAATTATCGGGTTAGCCTCAGGCGGCTTTATGCTGCAAATCCCGGAATAGGGCATTTGCATGCAGGACAAAAAATACAAATTCCCGGTCTGCCGGAGCCGAGTACGATCCCTTTTTCTATTCAGATTTCAGTAGGGAAGAGAAGACTAACTTTATTTAATAATGGGAGACTAGTTAGAATCTTTCCAATTGCAGTTGGGAAGATGCTGACCAATACTCCAACTGGAGAATATGTCATTGTAAATCGCCAGTACAATCCTGGAGGGCCGTTTGGTGTTTTATGGATGTCCCTTTCAAAACAGGGTTATGGGATACATGGTACCAATGATCCTAGTTCAATCGGAAAAGCCGTTTCCCATGGATGTGTAAGGATGTACAATCGGGATGTTTTGCAGCTTGCGGATATGGTTCCGAATGGAACTAGAGTTGTTATTAGTCCTTAGATTGAAGAAAAAAGGCCCACCTTCGAAAAAGAGGAAGGTGGGCTTAAAATTTATTATTTATAGATTACGATTGAGCCTACAGATTTATCTGTTGATTGTCCGTTTACTCGAACCTTTAGTCCAAAGTGAGGAACGTTTCGTCCTTCATCTGGTAAAAATGGATTTAAGAAAGATTTGCTATCGTCGAATAGTGAAACAGCATCTTGACTTGGTGCAGTCATATTTCTAAATCCATAATCAATAAATAGGTTTGAGGTTGGATTTAAGCCAAATGCAGCATCTCGTGTATAGAATCGAGAAAGTACTGGGTCATTATTGCTCCATGATAAACTTTGAGCTAAATGGGCATCAACTACTCCAAGGAACCCATCACCAGGATGCCCTCCATTTTCAACTGGACCAGTCCAGTTTTCAGTAAAGCTATCATCCACATACCAGACCACTAATCCACCATCAAAGCTCATTAAGGAATTACCGCGCTTAATATGGGCAAGACCTGCATCGACACCTTTATGATTTCTCCATTCAAGTAGATAGTAATGGTTAGTTAATTTGTTCCCATCCATTTTAGTGAAACCGTTTAAAGAAAATTGAGAAGTTGAATTTTCAGCACCATCATTTACTAAAGTTTGACCATCTGCAACTACTTTTAGGTTATCAACAAAGAATCCAAGTTTTGAGGTTCCCCAGTCTGTTGCATAGCGAACGCGAAGTTGAATTTTTTGACCTGCATATGCTGATAAATCAAAAGTCTGTGCTTGCCATCCATTGGAATTTCCAGTGAAACCAGGCATTGAATTTAAGATAGTTGGATATCCTTCAGCAACCACATCTGAACGAGTATGATCATTTCCTAAAGACTTCCAAGTTGAGCCATTATCAGTGGATACTTGTACGAAACCAAAATCCCATTGCTCTTCAGTATCATACCAAGCATCGAAGGTTAAGGTACCAGATGTTTTTCCTGTTAAATCCACATTAGTTACCATATTGGAATCCATTTCATCAGCTTGTCCGCCCCAGAACTCATAATTACCAGCAGCTGGAGTATTGATAGGTGTTTTCTTCTTAGGAAGATTCACCCGAATAGCTTGATTATTTTGTCCAAGTGGTGAATTTGCTTGGTCAAGTAAGAATTGTGTTCCTTTTGTGGAGACTTGGTCCCATTCTACAACCTTCGGACTTGTCCATTTTCCACCAAGTGTGGTTTGGAAATACTGTTTAGCCCAAGGAGAGAAGCCTGTTGGTTCTGCACCCGGGATTTTACCAGCCCATGAACCGCTTGACATGATGGACCAATAATCGATTGGCTCACCTTGACCAGAATAAATCGTGTCATATTCATCTGGTAGACCTAAATCATGTCCATATTCGTGTGCGAAAACACCAGTTGCACCGTCTTCAGGCATCATTGTGTAATCATAGAATCCAGGTAAACCTTTGCCTAAACCATCTGGATCAACGAGTGTAGCTGAACGGTGAGACCAAATGGCTTCACTGCCTTGCTTACCACCGCCTGCTTCTTGGCCGATCCCGGAATGGATAATCTGTAAGTGGTCTACTAATCCATCCGGCTCCCAGAAGTTTCCGTCTCCATCTAGATCATGCGGATCTTCTAAATCATAGTCTTGAAGAGGAATTCCAGCAGCTTTTGCAGCAGCGTAGGTGTCAGCAACCAATTTTTTTGCTCCACCTGGTGTGACGTTATCGTGGCCTCCAGTTGTTCTATCCGCACCATAGTATTTTGCAGTACCAGGTACCTTTAACCATCCATATGCTTTTCCATTAACAGTATATGTTCCACCTGATTGTTCTTCATAATATTGCTTTTGTGATACTAGATTTTCACCGTTTGGACCTTCTACCCCATGCTCACCAAAAATCATATCTTCATAGTGTTCAAGATTATAATCTTTATAGTAATTATCTGTTTCCCCAGGCTGAATACTATTATGTGGTAAATCAGAGAATTCTACTGTTAATGTTAATAGTTTTCCTTGTTTCTGAATGCCAGGCGATTTTCCTTCTTTTACAGGGTCAGGATTGCCCTTCAATTGGCCATTTTTGTTACCGCTTCCATTTAACAATCCATAATTGAAATCTTTAAATTTCCTTTGTTTTTGTGCATCTGCTGCTTTTACTTTTGCGGCTAAAGGATCAACAGTGGTTTCTTTATCTTGCTTCCCCTTTAACTCTAGGTAATTATGTAGTGCTTTTTGCTGCTCTGCAGAAGATGCTTCTTTGGAGATGATACCCTGTTTAATAAGGGAATCTAGTAATTTGTCCTCATTTACTACAGATAAGTCTAGCGAACCATAAGAATGAGAGACTGAAGCTTGACTTTGACCCTGGTTTTGGACGGCAGCCGAAGTTTTCGCATAGTTTCCAGGAAAGCCGGAAAATAGTGTACCTGCGATAACAGCTGTAGTAAGTCCTGTTTTTAATAGCTTTTTCAATAATCTTCCCCCTTAGGAAAAAATAGAGTGCCTTTTAATAATATTTCGAATATTGAAATAACACAACAGGAAAATTTGCTCAATTTTCTGTAAATTCGAGCAAAAAATAGGGAATTTGACATATTTTGTATGAGGGATTTTTGTCACATCTTTCCGTTTCTACCTTCACAAAACGACAAGCGAAATTTACAATTAAAATATAATAGTATAATCAGCAAAAGAGGAGACTTTTCGATGAAAAAAGTTTATATCATCCATGAAAATAACGAATGGACCATTCATCTAACGAAGCGCTTAGATGAATTAAAAGTCCCATATGAAGAATGGCATCTAGATCGAGGAAGGCTGGATCTATCTAAAGAACCACCAGAAGGGGTTTTTTATAATCGGATGAGTGCCTCTTCTCATACGAGAGGACACCGCTTTGCACCGGAATTTACAGCACAGGTCCTTGCCTGGCTTGAATCCCATGGGAGAAAAGTTTTTAATGGGACCCGCGCCCTCCAGCTAGAGGTAAGCAAGGTTTTGCAATACCTTGAGCTAACTAAACATGGCATCCAAACTCCGCGGACCCTTGCAGCTGTTGGTAAAGAACAAATATTAGAGGCAGCAGCTGAATTTGATGGAATACCTTTTATAACCAAACACAACCGTGCAGGAAAAGGACTTGGTGTCCAATTATTTCAGTCAATAGATGCTTTACGGAGTTATGTTGAAGGTCCTTCATTTGAGGAACCGGTTGATGGGATTACATTAATTCAAGAATATATCCAAGCACCGGAAAGTTTTATTACCCGCTGTGAATTCGTTGGCGGAAAATTTATTTATGCAGTAAAGGTGGATACTTCAGAAGGTTTTCAATTATGTCCAGCAGATGCCTGTCAAATTGGGGATTTATTTTGTCCTGTAGGTGAAACTGCGGAAAAAACTAAATTTCAAATCATTGAAGGATTTAATGACCCAATTTTAAAAAAATACGAGCAGATTCTCTCTGCTAACCACATTAATGTCGCTGGAATTGAATTAATTCGTAATTCAACAGGTGAAATATTCACCTATGATATCAACACAAATACAAACTATAATTCAGATGCAGAAGAAATGGCTGGTAAATTTGGCATGTTAGAACTGGCCAAGTTTTTAAAAAATGAGTTAAATCTACTTCCTGAGGACTAAAACAAAGGAAAGAGGCAGTTCCAAACGGAACTGCCTCTATTTTTATTGAAGATTAAGCTTTAGCAGCCTGAATTTGAAGGTTGATTTTTACTTTATCGCCAACAAGTACGCCGCCTGTTTCAAGTGCAGCATTCCAAACTAGGCCATATTCAGAACGGTTGATGCTGCCTGTTGCACTGAAGCCAGCCTTTTCATTACCCCATGGATCTTTTCCTGTACCTTCAAATGAAACAGCAAATGTTTCTTTCTTTGTTACACCACGAAGAGTTAAATCACCAGTCACATTGTATTCTCCGTCATCTATTTTTTCAATATTAGTAGCCTTGAAAGTCATGTTAGGATGATTTGTAGCGTCAAAAAAATCAGCTGAAGCTAAGTGTCCGTCACGATCTTGGTTGCGAGTGTCAACACTAGCCGTTTCAATCGCAAATTCGATTGATGCAGTTGTTAAATCAGTTGGATCTGCTTCAATTGTTGCATTAAAGCTGTTGAAAGAACCTTTTACATTTGCAATCATCATGTGTCGAACCGAAAAATCTACACTGCTGTGCGCAGCATCTAATATCCATTTTGATTTAGACATGGGTTAATCTCTCCCTTTTTTGTTTTGAATTTATTTATCTCGAAATTAAAATAACTTAATTCAAGATAAATTATATTGTGTTGGACATCTTGTTGTCAATTGATTTTTTATAATTTTTTTTCAATCATGGCAAATACTAAAAATTAATTGTTAATAAGGGAGGTGTTGTATGGATGAGAAGCTTGAAACGAAATCGTAGCTCTTTTTTCATCCTTTTTCTAATACATACATTCCTTCTAATTGCTGCGGTACAAAAAAGCAGGAATCGAAAAAAAGTATTTGTTTTGTTGTTAGCGAATATGGGTTTTTCCTATTTATTCGAGTACTTTGTCTTTAATTTATTGAAGTCATATTCCTATAAACCAAAAATTCTTCAAAAAAAACTATTTGATAATGTTTTGGGTGCTTTTTTATCGCAAGCTATTTATGTGCCATTTACGGCTGTTTTTTTAACTGGAATTAAATCAGGCTGGGGAACAAAAGTAGCTGCAGGCATTTATTTTTATTTAGTAGAAAAACTATTTTTATGGCTGGGGGTTTTTAGGCTATCGGGCTGGAAATCAATATACACGTTAATCCTTCTGCCGCTTTATTTTAAATTAAGTGATTTCTGGTTTGCTTCATTAAATAAAAAAGCATCAATAGTACGATTTATCACACTCTTTTTCATGATCATGGTTACCGAAACCAATTTATTTTTAATGTTTGCTTTTTCAAGGCTGTACCGTTTTGGTATAGGAAAGTACCATTCATGGAGAGAACATTTTATCTTATCACCTTTATACACAATTCTATTGTCTTTATTTACAGCATTTTCGTTAAAAAAGAAAAACACTGTTGCAGTGAAGCTGGGAGTTGTTTTATTTGCCGCTTGTTTAAATAAATTTTTCGTAAGGATCAAGCTTTTAAAAAATAATCTTCAACCATTTTCTTACCTTGGAATAAGATTGATCATGATCTTTATTTATGGAGAATATAGGAATTGGGTTTATGAGGATGGAGCGAACGAATTATTGAAAAACAAAAAAGACTAATAAAAAATGCCTCGTGCATTTTTTATTAGTCTTAAAAATTCACTTGTGAAAGTTTAAGAAGCGTGATAAAATGAATTTTGGTTTAATATGTAAAATGTCATATTTCGGTTAAAATACCCTATAATAACATTAACATATTAGTTTGTGAAAGTCAAACAAAAGGACCAAAATTTTTTCTGGGGAGTGGTTTCATGAACGAAAAACAGAATAAAGTTTGGCAATTGGAACAAGAACGGGTACATGAGGTTGTCGTAGAAATTGAGAAAAAAGAAAATAAATTAATGCGAAATACCGGCAAAGTCAGTTCAGACGTTCTGGAGCTACGAAAAACCTTTTGGGAAGATGTTACCGTTAATTTGGATGATCCTGATGATGTTATCGAAACGGCAGCGAGTATTAAGCAGCAGTCAGAATTACTTTCAGAGCGGGAACGGACCCATAAACAACTGGATAAACACCTTAAAACGCTTGATCGGCTTAAATATTCCCCATACTTTGGAAGAATTGATTTTTTGGAGGATGGAGAAAAAGAAACAGAAAGTGTTTATTTGGGAATCGCTTCGTTTATGGATCAGGATGACGAGAATTTTTTAATTTATGATTGGCGTGCACCAATTTCGAGCCTTTATTATGATTATTCTCCAGGTCCAGCCCATTATAAAACCATGGATGGAAACATTGAAGGAGAAATGGAACTAAAGCGTCAATTTATTATTCGTGCTTCAGAAATTAAAGGAATGTTTGATACCGGGGTAACAATTGGCGATGAAATGCTCCAGGAAGTGCTTGGGAACAACGCAAGCACACAAATGAAAAGTATTGTTGCGACGATTCAACGTGAACAAAATCTGATTATCCGAAATGAAAAAAGTAAGTTACTTATTGTCCAAGGGGTAGCGGGAAGCGGGAAAACCTCAGCGGCATTGCAGAGGGTAGCCTATTTGTTATATCGCTATCGAGATACGCTAAAGTCGGAAAATATTATGCTGTTTTCTCCCAATCCCTTGTTCAATAGCTATGTGGCCACCGTGCTTCCTGAACTTGGGGAAGAAAATATGCAGCAAGCGACTTTTATGGAGTACCTAAATCATCGTTTGGGTCATGAATTTGAAGTAGAAGACTCATTCAATCAGATGGAGTATTTGTTAAACGGACAAAATGACGAGGAATTTCAGGTTAGAGTTTCTGGCATCCGTTATAAGGCAAGTCTCGAATTTAAACAAATCATCGATCAATATACATCCATTTTATCAAAAGAGGGTTTGCTTTTTAGAGATTTGATCTTTAGAGGTGATGTATTAATTTCGAAAAGTGAAATCCATCAACATTTTTATAATTTAGATAAGAATTTCACCATGCCAAATCGGATACAGCTAGTTAAAGAATGGTTGATAAAAGAGTTGAAACGTGCGATGAAACAAGAGCGTTCAAGAAGTTGGGTGGAGGATGAAATTCAATTTCTTGAAAAAGAAGATTATATGGAGGCATACAAGAAGCTTCAAGAGAAGAGCCATTTTACTGAAAATACTTTTGATGATTTTGAAAGAGAACAAAAATTTTTAGCTGAAATGGTAGTGAAAGAAAAATTTAAGCCTTTATTTGCAAGGGTGAAAAATTTGAAATTTATCGACATGCCGGGGATTTATCGGCAAATTTTTGAATCGGGACATAGATTGAAGGTAAACTTACCAGACAATTGGGAAAGTTTTGCGATGCAAACAGTAGATAAATTGACAACTGGGGAAGTTCCTTATGAGGATGCCACTCCATATGTCTATCTGCAGGATTTAATTCAAGGGCGGAGATCGAATACTTCTATCCGCCACATCTTTATTGATGAAGCGCAGGATTATACTCCATTTCAATTTGCTTTTATCCAAAAATTATTCCCGTATAGTAAGATGACCTTGCTAGGTGATTTCAATCAAGCCATCTTTTCAGGCGCGACGGGGTCCGAAACTGTATTAACAGATTTAGACTTGAAAGGTGACGACATTGAAACGTATGTTTTAACTAAAACGTATCGTTCAACTAGAGAAATCGTGGAATTTACAAGTGGGTTGATAGACGGTGGAGATAAAATTGAACCTTTTAACCGGAGAGGCAGAAAGCCTATATTAGAAAGGGCAGAACAATCAGAGCTAACTACTCTCATTGCTGAGAAAATTAAAGCCATTGAGAAACAAGGGCATAAGACAATCGCCGCCATCTGCCGCACTGCAGAGGAAAGTAAAATCGTGTATGAGGCGCTTAAGAATAAAGTCTCGATCCATTTAATCGAAAAAGGTACGATTTCTTATGAGAAAGGCATTCTGGTGATTCCGTCGTATCTTGCTAAAGGAATTGAATTTGATGCGGTCATTTTGTACGATAGTTCAGCATATAGAAGTGAAAGTGAACGAAAGCTCTTTTATACGGTCTGTACTAGGGCCATGCATGAATTGCATCTATTTGCAGCAGGGCCAATCAGTCCGTTATTAAATTCTGTTCCGAAAGATTCCTATGTAATAATTTAATCAAAGTCAAAGCTGCAGGTTTTGAGAATCTTGCAGCTTTTTCGTTAATGAAAGGAGGCAATTATGTTAGCCTTGATTGGTTCAATTATTTCCTATGGCACACTTAGAAAATTCATTCCCAACAATTAAAAAAGTTGATTAAATAAGAAACACAGCAGCATTAGCCTGCCGCTGTGTTTTTAGTGAGAGATTATTTTTTCCATTGCTTTTGAACTTGCTCAAAAGCAAGTCGAAGGATTTCTTCATCGGTTGTGTCCCGGGTTGTTATTACATTCGTTAAATAGCTTCTGCCTTCAAACGTAATCGTTACTTCAACTTGTACCATGGGAATCACCTTTCTTTTCTAAATTGTATTTGAAAGTTTGCTAAAAGGTATAAATGAATTTTTGATATAATGGTTCCAAGAATGAATTGTAAGGTGATAAATAATGTCAATGTTTTTAGAAGAGATTAAGAAAGATACACTGTATATTGCTGTTGAAATAGTTAATTCAAACCCCGAGTATAATGTATTTGAAAACGGTAAAGAAACAAGGGAACTAGAAGATCTTGAAGAAGAATTTTTAAATCAAAACACACTTAGTGCTTTTATTAAACTAGATGATACATATATAGGTGTCATTGATTTTATGCTGAAAAATTCAAATGATCATTTTCCATGGTTAGGTTTACTTATGATACATGTTGATTACCAAGGTTATGGTTTTGGTGCACAGGCCTATGCACTATTTGAAAAAGAGATGCTAAAACGAGGTTTGGACACTGTCCGAATTGGTGTGTTACAAGAAAATAAAAAAGCGCAGCATTTTTGGGAGTCGCAAGGATTTGTTTATTTTAAAACGACATCATCCAAAAATGGAAGTGGAATATTATGCTATCAAAAATCAATCGTATAGAAAACTTCCTAAAAGGGAAGCTATCAAATCTCAACAGTCATAAATTCCTCCACAAATAGCTGCACCTGATTCTTGTCAATTTGATTTTTCTTAAGTAAGGATTCAACGATGACAAGATGGGCTTGAATGGAAACATTTTTCTTTAACTCTCGAACGGATACATCGCCATTCAATAATTGGATGGCTTTTTCTCTGATGTCTTGATTCTTAGAAGACTTGTAAAGAAGATAGGCAATGCAAGTAATCTTATCCACTGCAAACACTCCTCATAAATCAAGAATCTAACTTTTTTATATAATTCGACCGCAATTTTAAATTTCCTGCTAATTTTCTGAAAATTATTAAAAAATATTAGACTAAAGTCGTAGATAGAATCAAGCTTCTTTACGAGGTGATAAAACTACAAATTCCTTATGATAGAACCATAGAAAACAAAATGAATCGTAAGGGGTTTTATAAAATGGAAAACAATCAAGTAGTGATGATTACAGGTGCTTCAAAGGGATTAGGGAAAGCATTAACTTTAGCATTTGCTCGAAAAGGAGCTAGCTTGGCAATTTGTGCAAGAGGTGAACATGATTTAGAAAATGTTAAAAAAGAAGCTGAATCCCTTGGTGCACCTAATGTAATCACGGTAACGGCAGATATTTCTAAATCGAGAGATGTAGAAAGATTTGTGGCGGTTACTGAGAATGCCTTTGGGAAAATTGATGTTTTGATAAATAATGCTTCGATCCTGGGACCAAGTCCGATGCCTTTACTATTAGATTTCCCGGAGGAAGATTTTGTTGAAGTGTTAAGGGTCAATGCAGTGAGCACGTTTTTAGTCACTAGGAGGGTGCTGCCAGGCATGCTGCTTAGAAATAGCGGTTCAGTCATAAATGTAACTTCAGAAGCGGGTAACACAGGATATGCTGGCTGGGGGGCCTACGGGATTTCAAAATTTGCAGTTGAAGGACTAACTGAAACATGGGCAGATGAGGTGGGCGATACGGGTGTCCGGGTAAATATGGTTGATCCTGGTGAAATGGATACAGAGATGCACCAATTAGCAGTACCTGATTGTGACTATGAATTAGCCAATCCCAATGATGTTGTCGAAGTTTTCCTTTACCTTGCCTCTGATAAATCTAAGAAGGTAAACGGACAGCGATTCCGAGCACAGGAATTTACTCAAGGGAGTGTTGAAGATGCTGCAAGAAACGCTTAAATTTGAACTGCCTTCCGTTTTAAATGCCTCTATGCCGCCAGAAAGAAGAGGAGTCCGCAGAGACCAGGTTAAAATGATGGTCCAAGACCGCAAGACCGGGCAAACATCACATGATCACTTTTTTAATCTTGAAGTTTATTTAAAAAAGGGCGATGTTCTTGTTCTAAACAGCAGCAGAACAGTACCAGCAATATTAACTTCGAAACTGATGCGCGAGGGAAATTTAATCTATCGAGAAATTGAAATCCGCTTAGCCCGACGGATTAATGAAAGCAGCTGGGAAGCACTGGCTGTTAGTGAGAGGATTGAAAATGGCGATCTGCTTGTCTTTTCACCGAGTCTGACCGGGGAGGTGGTATCTGCACCTAAAAATCGCCCGTTTATTACTATCAGATTTAATCAAAAAGGTTCTGAATTGTATGATGAAATCTATGCAATCGGTGAGCCAGTTCGTTATGAATATATTAATAGCCCATGGGAACTTGGTTATTACCAAACAGTTTTTGCCACTCATCCTGGATCTGTTGAAATGCCTTCTGCCGGGCGCGCGTTCAGCTGGGAATTATTATTTAAATTACAGAAAAAGGGGATAAAACTCGTTTTTATCCAGCTTCATACAGGGCTCAGCTATTTTTTGGATGATAAATGGGATCATTCACCAACTGAAAATCCTGAAGAATATAACATTCCAGCTGAGGCTTGGGAGGATATTTTACAGGCAAAGATGAATGGTAAAAGGGTAATTGCTGTTGGTACGACAGTTGTCCGAGCGATGGAGACTGCTGCAGAAAATGGGAATCTTTCTGGTTGGACTAATCTTTATATTACCAAGAAATTTGACTTGAAAATCGCAGATGGTATTATCACAGGAATGCATGAACCAGAAGCAAGCCATTTAGATATGCTCTCAGCCTTTGTCAACCAGCAGAATTTATTCAATGCCTATCAAGAGGCAATCGCATTGGGTTATTTATGGCATGAATTTGGCGATATGAATCTTATTTTATAATGGCAGGAAAATAGTATGTTAAAAATCCATCATTACGCAATGGAAGTTACTGACGTTCTCATAGTTAAGGATTTTTATTTAACTCTATTGGGGTTTGTCGAGGATGAAAAGGTAGAGTTTGCTGGTGAAGAAATCCTATTTTTACGGAATGGAGATTTCCATCTTGAACTTATTGAAGTAAATCAAGGGGAATCTCTTCCTGGAAATGTTCATCTATGTTTTGAAACAAAAAGTATAAAAGATATTATGGAAAAGTTTTCAAAAGCTGGAATTGCTCCTGAGGAAGGGCCGTATACCTTGAAAAATGGCTGGAAAACGGTTTTCTATAAAGGCCGTGCGAAGGAAATATTAGAATTTCTTGAGCCTTAATTTGTTGTATATTGCTTATTGAGTTGAATTTTTTGTATAATATTGAAGGGATAAAAGAAAAATGATGATTTGTAATACCTTACTCTACCTTTCGTCCCCATTGGGATGAAGGGTTTTTATTTATCCATTACCAGTTATACATAGGAGGATATATCAATGAAACAAGCCTTAATTAAGGATTTGTACAGAAATACAGAAAGCTACGTGGAACAAAAGGTGCAATTATCCGGCTGGATCAGAACAATTCGCGATTCCAAAACCTTTGGTTTCATTGAATTAAATGATGGCAGCTTCTTTAAAGGCGTGCAAATCGTTTTCGATGATCAATTAGAGAACTTTAAGGAAATCGCCAAGCTGCCTATTAGCTCTACGATTAAAGTAGAAGGAGAATTTATTCATACTCCTCAAGCTAAGCAGCCATTTGAAATTAAAGCAACGAACATAGCCATTGAGGGAATCTCTAATGTGGATTATCCTTTGCAGAAGAAAAAGCATACCTTTGAATACTTACGGACGATTGCTCACTTAAGACCTAGAACAAACACATTCTCTGCCGTCTTCCGTGTTAGGTCTTTAGCGTCTTATGCAATTCATAAATTTTTCCAGGATAAAGGTTTCGTTTATGTTCACTCTCCAATCATTACTGGCAGTGATACAGAAGGTGCAGGAGAAATGTTCCGTGTAACTGCTCTAGATTTGGACAACCTTCCAAAAAATGAAGAAGGAAAAACAGATTTGACTAAGGATTTCTTTAACAAAGAAACAAATCTGACTGTTAGCGGACAATTATCTGCGGAAGCATTTGCATTAGCATTCCGTAATGTTTATACTTTCGGACCTACCTTTAGAGCAGAAAACTCCAACACAGCAAGACATGCAGCTGAATTCTGGATGATTGAGCCTGAGCTCGCATTCGCAGAACTTCCGGAAATAATGGACCTTTCTGAAGAGATGGT
The DNA here is from genome assembly GCF_059587065.1 of Neobacillus sp. DZ-9. Taxonomy (NCBI): domain Bacteria; kingdom Bacillati; phylum Bacillota; class Bacilli; order Caryophanales; family Bacillaceae; genus Neobacillus; species Neobacillus sp. DZ-9. Next base: position 91,954 of record NZ_JCAIOL010000014.1, read on the forward strand.
TAAATATGTGATTGGTTACGTATTAGAACAAGCTCCAGAGGAAATGAACTTCTTTAACAGCTTTATTGAAAAAGGTTTATTAGACCGTTTAAATAATGCTCACACTGCAGAATTCGGCCGTGTTACCTACACAGAAGCCATTGAGCTATTAAAAGAAGCAGATGAAACTTTTGCATATCCTGTTGAATGGGGTCTTGATTTGCAAACAGAACACGAAAGATATTTATGTGAAAAGGTATTTAAGCGTCCTGTTTTCGTCACGGATTATCCAAAGGAAATTAAAGCTTTCTATATGCGTTTAAATGAAGACAACAAAACTGTTGCTGCGACTGATTTGCTTGTTCCGGGAATCGGAGAGCTAATCGGCGGCAGTCAGCGTGAAGAGCGCGAAGATATACTTGCAGGTAAAATTAACGAACTTGGTATGAGTGAAGAAGATTATTGGTGGTATTTAGAATTAAGAAAATATGGCGGAACAAAGCATTCTGGATACGGTCTTGGCTTTGAGCGTTTAATTATGTATCTAACAGGAATGTCCAACATTAGAGACGTCATTCCATTCCCAAGAACAACTGGTAGTGCAGAATTTTAAACTTTATTTTACAAAAAGAAGACCAATTCACTGAAATGGTCTTCTTTTTAAAGTTGTCTTAAATATTTTTCAATTCTTCCTCGAAATAAAATGTACCAGGATGTTCCTTAACAGTATAAGAAAATCTTTTCATATTTTTAACGTATTGCCATTTTAATATGGTAACAACCTCGCCAGTTTCTCTAATATTAACAGCTTGACCGTTATTAAAACGGTTATTTGTGCTTTTCAAATTAACACCCCTTTTATGTTCTTTTTAATTATAACATACAATGAATGTAACCAACTTCCTTTCTATTACCATCTAACTGTGTTATGCTTAAAAAAAGTGAGGTGTCATTTTTGACCAATTATAAAGCAAAGAAAAGCAACCTCAAGGATTTATTAGCGAAAAACGGTATGGACTTGGATAGTTTGGAGCGGAATACACAAATTCCGAAAAGTCAACTTAACGACTACATATCAAAGAAAGTAATGAACTTAAATACTGCGATGACCATTTCCAAAGAATTAAATTGCCAAATTGAAGATTTATATGTTTGGTCTTTAGAGGAAAAGTTAAGTTAATTGTTCATTTAAAACAGACTCAATTGTGAGTCTGTTTTTTTTTATATCAATGCGACAATATAATTAATATCTAATTTAACATAATTAATTTTTTTATTATTTTTAATCAAAAAATTAAATTAATACCTTTAAAAGCTTTATAAAATATTGTATGATGTGGTTAATAAAGGAAAGGAGATTATTATGGCTTATCCGCTCATAACAAATTGCCCGGTTTGCAGCAAACAATTAAAAATTACGAAGCTTCAGTGTACCCATTGCCAAACGACTGTTGAAAATGAATTTCAACTATCTAAATTTGCAGCTCTTGGTCAGGATCAGCTTCAGTTTATAGAGACTTTTTTAAAATGCCGTGGAAATATTAAGGAAGTTGAAAAAGAACTTGGAATTTCCTACCCAACCGTCCGTGGAAAATTAGACGATATTATTACTTCGCTTGGTCACTCCACAAATAAAAAGATGGAAATAGATAAGAAGAAAATTGTTTCGATGCTTGAAAAAGGCGAAATCACTGCTGAAGAGGCCATTCATTTATTAAAAGAGGGGGAACTATAAATGAAAGAAGAGATTTCAAGGGTGTTAACGATGGTTGAAGAAGGGAAGCTGGATAAAGAAAAAGCAACAGAATTGATTAATGTACTTCAAGGTAAGGAGCAATCCATTCCACTTAACAAAGATGCTTCGTATTTAAATAAAACATTAAAGATCCGCGTTTCCTCAGAAGAAGGCGATAACGTAAATGTGAACTTGCCGATAAAATTAATTAAAGCGGTATTAAAAGTGGGCACAAGCATCGCTGAAAAAATCCCTGAGGCTGAAAAGTATGTAAAGCATGTTAATGTAGACATGTTAATCGATGCTATCGAAAATGAAGTAGACGGACAGATTGTCGATATCACCTCGGCAAAAGGTGAAAAAGTTTTCGTGGTCATTGAATAAATCTATGCTTAAAGTCCGATTGAAATTAAAAGAAAAAAAGATAACCATACCTGTTCCATACCCGATCTTAAACCTACTTTTAAGAGTGATTACTTCAAAAAGAATAACAAGATTTGTTAATAAAGCAATCGAAAATGATGGGAAAAAGTTTACGATTCCGCAAATAGATAAAAAAGATGTAAAGCCTTTGTTAAAGGCACTAATAGAGTATAGAGGATTAACTTTGGTTGAAACCAAATTAAAAGATGGTACTGAAGTAACAGTTAAATTATGATGAAAAAAGAGCACGCTCTAATTTTGCGTGCTCTTTTAACATTAATTATTTAGGTCACATTTTTCTAAGGGAATAACTTTGGTTTTCTTTGTGATTTTATAACCAAGCCATAAAATGAGGAATAATGGCAATCCAATATAGGAAACTAAAACGCCATTCCAATCAATATGGTCGCCCATAAATGCTGAATAGTTTTGCCCTAAGACAACGAAACCGCAGACAGCAAAGGCGAAAATCGGTCCAAATGGGAAGAATTTAGATTTATATGGTAATAAGTTTAAGTCTTTTCCTTGAGCGACATATGCCTTCCGGAAGCGATAATGACAAATCGCAATTCCTAGCCAGGCGATAAAACCTGACATACCAGATGCGTTTAACAGCCAAACGTAAACAGTGCCATCGCCAAAGAAAGACGCAAGGAATGCAAGTGTACCAACTAAGGTTGTTGCAATTAATGCATTGACAGGAACGCCATTTTTATTTAATTTACCAAGGAATTTCGGTGCTTTGCCCTCACGAGCCAAATCCCAAAGCATACGGGTTGAAGCGTACATGCCTGAATTTCCTGCTGAAAGTACTGCTGTTAAGATAACCGCGTTCATAACTGATGCAGCAAAAGCAATACCTGCTTTTTGGAAAACAAGTGTGAAAGGACTGACTGTAACATCACCATTCGCTAAGTTGCCATTAGTATAAGGAATTAAAAGGCCGATAACTAAAATAGCTAAAACATAAAATAAAAGGATACGCCAGAATACTTGTTTAACTGCACGCGGGATGGCTTTAGTAGGATTATCTGTTTCCCCAGCTGCAACTCCAAGTAACTCTGTCCCTTGGAATGAAAAACCAGCTGCCATAAAGATACCAAGCATTGCCATGAACCCGCCGTGGAAGGGAGCATCACCAACAGTGAAGTTTTTAAACCCAACTGCTTCGTCTCCCATAATGCCAAAAATCATTAAGGTACCAGTAACGATAAAGATAATTACCGTAACCACTTTCACTAAGGAGAACCAATATTCAGCTTCTCCAAAGCCCTTTACAGAAAGGAAATTTAATAAAAACATAACGACTAGAAAGATGCCGCTCCAAATAATCGATGGAGTATGCGGGAACCAGAATTTCATAATCATCGTAACAGCAGCTAATTCTGCTGCAATGGTAATGGCCCAGTTATACCAGTAATTCCAGCCAAGTGCAAAACCAAGTGAAGGATCAACGAATTTAGTGGCATAGGTACTAAAACTTCCTGCGACCGGCATGTACGCACCCATTTCTGCTAAGCTTTGCATTAAAAAGTACACCATTACGCCAATAACGAGATAAGAAAGGATTGCACCTCCTGGACCAGCAGAATGGATGGCTCCGCCACTTGCTAGGAATAGCCCTGTACCAATTGTACCTCCAAGTGAAATCATCGTCAGGTGTCTCGATTTTAAGCTACGTTTCAATCCATCTTTATTAGATGGATTGATATCTATGCTTACATCTTCTTTTAATACCCGTGAAGTTTGCATAATTATAACTCCCTTTTGATTAGTTTATGGAAGGAGTTTGGAATAAAAAAAACCATCGAGATAGACATCGATGGCATTTTTAATACCCCGCATCATACCTTCCGAAAGATAGCTCAACACGAACAGCTGGTAGGTCCATTCGTGACAGTTCTGTTCCTATTTGGAGACAGCCCCAGCATGCTTATTCAGAGAAGAAAGCACACTTCGGCAGTTTTTCCTTTCAAACGGAGTCAAAAATGTCTCTGCATCTCGTCCGTTATACTAATAAAAACCGCGACCTCTACCTCATCGGTTTGATGAGGATTTATTTATGAAGTTTAATATATTACTAAATTATAAATGTTATTGAATTATTGTCAATCATTCTTCCTAAAAAATTCTTTCAATAGCATGAAATCTAATGAAGGTTGAATAATTATTCATGTTAATGGGAATATCATAAAGAGATGTTAATAGGAGATTATCCTTATTCCTCTTAATTAAAGGGCAATTGAAAAAATGTCAGATAATTTATTATTTTTATAAAAAACTATTAAATTTACATGAAGAAATATTATCAGTATTATTTTTAAATAAATGGAGAAGTATGGGAGGATTTCCTTGTGCGGATTTTTGGACTTATAATTGGATCCCTTATTATTGTTATTGCCTTTAATCTTTTTTTAATTCCACATGAAGTGTTAAGCAGCGGATTAAGTGGAATTTCCATGATGTTTGGAATGATTACCCCCATAAATACAGGGGTGGCCAACTTTCTATTGAATTTCCCGTTATTAATCATTGGATATAAAATGCTTGGGAAAAAATTTATCATGAATTCCATCTTTTCAGTATTAATTATTTCTGTAGGGCTTTCTGTCATACCAGAATTCCCAATCGCAAAAGGTACGATCCTTTCTTCCATATTCGGTGGAGCTTTAACAGGCTTAGGAGTGGGAATCGTGTTCCGCTGTTCAGGATCAACTGGAGGTTTTGATATCATAGGAATGATAGTTGCACGCAAAAAAGACTTTCCAATAGGCGTTTTACTTTCTGGCATGAACGCAGTGGTTATATTAATAAGTGGATTTTTGTTCACGTGGGATGCCGCTCTTAATACATTAGTTTCCATATTTGTAACCGGTAAAGTTGTAGATGCTATCTATACCGATCATGCAAAATTAACAATCATGATCATAACTGAAAAAGGCGAAGAGATGAGACAGCATTTACTGACTAACCTGTACCGTGGTTTAACTATTATGGATGGAGTAGGCGGCTATTCAAATAATAAACGTAATGTTATGGTTACAGTTATTTCCCGTTACGAACTAAATGAAGTAAAAACCCTGATAACAGAAGTAGATCCAACTGCTTTCGTAAATATTACCGAAACAATTGAAGTCATGGGGCTGTTTCACAGGCCAAGCCCTTCATAACTAATGCTTGCACTTTTTTCAAAGTGCAAGCATTTTACTTGTATAGAGGTAATGATTTCATGGTATCGTTATGGAGGGATAAACAAACGATAAGTAACAACTCCCATCCAAAAGGAGGAATCATCGATGGCAAATTCTGTGAGTACAAAAAGTTTGACTGAATTGATTAATGAACGTCATTCAGTAAGAAAATATGACGCAACCTATAAAATTTCTAAAGAAGAAATTAATGATATTCTAAAAGAAGCTACAAAAGCACCATCATCTAGTAATTTGCAGCCATGGCGCTTTATTGTGATCGAAGACCAAGAAGTTAAAAAAGAACTTAGAACAATTGCGAACAATCAAGAGCAGGTGGAAACAGCTTCCGCCGTTATTGCAGTCATTGGCGATAAAGAGATGTATAAAAGTGTAGAAAAAGTTTACCGCAGTGCATTTGAAGCTGGATATTTAGATGAAGTAAGCATGAACCGATTAATCGAAAACACCAACAAAACGTATCCTTTTGCTTCGGAAGAGATTCTGAAAAACATTGCTTCCTTTGATGCCGGACTAGTTTCCATGCAGCTGATGTTAATTGCAAAGGATAGAGGCTATGATACTGTGCCCATGGGTGGTTTTAGCAAAGAGCAATTTGCGAAGAAATTTGACCTCCCTGAACGCTTTTTCCCTGTTGTCTTAATCGCCATAGGGAAGGCTGCTGCACCGGCTCATCATACAACTAGATTGCCATTAGATGATGTTTTAATTGATTATATCTAAATAAAATAACCCCTGTTGGGGGTTATCAGATTGTCGAGAAAGGGGATTTTTCTCGGCAATTTATTATTTGTCTAAATCTAAATTACCGATGTTTAATTAATTGATTGAATTGATTGTCCCTGCTATCTGGCCTGTTGATTTCCGCTCCAGGCACTCGCTTTCCACGGGGAGGTAAATGAACCAAAGTTATTGCAACACACCTTTTCCAACCTGGCTAAATGGGTTGCAAATTTTTTTATATTTTTAGCAGCCTTAGGCAGGAGGGCCTTTTTGCTTACGCTCTATTCCCCTTAACAGGGATTGGCGGAGCCTGTACAGTTTTTGAGTCTGCAAAGCTTCGCTCAAATTTTTCTTTTCAAAATTTATAAAGCATTTTTCCTATTGAAAAACACTCTGTTGATTGTAGCGGAAGGCGCGAAGACTCCTGCGGGAGTACGGGGCAGGGGAGACCCCGCAGAAGCGAAGCGACGAGGAGGCTCCCCGGCACGCCCGCGGAAAGCGAAGCGCCTGGAGCGCAAATCAACAGACTTGTTTAAAAATCTTTACTTAAATATAAAGAATATGAATGAATTAAAAGGCTGCCGAAAGGTTTTCGACAGCTTGATAACCCCCGCTGGGGGTTATTTTTGTTTGATTTAATTATTAATGTACTTTTCAAATACTGAGCCAAAGTCCTTCACGCAAAATTGTTTTTTGCTGTCTTCTAACCATTGGAATGCTGCTTGGTTAAGCATTTTAAACTGAACTACTAAATTGCTGTCAGGACTTGTAACACGGCCTAGTGTAGTAGAGGCAACCTCAAGGCTTTGTTTTGCGAATTGTAAAGAAATGTCATTTTCATGTGTGATTTCAGATATTTTGATTAAAGCCTTATATAAGTCCTTTACTTCTTCAATATGTTTTTTATGAACATCAATGGAGAATGGCATAGAACCAATTTTGAATTTGATTTCCACGTCAAGATCGACGGTTCCGGCTGTTTCAAGCATTACATCAGATATTTTATGGGTAGCATAGTTATATCGGTGCAGCATGCGTTTTTTGCTTGTAGCGCTGGTGCCGTCCAAATGGATAAGTGCATTGTTCGTAAAACAATATTCATCTGATTTAGATTTAATTAGGAAATATATTTTTTCATTATCTTCGTGCATCACATAATCATCGGCGTCCACTTTATCATAATTCTCCGGCTTAATAACCGCACCAACATCACTTAGTCCCAAAATATCAGCAGCAACTTTTCCGAACATGGTATCAACCTCACTCTATTATTTATTTTGACCACAATATGTACGTGTGAAAAAGAAGAAAGTTTCAAATTAATCGAGGCTAATTTTTTCTTTAAACAAATAATTCAGAAATCTGCTATACTAAAAAAAGTTGATCTACCAAAGAGAAAAATTTAAAGTAGAAGGGGATTTATTCGATGCGGCCCATCATATTAGGCATACTTGCCGCTTTCTTTTTTGCGTTTACCTTTATTCTAAATCGGGCGATGGACTTAGCTGGCGGGAGCTGGATTTGGAGTGCATCCTTACGTTATTTCTTTATGGTACCCTTTCTATTCGTTATCGTAATCATGAGAAAAAATCTTAGGCAATTATTTGCAGAAATGAAGAAACGGCCAAGTGCATGGTTTTTATGGAGTTTTGTGGGGTTTGGATTGTTCTATGCACCTATTTGTTTCTCTGCGGCTTACGCTCCCGGATGGTTAATTGCAGCCACCTGGCAAATCACCATTATCTCCGGTTCGTTGTTATCTCCGCTATTTTATGAAACCGTTATGACGGATAAAGAACCAACGCAATCAAGAGGAAAAATTCCATTCAAAGGGTTGGCCATGTCATTGATTATTTTATTGGGAATTATATTAATGCAGCTGGAGCAAGCCAATCATCTTTCTGTTTTAGCAATTTCCTTAGGGGTGATTCCGGTTGTAATTGCGTCTTTTGCCTATCCCCTTGGCAACCGAAAAATGATGGATGTTTGCGGCGGACGGTTAGATGTTTTTCAACGTGTATTGGGGATGACATTGGCCAGTTTGCCACTTTGGATTATTTTATCCCTATATGGTTTTCTTACAGAAGGACCTCCAAGCTCGGGACAAACGATACAATCAGGACTTGTTGCCATTTCTTCCGGTGTCATTGCCACCATTCTCTTTTTTCATGCCACCGATTTGGTTAGAGGAAATATGCAGAAATTAGCAGCGGTTGAAGCAACTCAATCAATGGAAGTTTTATTTGCTTTAATTGGGGAATTATTGCTCCTGAATTCTTTATTCCCATCAACCATATCCTGGATTGGGATGATATTAGTTATGGCTGGAATGGTGCTTCATAGCTATATTTCTCATAAAAGCACGGCCACTTCCCCGGCACTTTCGAGCAAAGAAAATTCAGTTAGTTCCTAAAAATATTGAATCCTTATCAATCAATCGTTGATAAGGATTTTTCATGTACTATCCATTTAAAAATGGACTAAGCTTATCGATTGTTTCCTGTAGAAGAGCAGCATTTTTCTTGTACATTGCTTTTGATTTTTCACAATCGGTCTGATGCGAAAATATTTCTAAATCGGCCTGGGTCTTTTTCAGTGTTGCAAGTAATAGAGGTCTTTGTTGGGGCTCGGGAACCTGAATTTTATCATCATACAAATCAACGGTTAATTCACCATAAGAGTCAACTTGTCCTATGAAAACATTTGCAAGAGTAACGTTTAGTTTTTCTAATTCTGTATAGATCCAAGCTCTGCTTTTTCGAGCAATTCGCAATGGTTCATCAATGATATTTCCGTCCATGATGACCGTTTGCGGCTCTTTTTCATTCGGCACTTTCATTTGTAAGTCTTTTGGTGTAAGCGGACGGTTTTCCTTTTTTAACAAGGCAGTTAAATTGCCTCGGGGTTCCAGGACCGCAAATTCCACATCTGCAAGCTTAAAAATATCCTTTTGACGAAGCAGTGCTGAAAGCTCGTCAATCGTATATTTTTCCTTTTTTAAATTTTCCTCCAAAACTTTTCCATCCTTAATGACAACCGTACCTTTTCCTTCGACCATGTCCCGAAAACTTTTGCTGTATAAGGATATAAAGTCAACCAGCCAGGTTACAAATCCAAATACCACACACGCCAAAATTCCATGTAAGATATTGGCTTCAAGTCCGGTTACAACCTCACCGGCAATACTTCCTATTGTAATGCCTGCAATATATTCGAAAAATGAAAGCTCGGAAATTTGTTTTTTTCCAAGAATTTTAGTTGTTAGAAATAAGAGCAAGATAAATATAAGCGAACGAACAATTATAAATATCCATCCTGGCACTATTTTTCACCCCAATGATTATGACCCTTTATATTGCGGTTCCTGTCTTTCTAGTTCCAAAACACGATATTGAAGGTCTTTTTTGATATTGGCCATCGTTAAGGAAGTTTCATGAAACATAGCTTGAGCTTCTTTATCTAAAGAATTTAAGGCAAGCGAAGACAGCTGCGCTTCAATTCCTTTAATGGTAATCAGGCATTGCTTAACATTTGAAGCAACGGTCACTGGAAAATCTTCCTTTCATTTTTTAATACAATACCTAAAAATTAAATGAAAAATGGGTTGGCATAAACGCCAACCTTTTTTCATTATTGATTGTATTGTGGTTCTTCAGTCAAGATTTCTTGAAGACGAGGCTCAAGGCTATCAAGAACCTGTTGTGTTTGCTGGGCAGCCTGTTGATAAAGTTGTTTTGCATTTTGATTATCTGTTGCAAGAGCAAAGGTTTCGAAACTTGCCTGTGCACTTTTTAATCCTGCTAATGCTTGTTTTACCTGTGTTCCTACAGTCATGAAATAATCCTTCTTTCGTGATAGTGATTGAAATTACAAAAATAGTATGTGATTTATCTTGGTGCTTATGTACCTTTTTTATTTTTGGGACACTGAAAATTTTTCCACCTTCGCTATTTCAATTATTTTTTTTATTACGTCCGCATATAGATGAATCATCAAAATCGTGAGGTGATTGTAATGGCTAAAGTAGGAAAAGATGATTTTGTTCCAGGCTTTGTTCCACACCATAATCATGGTTCTGTAGATTATACTGGTGTTAGTTCAGAGCATGTACACCAATGCCTTGATGTAACCTCACCGCCAATACCAACACAAGATGGCGGCCATATTCATTATACTGAGGGATATGTATTATTTGAGGATGGGCATACCCATCATTACCGGGCATACTCAGGACCGGCTATCCCAGTGGGGAACGGAATGCATGTTCATTACTATGATTTTCATACATCAGAAGACAGCGGCCACAAGCACCATGTTAAAGGTGTAGATCATCCAGCACCGGGAACAAAATAAAATGGGGAAAAAACCAGTCAATTGTCTGGTTTTTTATCATTCATATTTTATGTGAAACTTCTTATGGAAAATCACGTCAAATTATTTAGATAATGGTAAAATTAAAGGAATAAAATACATAAGGATGGTTTTTTTATGTTGTTGCAAAAAAGGAAAGAGCCTGCCGAGGATAACCAGGTAAATCTTGTTGCCTATACAATTATTTTGTATATCAGCAGTTTATTTGTTCCATTTATTGTTGTGGCTTCCTATCAGAGTATGGTCTATTATTCGCGATCCCAATGGTTTTTTACTACGCCTTTAACGGCCTATATCACTTTTGCGGCAGGATTGTTAATAATTGCGTTCGCTTTAACCGTTTATCTTATTTTCCGGCAGCGATCGGATGGCAGAGGAATAAAATGGGTTACCTGGATCTTAATTCTTGGAAGCATTCCAGCGTTTGTTATGAGCTTAACCAATTATTATTATTTCGATGAAAAAGGAATCCATTATAACTCCCTTACTAAAATAAAAGAAGAGGAATATAAATGGGATAAAATAAAAAAAGTTCATATCGTTTATCGAAATCACCAAGGAACCACAGGTATATTGGAATATCAATTTGAAAATAGGGAGGGCAGGAAAATAACCATACCATTTAATGATAAACTTTCAGAAAATAAGTGGCGGGTTGAAAAGATGATAAAAGAGAACAATATTCCGGTGACAGATAATTTTAAAGATCCCATCGTGGATTAATAAACAAAGGTCTTCCTCAGAAACAAAAGGAAGACCTTTTTACTTATGGCTATTTTCGCATAAATTGTTGTTTTTCGTATAAGTTTATAAAGCCGTATAACTAGAAGCGTCGTGGCATCTTTTCGTAAGTGCTTTTGCGAAAATTGCCTATAAACTTAGTAAATGAACCTTATTGGGTTCCAAAAGCAACAAAGTTTAAGAAAAGAGCCTTACTTATATTAAAATATGCTCCAAGACGAGTGGGTGCAGTGCAGTGGTTTTATCGATAAAAATAAAGCCATCATACCTTTGACTCATGTTGGAGGGAACATAATTTCCAAAATGCTCATATTCAGGCCGATATACTACACCTATCGCTCGATGACCTATGGTTGTGGAAAATTCCTCTTGGTTCTTATTATTAAAAATGAGGTATTTATTAAAAGCGCCCGAATTGTGCATAAGATATTCCCAGCTTCCAAATTGGGCCTGCGGTACCTCAGTGACATGAAAATCCAGCCCCCATTCAGTAGCCGACATGACGGTGCCGTTAAAGGTGCCGAAGCCGATAATGAACACATCTTCTGGTTTGTTTTGTTCTCTAATTAATTGGCCGACATTGATCATTCCCTCACCCTTCATGTCGGTTGCTCTTGCATCGCCAACATGCGTATTGTGCTCCCAAATAATCACCTTTGCGTCCCCGCCATAAAACTTCATAACCGTGTCTAAGGCATCTACCATATGCTTGTCACGGACATTCCAAGACCTTATATCACTTGTTACCATTGTTCGATAATATTCCTCAGCATGTGCCGTAACCAAGGCATTTACCTCCATATTAAGATGGCTTTCTTCTTTGTCATCGAATCTCCATTTGTTTTTTCGAATCGATTCTAAAAGTTCTAATGATTCCTTCATACAATCGTCCGATAAATAACCTGCAGAGACAGCATAGGTTTCATGATTTCGGTTAAAGGGTTCAAAGCAGGAGAATGCTTGTTTTGCTAGGTTAAGACTGGGTGAATTGGTTTTTTCTAAATATCGGAGGATTTCGTCCATACTTTCCCAAAGACTATATACATCCAAGCCATAAAAGCCGACTTTTTGAGGTAGATTTTCCTTCAGGTTGTATTCTTTTAACCATTCGATTAGCCCGATGATTTCTTGATTAGCCCACATCCAAGTTGGCCATCTATTAAAGGATTGAAGCACCTCTTTTACATCCATTCCAGGTTGATCAATACCTTTTACATAACGGTTAACACTTTGGCAGGACGGCCAATCTCCTTCAACGGCAATAAAAGAAAAACCTTTTTCCTGAATCAATCGTTTTGATATCTCGGTGCGAACCGTATAAAACTCGGAAGTTCCATGAGAGGATTCACCGAGGAGCACGAATTTAGCATCACCTACAGCATCAATTAAAGGGTTTAGATCTGTTATAGTGTCGAAAGGCTTTGCGTATTTTTTTATGGATTCATACATTGCATTATCGCATCCCTTCATAGTTCATGTTAGTAATTTTCCCTTATAATTTTCGGCTACTACATAAAAAAGAATCCTTTAAAGGATTCTTTCGTTAACGATGCATCGTCCATATACCAATATCTTTGAAGCCAAGTCTTTTATAAATCCTGCCTGCTTCAGGATTATCATAAAAGAGGCAAAGAGTTTTTCCTTCTGATAAAACATCATTATAAAGTTTTTGCATTATCCCGGTGGCAAGGCCCTGACGGCGATTTTCATTTCTTGTGCAAACACCGACAATCATGGCTGAGATGGAATTTTCAGCTGTTGTCGACACACATGAGGTCATAATGCCGTTTTCTTCGGTATAATAGGTCCTTGATGTATTGGCCTCCATTGATTTTAATAAGATTTCACGGGCATCACTTCGAATTTGAAATTCTTCGATCGTGCTGCGAAGGGAAATGATTCTGTCAACATCTTCCAATCCCGCAAAGTTGATTTCTAAATCTGTTGTCCCAAAGTTTTCGGTTGAACGGCATTCAGCAAAGTAAGTAACATGTTTTGGTCCAAGTTCCAATTCTTTATAGGACTCGAACCGTTCTACAATATCTGATTTTCCAGATAAGTAAAGAGGCTTCTTAAACTCGTTCATGATTGAAGCAAAACCACTAACGTTAAATTCCCCTTTAGCATACGGAATAAATGATTGATAAAAGCGGAGCAGGACGGCTTTGAACTCACCATGCTGATCAAATTCCCCCCAAATTTCCTGAAAAACAGATTTATATCCAAACACCTCAAGGTCCCCAATAATAAATAAATTAATCGAAGGTTCCTCACTTAAAAAGGAGAGGACCTGTTTATGATCTTTTTCTGACAGTTTCCTTATCAATTTAATCTCCCCCTTGATTCTATTAGATTAATCAAACAATACAAAAAATTCAACCATTTAAAACTGAAAAGTTTGTTGTTCTTATAGTAAAACCATATGAGTCTACACAAACTACTAATTAGTAAAGCCTAATTGAGAAGGAGTAAATCTAATGAAGACAGGTCGATTAATATTATTAAATATCATCATTTTAATTATTTTAGTAGGCGGAGGATTTGCTGCATACTCCTACTACAGCAACAATGTAAATTATTTATCTACGGACAATGCCCAAATTGCCGGTCAGCAAGTTACGGTTTCCGCTCCGGCAAGTGGGAAATTAACCAAGTGGGAAGCAAAGGTTGGAGATCGCTTTGCCAAAGATGAGGAAATTGGTTCCGTTTTTACAGCAAGTACTGGAGCTGGGTCTGCACCTGCGGAAATAAAGATTACCCTTCCAAGTGATGGAACGGTAGTCCAAACAAGTGCTGTCAAAGATTCAATTGTGGCGGCTGGAATGCCTTTAGCTCAAATGTTTGATCTAGAAAATTTATGGGTGACGGCCAATATCGAGGAAACCAGTATAGATGAAATGGCTATTGATCAGGAAGTTGATATTTATGTAGATGCCTTTCCAAACACGACATTAAAGGGAAGAGTGGAGAATATCGGTTTAGCTACATCTGGAACATTTTCATTATTACCTAATACAAACGCAACCGGTAATTACACCAAAGTGACACAAGTCATCCCTGTTAAAATAGCCATTGAAGATTATAAGGGACTCCAATTAGTCCCAGGGATGAATGTAACCGTGAGAGTCCATAAGTAGGTGAAAATATGTCGATTTATATTTCTGTTTATATCATTTTATGCATTTTTCTTTTATTAGCATTGAACTATTTATTTTTGAAAAAAAAGAAAAAGAATGTTAAAAGAGAAAGTGCCATTTATTCTAAGGTTTCTGAGGAAGACAATGAGGATTTACATTTGCAAGTGGAAGACCTATTAAAGGAATCTGCCATTCCTGAACCTGCCTTAGAATATGTCGAAGCCAATGTAAAACCCAAAAGAAAAGTACATGGCAGATCAAGAATGCAAGATGCAAAAGAAGATAGTGGAAAAGGTAAAATGCTGGCAGCATTAATGCTAGGAGCATTTGTTGCAATTTTAAATCAGACGTTATTGAATGTTGCAATCCCACATATTATGACAGACTTGAATGTTTCAGCTACAACGGTTCAATGGCTTTCTACAGGATATATGCTTGTAAATGGGATATTTATCCCCGTTACTGCTTATTTAATTGAAAAGTTTGGGACAAGAAAATTGTTTATCACTTCTGTATTTCTGTTTACAGTTGGTTCCATAATTTGTTCATTTTCGGCAAATTTCAGTATGCTGATGGTTGGAAGGGTTGTTCAGGCTTCAGGAGCAGGGATTATTATGCCGCTTTTAATGACCGTCTTTTTCTCTTTATATCCACCAGAGAAACGCGGAAAAGCAATGGGGATTATGGGAGTAGTTATGCTGTTTGCACCAGCCATTGGTCCTACTTTGTCAGGGTGGATTGTGGAACATTATTCTTGGAGACTTTTATTTGATGTGGTAATTCCAATTGGAATTCTAGATTTAATTTTGAGTGTCTTTTGGATGAGAGATGTTACTGAGGTGACCAACCCGAAATTCGATTTCCCAGGTTTGTTATTTTCAACCTTGGGTTTTGGCTTCCTTTTATATGGCTTCAGCGAAGCTGGAAGCCATGGATGGTCCAGCGGAACAGTTGTGATTTCCTTAATAATAGGGGTAATTACCTTAATTGCCTTTGTTTGGAGAGAGCTGACCACTAAAAATCCGATGCTCGATTTACGTGTCTTTAAGTACGATATATTCGCCTTAACCACTATTATCAGTATGATTATTAATATGGCAATGTTCGGGGCGATGATTTTGCTGCCAATTTATTTGCAAAACATTCGAGGTTTTACTGCTTTTGATTCTGGTCTATTGCTATTGCCTGGAGCAATTGTTATGGGGATCATGTCTCCGATTGCAGGAGCACTATTTGATAAAATGGGTGCAAGATGGTTAGCGGTGATTGGTTTAACCATTACCGTGATCACAACTTGGCTCTTTACTCAATTGAGTATGACTACTAGTTTTAGTCATATATTATTACTTTACGTTTTAAGAATGTTCGGGATGTCTTTTTTAATGATGACTGTTATGACGGAAGGGCTAAATCAATTACCGCGCCATCTGGGTGCCCATGGGACAGCGGCTTCAAATACAGCAAGACAGGTTGCCGGAAGCATAGGTACGGCCTTTTTAGTAACGGTGATGACAACAAGGCAGGGTGTTCACATGGGAGAATATTCGAACCTTATTACAAGTGTCAATCCTTTTATAGCAAGTAAGACAGCTCAAATTGGACAGGGTATCGCAGCATTGACTCATTTGCCAGCCGCAGCAGGCAATCAATTAGGGACGTATATGATCTATGGACAAACGATGAAGCAAGCAACAATCGATGGTATTAATGATTCGTTTATCGTAGCAACAGGAATCGCTATGGTTGCATTAATTCTCGCCTTCTTCATCAAACGAGCTCGATTAAAAGAACAATAATGACTGAAACAAAGCAGCAGGAAAACATCCATGCTGCTTCTTTTTTATCAAGTAAGTATATTTCCGGGCATTTATTGAAAAAATATTTTCGGAAAGGGGGCTATGATTTGATAAAAAGAAGAAATTTAAACCAAAATATGCCACGAATCGCACCTGGAATGGATGATCAGGAAGAATTAGAGCAAAGTGCTACTGAAGAAGAAGTGGAAAAAGGGGATTTTACGAGTGTTACAACACTTTCTTTCGATGAGGTTGATCCAAGTTAATATAAAATTTCTTGCTGCCTGTAAAAGGCAGTCCTTTTTTTTATTAAATATGGCAGAAATAAAAGCATAATATTATAAATAAATGCAATTATTCGTTATACTATATATAGAACATCTAATTTGAAAGGGGCAAGATAATGTCAGGAATACAAGAATTAAATATTATTGAGCAGCAGACTGCCATCATGGAAAAGATACAACACCGAAGATTGACAAAGAAAAAGATTTTTCAGCGAATATTGTTAATAACCATTGGTGCTATATTAATGGCAGTCGGACTTGAAATTTTCCTCGTACCAAACAACGTTATTGATGGTGGTATAACCGGCATCTCCATCATGCTATCGTACCTTACTGGCTGGAAAATCGGTATTTTCCTATTTATTCTAAATATCCCTTTTTTCTTTATTGGCTATAAACAAATCGGAAAAACCTTCGCTTTATCCACGCTTTATGGAATCATCGTTCTTTCCATTGCAACCACATTGCTCCATCCAGTCCCGGCGTTTACCCAAGATATTACCTTGGCAACTGTTTTTGGAGGTGTTGTCCTCGGTATTGGAGTAGGTATTGTAATTCGGTACGGAGGTTCTTTAGATGGAACCGAAATACTGGCTATTTTATTTAATAATAAACTGCCATTCTCAGTCGGCGAAATTATTATGTTCTTCAATCTTTTTATCCTTGCGAGTGCTGGATTTGTTTTCTCGTGGGACCGTGCTATGTATTCACTGATTGCCTATTTTGTTGCTTACAAAACGATTGATATTACGATTACAGGTCTTGATGAATCCAAATCAGTGTGGATCATAAGTGATAATGCCAAAGAAATCGGCGATGCAATTTTAAGTCGTCTTGGCCGTGGTGTTACTTATATCAATGGGGAAGGTGCCTATTCAGGAGATGATAAGAAGGTTATCTTTTGCGTCATCAACCGTCTGGAAGAGGCAAAATTGAAGGAAATAGTAACCGAAAATGATCACAGTGCCTTTTTAGCTGTTGCAGATATTGCTGAAGTCAGAGGCGGAAGATTTAAGAAGAGAGACATACATTAAAGCCTCCATAAATTCAATTTTTTTCAGAAAAAAATATAAGTTATTGTAATTTTCTGATATTTAGTGTCGTATTATGGTGAATAAGGTAGAGGTTAGTAATCAGGTTTTGTCGTACTATGCGCTTACCTCGGAAATAAATAGGCGAAAAATGAAATATTTACTAAAAAGATGGCATAGATCTATGCCATCTTTTTAGTATCAAAGTAATAGTTCATACACTTCATTTAATTGATAAGCTCTTTTTTCGTCCTGTTCCTCTTTTGCATAGTTGATTTCTTTTGGAAGAATGTCATTTAAAAAATTAATTTCTTTTTGGTTTAAATGCCTTACAAATGCTCCCTCTGATGAATAGTGACCTTCCGAAAGCTTATGATACAATTGATTACCCGGAGAGTGCTGGTCAGTATAATTTGATAAAATTTCCCTAAGATACCCCAATGTTTTATCCACGTTTGTCACCCATCCTTTCAATAGCTTATTTTTCGTCGAGAATTTTTTTATATACACTAGAACTTGAAAGAATGGGGAATAGCTAATTTTTGGAGCAAGTAATAATCCTATAACTTAATATGTCCTGATATTTAAGTACAATATGACCATGCTGGTTTAGAATTTGAAATAATTCGGGTTCGAAGTTTTTGGAGAAATTAAATTCTGCTCCTTGGTTTCCATGACTCAAACTAAATTTTTTTTGTTTTAATTTTATATTTATAAAACCAGTACTTTCTAAAAGTCTTTTCCAATCTTCCTCAAGCAATATTGAATCCAAAGCGTAAAAATTTTTAATTTCCATTTCGTCTTGTGGGGATAGTTTTTGGTTGATTGTCATTTCATTTGCAATGAGTCTTCCGCCTTTTTTTAACACCCTATAAAATTCTTTAAGAGCTTCAGGTTTATCAACAAAAGCTAAAACAGATTCACAAATGATAAAATCGAAGGTATGATCCTCAAAGGGAATTTTTTCTATTGAGCCTTGGATTACTTGAATAGGCATCTGCAAGGTCTGAAACCGATTTTTTGCTTTTTCAATCATAATTGGATTGATCTCCAATCCAAATACCTTTGCCTTATACTGCTGATATATATAAGCCGCTGTCTGTCCTGTGCCGCAGCCAGCATCCAAAATGATCGAATCCTTAGTAATCCTTTCGTTTGAAAGGAGATCTGTTGTTAATTGGATTCCTCCAGGATGGGCTCCGCCAACTCCAAACTTGGCCAAGAAATCTAAATATGTTAGGCCTCCCATAGACACCACCTAGTTATCTTTTTTGCATAATATGTAAATAGGAGGAAAGAGGTTCATTTTAATGGTATAAAGGATCGATTTAACAATAATAATATTATGTAAACAAAAGCTGTTTATATTTTCTATAATCCCCATTTACCACGGAATTTAGCATTTTCAAATTTTTCTCACATAACCTTATATTACCATATTAAAAACCAATATTCATTTTCTCCCTATGGATAAGTTAGAATGGAGTGTAAGAATATGTATGTCCGTCTTATAATCATTTGGATTTGGAAGCTTTTAGATCCACTATTTTATCAATTTTCCCGTTTACACTATATAAATGATCAATCTGTATTTCGAGTTCGCATTACAAAATACAAAGGGGAAAAATTCATTCTTTCAGATGGTACAGTCATTGCCAAAAATGATTTCCTATTAAAAATTCATTTACATAATGTTCAATTACTAAGTGAATTTTTAAAAATAAAAAATGAACTTTCCAGAGCAAGAAAAATTTATACGAGGGTTTTAAGATCCATGCCATTGCTGGCAAGTTATTTAATGGAGCATCCTGAGGAAGAGAAGATTAAAGGGATTATTGGAATTACGACTATAAATAAGGGGGTAAAATCGTTAGGCTTTGAGTGTTTTTCACCTTCAAGTCGATGGTATCGGTCCTATAAAAAATTAGGCCAGCTTCCAATCATGTTTCTTTCTAATTCCTCCTCAAAATCAAATACACTTACCTATTTATTTTTATCTAAGGACATTCTATATGAAAAATATGGAAAAAATCTGCCAAACATTAACAAATAAGGCTCTGTTTGCTCATCATATTCAAATCAAAAATGCACAAATTAAGCAAATGGAAGGGATATTCTCTTCTATAACATGCTGAAGGAGTGCTGATAATGAAAAGCTTAAGAAACCAGCCTTTTTTCAATTTGTTTATGCCTAAACGGAAGAGCAGGGGGGCCATGTGGGCATCTCTCGTAGGCATAGGCTTGAGTGCTGCAGTACTTGGAGTAACAAGAGGAAAGCGTAAAGATATGGCACTTCCAATCCAAAATGCTGTAAAAAATATGGTTCCAAAATTTAGCAACATAAACAGGATGGATACTGCTGCCTTAACGGAGTTCTCGGAAGAATTGTTAGAAAGTGCATTAAATAATAAACGTTAAGTAAAAAGTCCGCATTTTGCGGACTTTTTAATATGGAGGATTTGGAACTTTTCTGGGGATATGATCTACGCTTTCAGAAGAATAGACCTTTATGATTAACCATCTGCCAAGCGTTCTTGCCCTAATTAAAACAGGCTGATTGTACTTGTTTTTAAATCCAAAATCTGGTCCATACCAGCTTACCGTAGCATCCCGGCCTGGAGGAATATACGGAACCTTGCGAGTGTGAGAGAATCGTTCAACAATTTGAAGCCCGGCATTATCTACGGCATTAAAAAGAGTGGATGATACTTGGCAGATTCCTCCGCCAATATCCTCTGAAAATTCTCCTCTTACAATTACAGGGGCACGCTTGTAGCCGCGCGCAACAGTCCGTTTACCTACCACTTTGTTGAAGGAAAACGTCTCGCCAGGAAAGACAACATAATTATTAATCGCATCTGCCGCTAACTGAATATTGGTGGTACGGTTGTTATTATGCGGATTGAAGGAAGTAACATAGCGGCCGATTCGCATCCTCCCGATGTTTTCAAGTAATTCGCTATCCACCTTTGGATAGAGAGTTGACATGGGTATTTCTAGTCTAGTTGGGCTTTGATCAAAAAAATAAGTATAAACTTGTTCAGTAAAAGCTTGGCGGTTAATTTGGTACCCAACTTTTTCTGAGTGAATAATACCATGCTGGTCTAGATAGGCATTTTCTGGTGCGATAGAAAATTGGTTATCAAGTTGATTTAAAAACTGGTTATATTTTTTCATATCCACAATCGGTAAATCTATGTATGGATTGGTAAAGTCTAAATGATTAATATGGGAAACAGGCTGACCATCTTTTGTAATGAGTAAACTAATTGGAGCGTTTACTTGCTGGGCTAACAGCATACCTCCAAATATCCACGATAAAATCATTATCCCTTAACCTCCTCATTATAATATAAGTCGAAAATTATCATTTCATGTAACAGAATGGAAGTGATGGAAAATTTAAAAATTTCCAATTTTTTCTTTACAAGTATCAAAAAAAACTAAAGTACGAATAGGGGGATGTAAAAATGACAATTAGGGAAAAGGAAGTAACAATACAAAGTGGAGCAGCATTAAAGGGAACTTTATGTTTACCGGAAAATCTTAAAGAAAAAACCACAGCGGTGTTAATCATTACGGGGTCAGGGAAATTGGACAGAAATGGTAAAGTGAATAAGAAACTCGATTTGAAGCTTTATCGTCAATTAGCGGAATATTTATCCTCGATTGGTTTCATTAGCCTAAGGTATGATAAGCGAGGTGTGGCCGCTAGTGAAGGAGACTTTTTATCAACAGGGCTGTGGGATTTAGTTGATGACGCCCAAGCAGCTGTTAAATTTTTAAAAAACCTTCCTGAAGTGGACGCTGAGAAAGTAATTGTATTAGGTCATAGTGAAGGAGCGGCTATTGGCACAGCTTTAGCCCCTATAGAAGACCTTGGAGGATTAATTTTACTTTCTGGTGCTGTGGAAAGATTGGGTGAAGCGTTAAAGAGACAAAGAGATATAGCCACGGAGGACATAATCAACGCCAAGGGCTTTCAAGGATATTTACTTCGTTTACTTGGAGCACATAAAAAAGTGGAAAAACAAGCACAAAAGTTTCTAGAAAAAATCCTAAACTCAACTGGAGATGTAATGAAGCAAAATTTTGTAAAAATAAATGCGAAATGGATGCGTGAACATCTATCCTATAATGTCCGTGATGATTTGGCAAAGGTTTCTTGCCCGATTCTTGCCATAACAGGGGCTAGGGATATTCAGGCAAATCCAGAAGTGCTAAAAGATTTACCACTTTATGTTAAAGGTGACGCACAATATTATGTCGTTGAAAATATGGGACACTCCTGTAAATATATAACAAAATCCTCTACTATTTTTTCGATTAAAAAAGATCTTCCGGTAGAAGCCGAATTGCCAGTTCATCCAGAATTGTTAAACTTGCTGAAAACGTGGCTATCCGGTCAATTTGTAAGCAATCCAAAAGTAGAAACAGTTATTCATTAATCATAATTATTTTGTTAGTATTATATAGTAGTAGAGTTTTTAGTTAAGATAGGTGGTAACAGAAAGTGAGAATCAGAGTCTTATTGATGTTTATTTGTGCATTTCTTATTATTAACCCCATTTATCCAAAGGCGGATGTAGGTGACGGAACCCATTATACAGGCTGGCAATATAATAATGGCAAATGGTATTTCTTTGGAAGCGATGGTGTCATGCGACATGGGTGGGTAAATGATGAGGGAAAATGGTATTACCTCGATAGCAACGGAGTGATGAAAAAAGGCTGGCTTCAGGATAAAGGTAAATGGTATTTTCTTGATGCTAGGGGAGTCATGCAGACCGGCTGGCTCCATGATTCGGGAAAGTGGTATTTTCTTGCCAATGACGGAGCCATGCAAATGGGTTGGGTGTTTGATAATGGAAAGTGGTATTTTCTCGGGGAAACTGGAGCCATGCAGACTGGCTGGCTTTACTACAATAACCGCTGGTACTATTTAAATCCATATGGAGCGATGCAAACAGGATGGGTTTATGTGGGCAGATGGTATTATCTTAATCAAAATGGCAGCTGGATTCCCAATACGATTGCCGATCAGTTTACAACGATTTCAGATAACAATCAACTTATCCTCGTAACCGCAACAGGATATAACACGGTTAAAGCAAAAATCCGGACCTTTGAAAAAATAGATAATAAATGGTATGAGAAATTAACCGTCGATGGGTACATTGGGAAAGAAGGATTTGCCACCGTAATGAGTGAAGGTGCGAAAAAGTCACCAAGAGGAAAGTATACGATAGGAACAGCATTCGGCCGATATCAAAACCCGGGAACTAAGCTCCCGTACCGGCAAATCACTCCAGATGACGTTTGGGTAGACGATTCCACGTCTTCACTATATAACACTTGGCAAAAAGCTTCTGAAAATCAGGGACGATGGAGCAGTGCTGAAAAAATGGATGTTTCGGCCTATAACTATGGCTTTGTCATTAATTACAATACAACGGAAAGAATTCCAGGTGCGGGTTCAGCCATCTTTTTTCATGTAGCAAGCAGCTATACACTTGGATGTACTGGGACGGCGCAAGCAAATGTGTTATCGATTTTAAGATGGCTAGATCCTGTAAAACGCCCAATTATCATCCAATCTCCAGAAAGTGAATTAAACCAATATTAAAAGTTCTATTAAAGAAGAGGGGCTAAAAGACTAGCCACTCTCTTTTTTTGGAAGGATAATGAAAAATTTGTAGAAATATAGTATAGTATCATCAGATATCATTTAAATAGAACCGTGCTAGCAATATGCTAACAGAAGATAGGAGTGCTTACCTTGAGCGAAAGCGAAAGAATTCAATTAAATGTAAGAATTTCAAAGGATACCTCAGCAAAGCTGGATGAAATTGTTGAGTATTACCAACAAGGCTTAAAGCTCGGTAGAATTTATAAAGGCGATGTATTAACGGATATAATTGAAAAATCGTATGAAATTATGAACAAGCAAAAGAAAGGAATAAAGAGATTTTAGCAGCCAATGGGTCGAGACTTTTCATGATTCTCGACCTTTTTTAGTACACTGAGTTGAATATTAACAGTAAATTTATTAGAATATTTAGAAAAGAATTTGAATATTTAAGTTTTGAAGGTATAATTAAATCACAACATACCAACCGGTTAGTACAATGGTAGGTATTTTTGAACACGCTTACATATTAAACAAGTAATTTTGGAAAGAAAGGGTGGAGATATTATGAGATTACTAGGAAAAACAGCAATTGTGACCGGTGGAGGGGGCGGAATTGGACGCTCAACCGCAATCCTTTTTGCAAAAGAGGGTGCTAATGTAGCAGTTGCCGATATCGATTCACAGTTGGGGGAAGAAACGGTCAGCCTGATAAAAGAGGCAGGCGGCGAGGCCATTTTTGTCAAAACGGATGTTTCTGATTCAGGTCAAATTAAAGACCTAATCAACATTACTTCAAATGCCTATGAAGGCCTCCATATCATTTTCAATAATGCAGGTATTGGCAATTCAGAGGTAAGAAGCGTTGAGATTACGGAAGAAGAGTGGGATAGAGTAGTCGATATAAATTTAAAAGGAGTTTTCTTGGGGATTAAGTATGCTGTTCCAGAGTTAATCAAGGCGGGCGGCGGTGCGATTATTAACACTTCTAGTTTATTAGGGTTAAAAGGTCAAAAATATATGGCCCCGTATAATGCATCAAAAGCAGGAGTTGTGGTACTTACCCAAAATGCGGCCCTAGAGTATGGAAAATACAATATTCGTGTAAACGCCATTGCACCGGGAGTAATCGATACAAAAATCATTGACAACTGGAAGCAAAATGAAAGGAAATGGCCGATTATTTCCAAAGCGAATGCTCTTAGAAGAATCGGGACACCTGATGAAGTGGCGAAAGCAGTTTTATTTTTAGCATCAGATGAAGCATCCTTTGTTACAGGAACAACTCTTTCTGTTGATGGTGGAGGTCTAACCTTTTAACAAGATGGACTATTAATAAATTTCTGGAGGAGAAATTATGACACAAGCAAATACATGGCTGGCACAATATCCTGAATCCATTGTAAAAACGATTGAGTTTCCAAACAAAACAGTAAGTCATATTCTTCAAGAAACTGCTGAAAAATATCCAACAAATAATGGTCTATCTTTCTATGGCAAAAAGTTTACTTATCAGGAATTAAACGAACTTGTTCAATCTTTTACTTCTGCTCTTCAACAAAATCAAGTTCAAAAAGGCGATCGAGTAGCGATTATGCTGCCTAACTGTCCTCAATATGTAGTTTCCTATTATGGGGCACTTACTGCTGGGGCAATTGTAACGCAGGTGAATCCAATGTCGGTTGAACGGGAGCTTGAATATATCCTGAAGGATTCAGGTGCGGAAACCATGATTGTTTTAGATGCTCTTTATCCAAGGGTAAAAAGCGTTCAAGCCAGAACTAGCTTGAAGAATATCATTGTTGTCAGCTTACAGCCTGCAGGGCAGGATTCTGCACCGGATCGGAGCTTTGAAAATTTTTTGACAGAAGGAAACGGCAATGTCCTCCCCGTTGAATTTGAACCAGAGCATGATGTGGCAGTTCTTCAATATACAGGAGGAACCACCGGCAGATCAAAGGGTGCCATGCTAACACATAAAAATATCCTAGCCAATGTCATTCAGTGTTACGAATTTTTTAAACATGAATTTCAAATTGGAAAAGAACGTTGTTTAACAGTTATTCCTCTTTTCCATGTTTTTGGTATGAGTTCGTGTATGAATCTTTCAATTTATACGGCATCTGAATCCATTATGCTTCCACGTTTTGATTTAGAAGAGGTATTAAATACAATTAAAAACGAACAGCCAACGACTTTTCCAGGTGTACCAACCATGTATGTAGCGATCACAAACCATCCGCGTGCAGAGGAATATGGAATCAGCAGCATTAAAACATGCAACAGCGGAAGCGCACCAATGCCGATTGAACTGATGCGCGAATTTGAAGGCAAAACAGGTGCAAAAATATTGGAAGGATACGGGCTTTCAGAAGCATCTCCATCCACTCACTGCAACCCTCCATTCGCGGACAGAAAACCTGGCAGTGTTGGAATTGGAGTACCTTCCACCGAATACAAAATTGTAGATTTGGAAACGGGGACGAATGAATTACCAGTTGGAGAACTTGGAGAAGTAATCATCAAAGGCCCGCAAATTATGAAGGGATATTGGAATATGCCTGAAGAAACAGCCAATACTTTAAGGGATGGCTGGCTATATACAGGCGATATCGCTAAGGTTGATGAAGAAGGATACCTTTATATCATTGACAGAAAGAAAGATATGATTATTGCGAGCGGTTATAATATTTATCCGCGAGATATTGAAGAGATACTTTATGAACATCCTGCTGTCCAAGAAGCAGTTGTGATTGGGGTCCCAGACCCATACAGAGGCGAAGATGTAAAGGCTGTCATCGTCCTAAAAGCCGGTAAAAAGGCTACAGATGAGGAAATCAGGCAGTATTGCAAGCAAAACCTTGCAGCCTATAAAGTTCCACGTATTGTAGAGTTCCGTGACCAATTACCTAAAACAGGTGTCGGTAAAATCCTTCGCCGCACTTTAAGGGAAGAAGCTTTAAGTAAATAATGCCTACAGCTTAATAATCCAAATGAATGTCTAGGAAAAAAAACTATTTATTCAAAGATGGATGATAAAGGAGAGATAGAGAATATGGTATAATTTCTAGTAGACATTTAAGATTGCGAGGACAATAAGGTGAAAGAGAAAATAACAGAACAAAGCATTCGATTATTTGAAAAAAAAGGGTTTAGTGAGACATCGATTCAAGATATCGTAGATACTCTTGGGGTGACTAAGGGAACCTTTTACTATTATTTTTCTAGTAAAGAAGAACTATTAATGGATATCCATCTTGGTTATATTGAGGATTTACTGAATCGACAAGAAAAAATCATTCAGGATAAATCCAAGACATATAAAGAAAAATTATTTGAAGTTGTATACATGCTTATCTCGGATATTGAGACAAGAGGATTGGCAGCAAAGATATTTTTCAGAGAAATGAAAAATATAAGTGAAGACCGCCGGGCCATCATTATTCCAAAACGAAATGAATTCAGATTAAACATTGAAGAGTTAATCAAGTCTGGAATGGAGGCAGGGGAATTTCGCCATGATTTGAATGCAGCGATACTCGCCTTCGGCATACTCGGGATTACCAACTGGAGTTACCATTGGTTTAATCCAGAGGGAAATTGCTCAGACCGTGAAGTTGCTGAGATTTTTGTCGAAATGATTTTAAAGGGAATTCAAATAAATTGACGAAAAATTGAGAGAGGGTTTTATAAAAGCAATACCCTCTCTTTTTAGCAAAGTTAACATACTAACTGGTTAGTATTGATTGAATTTTAAATTTTCAATGAAGGAGTGAATCTTTTTATGGGACAATATATTACTGTTGAAAAAGAAAATAATATTGCGATTGTTACATTGAATCGCCCTCCGTTAAATGTGTTAAGTAAACAGGTTTTTCATGAATTGCACCTTGCGTTTCAAGAATTGAAGGATGACTTAGAGGTTGTAGCCGTTTTAGTGACGGGTGCAGGCGATAAGGCATTTGCTGCTGGAGCGGATATTAAGGAATTTCCGCAAATGATGGGCAACCCAAATATGAAAAAAAATGTACGGAACAGTCATATTGCATTGAATTTTATTGATGAATTTCCAAAGCCAACCATTGCCATATTAAATGGACTAACTTTTGGGGGCGGCTGTGAGCTGGCACTAGCATGTGACATCCGAATTGCCGAGGATCACGCGCAAATTGGACTGCCTGAAATCAAACTTGGCTTGTTCCCTGGCGGGGGAGGAACCCAGCGACTTCCTAGATTAGTTGGAGAAGCGAAAGCAAAGGAATTAATGTTTACAGGCGATCCGATTTCTGCACAGGAAGCCGAAAAAATCGGCCTTGTCAATCGTATTGTCCCAAGCGGTGAAGGATTGACTAGTGCAAAAGAATTGTCAAAGAGAATTTCTAGGCATTCATTGCAGGCGCTTTCCCGCATAAAAAAATCAGTTGATGAAGGGTTAAACCAGTCCCTGACAGAAGGGATCGAACTTGAGGCTGCTCTATTTGCAGAGATTTTCCAAACAGAGGACATAAAAGAGGGAGTACAGGCATTTCTAGAAAAAAGAAAACCTGTTTTCCAGCATCGCTAAGCAGAAAAAATATGTGCTGATAAGTCTGAATTTTCTAAAATGCAAGGAGGGAAAATATGCCTCAACAAATGAATAAAGATACCATTCCTGTTCGAAAAGGGGAAGAATTGAATCTTACTGTTCTAGAAAAATATTTACATGAGAATATTAAAACTTTACCAAAGGCGCCCTTGGAGGTTTTGCAATTTTCTGCCGGCCACTCTAACTTGACCTATCAATTAAAAATGGGGAATTGGGAGGCGGTCTTGCGCCGTCCTCCACTTGGGCCTGTTGCACCAAAAGCTCATGATATGGAGCGTGAATTTAGAATTCTATCCGAGCTTAACCCTATCTTTTCTGCTGCTCCAAAGCCAATTCTCTTTTCAGATAATCAGGAAATTGTCGGGAGTACCTTTTTTATCATGGAAAGAAAGAATGGAATTGTTTTAGATACTTCTTTCCCTGATGGTATAGAGGTATCACCAGAACTTTGCAAACAAATTTCTGAAATAATGGTTGATAATCTAGTGAAATTGCATTCTCTTAATTACAAGGAAACAGGTCTTACTGAAATTAGTAAGCCTGATGGGTTTATGGAGAGGCAAGTGCATGGCTGGATTGGGCGTTATGAAAGAGCAAAGACGGATGATATTGAACAGGTTGATTCATTAAAACTTTGGCTTGCTAATCATATTCCCAAACACTCTGAGGCTTCTATTATTCATTATGATTATAAATTGAATAATGCGATGCTTAATGCGAATTTTACCGAAATGGTAGGTTTATTTGATTGGGAGATGACCACAGTTGGAGACCCGCTTGCTGATCTTGGGGCGGCGATGAGTTATTGGAATCTTCCAGATGATCCAGAAACCTTGAAAAAGGGAGATGGCAAGAATCCAGTTACCTCCGTTCATGAAGGATTTTTTACCCGAAAAGAATTCATTGAGTTATATGCGAAAAAGAGTGGCAGGGATGTCTCTAATTTGCACTTTTATTTAACGTTTGCCTACTTTAAGCTTGCAGTCATTTGCCAGCAAATCTATTTCCGTTATAAAAAAGGGCAGACAAGTGACAGCCGATTTGCCAATTTAAATAATTACGTGAAAGGTTTAATTAAGCATGCAACAATGGTTGCTAATGAAGACATGTAGGAGGACTTGATGATGAGATTTTCACAAACCATTGCACTAGTTACAGGTGCAGGAAGCGGGATAGGCAAAGCTGCAGCGGTTAGGCTGGCTAGTGAAGGGGCCAAGGTGATCTTAGTTGGCAGAACGAGAAGTAAGCTTGAAGAAACTGCTGCTGAAATTAATCAAAAAAGCCGAATTCCATTAGCGGAGGTTTTTACAGCGGACTGTACGGATGCGGAGGATATCGAGGAATTAGCAGAATATGTCCAGCAGCATTATGGCGACCTTCATATCCTCGTGAATAACGCTGGAGGTTCTCGTCATGGAAATATTATGGAAATGTCAGAACAGGATTGGGACTGGGTTCAGGGAGTTAACCTGAAAAGCGTATTTCTCGTTTCAAAGGTCCTAGGAAAAATAATGGTCGATGGTGCAAAAAAAGAGGAGCATAACCGCGCTATTGTCAATGTTGCTTCCTTATCCGGACATCAAGCTGGGGCAGAGATTCCTCATTATAGTGCGGCCAAAGCAGGCGTCATAAATTTTACCAGAGCACTCGCATTAGAAATGTCACAATATGGAATACGTGTAAACTCAGTCTCACCGGGATTTGTTGAAACTCCACTAACGGAACGTGGTCTGCAAAATGATCGTTTTGTAAAAGCCATTCAAAGAAATACTGCATTAAAAAGAGTAGGCATCCCGGAGGAAATTGCCAATGTTATTGCTTTTGCTGCCTCAAGTGAAGCTTCCTATATGACGGGAACTGATTTGCTTGTCGATGGCGGATGGCTGATAAAATAAAAAACTGGAGAGGACGATAAAATTTGACTAACGAACATTTATTAATTGAAAAATTAGGACCTGTTTTATCATTAACTTTAAACCGCCCAGAAAGCTTAAATGCTTTTAGCCCTGAAATGATTTTAGGATTGAAGGATGCACTAAGGAATGCTCAAAATGATGAGGACGTACAGGTAATTATTTTATCTGGCTCAGGCCGCTCGTTCAGTGCCGGCGGGGATGTCAAAAACATGGGGCAAGCGAAGGGTGTCCAAGTCTATGAACATATCGGCAAGCTCAATGAATTGATTTTATTGATGAAAGAAACGGAAAAGCCGATTATTGCTGCAGTTCACGGCTTTGCCGCAGGGGCTGGTTTCAATTTAGCCCTTGCTTGTGACCTGATTGTGGCAGCAGATGATAGTAAATTTGCTCTAAGCTTTTCACAAGTAGGTTTGATTTCTGATGGCGGAGGTTCCTATCATTTGCCGCGCTTAATCGGGCC
Source organism: Neobacillus sp. DZ-9 (assembly GCF_059587065.1). Classification (NCBI taxonomy): domain Bacteria; kingdom Bacillati; phylum Bacillota; class Bacilli; order Caryophanales; family Bacillaceae; genus Neobacillus; species Neobacillus sp. DZ-9. The sequence goes on from NZ_JCAIOL010000014.1 coordinate 121,979, forward strand.
GCATCTCGCTAAACAATTTTTCTTTACAGCAGAGCCTATTCCTGCTGAAAGGCTCCATCAATTGGGGGTCGTTAATTTTCTTTTCCCACTAGAAAAACTTCAGGAGGAAACGACAAAGCTTGCATTGAAATTAGCACAAGGTGCAGGAAAAGCATTCGGAAAGCAGAAAAAATTAGTCGATCAAGCATTCACTGCCACATTAGAAGAAATTCTTGAGCAGGAGCGCCTAATTCAAGTGTTAATGGTTGAAACAGAGGACCATAAGGAAGGCATCACGGCCTTTAAAGAAAAGAGGAAACCAGCATTTAAAGGAAAGTAGGAATGTAGGATGAAGGCAGTTCAACTAACAGAATTCGGCGGACCTGAGGTACTTAAAATAATAGATTTGGAAAAACCGGTACCAAAAGGCCATGAAGTATTAATCGAAGTTAAGGCAATTGGAGTTAATTATGCGGATACGGCACGAAGGGAGGGGCAGTATGTCATACCTACTCCACTCCCATTTATTCCAGGTGCAGAAATTGCTGGTGTTGTTGTCGAAGTGGGTGAGAAGGTAACAAAAGTAACACCAGGTACACGAGTTGTAACCCTAATTGAATCAAATGGGTATGCAGAATTTGCGATAGCAGATGAACGGTCGCTTATTCCACTTCCGGAGCAGTTGGATTTCCGCACTGCGGCCGCCTTGCCTCTCCAGGGCTTAAGTGCCTACCATATTTTAAAAACGATGGGTCGATTAGAAAAAGGGGAAAGCGTCCTGGTTCATGCTGCAGCAGGAGGGGTTGGTACGATTGCAGTACAGCTCGCCAAGCTTTTTGGAGCTGGAAAGGTCATCGCAACAGCCAGTTCAGCTGAAAAATTAGAACTGGCTCGTGAAATGGGTGCAGATGTTCTTATTAATTATACAGAATCAGACTGGGAAAAGCAGGTGCTTGAAGCAACAAACGGAAAAGGGGTAAATGTTGCCCTAGAAATGGCTGGTGGGGAGATTTTTCATAAAACCGTGAGATGCCTCGCTACGTTTGGCCGACTTGTAATTTTCGGGGTAGCCAGCGGTGAACAGCCTAAATTTTATCCTTCTTCGTTAATGGCTAGAAATCAATCGGTCATTGGATTCTTTCTTCCGCAAATTATGAGAAAGCCAGAATTGCTGCAGCCAAGTTTGGTAGAATTATTGGCTTATTTAGGGCAAGGGAAGCTTAAACTTACAATTGGCGGGACATTCCCACTTGATGAGGCAGCCAAAGTCCATACTTTGCTGCAATCGAGAAAAACCCAGGGTAAATTGATTTTGGAACCGTAATGATAGACGTCAATGCAGAGGCATTTTTTGCCGGTGCACCAGCAAATGTTTTATAAAACAAAAGGCCTGGACAAAAGTCCAGGTCTATTTTTGATCTGAAAATATTAAAAAACTATGAACAAAGTATTAATTAGTAAAGAAGAATTGGGCAGAACGTTTGATATGTAACAAATTTCGATTACACTAGTAGAAAGACCAGTTTTTTAGGCAAGGAGATGACGTAATTTTGAAAATATTAGTGATAGAAGATAATAAAAGTGTCTGCTCGATGATTGAAATGTTTTTTGCAAAAGAAGGAATCGAAGGTGAATTTGTCAATGACGGCATTGAAGGGTATAACCGTTTTAAAAAAAGCACTTGGGATGCCTTGATTGTAGATTGGATGCTGCCTGGTATGGACGGTGTCAGCATTTGCCGCAAAATCAGAGAGGAAAAGTATACCGTTCCGATTATCATGTTAACGGCAAAGGATAGTGAGTCAGATCAAGTACTTGGTCTTGAAATGGGGGCAGATGATTATGTTACCAAACCATTTAGTCCACTTACATTAATGGCGAGAATTAAAGCGGTAACCCGCCGCTTTCAAGCACAAGTGCCAAATGAGCGTCATGATTTCCTGCAGACCGAACATTTTAAGGTGAATAAAACGACAAGAGAAGTCATTAGAGATGGCTCACAAATTACAAATTTGACTCCAAAAGAATTTGATCTATTGTATTATTTGGTGGAACATCCCCGCCAAGTTTTCTCAAGAGAGCAATTACTTGAAAGGGTTTGGGGCTACCAATTCTATGGTGATGAACGTACCGTCGATGTTCACATTAAACGGCTGCGGAAAAAGGTTGAAACCACCTCGCAGCTATTCTTCCATACTGTTTGGGGAGTAGGTTATAAATTCGATGACTCAATTAAAGCAGACGAAATTTAGGTATTTTTACCAGCAGTTTTTCAGCCATATCAGTATTATCATTGTCGCATTTTTAATATTGAGTATTTTGTTTGCCCACTATGTTGAAAATTTGGTGTATTCGAACAAAGCAGAAGAGCTGAGTTCATACGGTAAGGCGATATTAAAAGACATAAAAGAGAACCCATACGCAACCGACCAGACCATCAATAAATATAGCAGTGTTTTGGCAGCCAGAAAAATGAGCTTTAGTATGTTTGACCAGGATGGCAACTTATATTTGGTGAGTAAAAATGGTCCGACTATAAAAGGCTTATCGAAATCCGAATGGGAAAAAATAAAAAAGGGTCAGACAATCATCATTCCGATTGATTATAGAAGATTTGGTCAGGATGGAGTGACATTTGTCGTCTTGCCATATATAGAAAATAACAAATTTTATGGAGGAATTTTATTAACCTCTCCAATCAGCGGATCAAGTGCTATGATCCATCAAATTAATAAATTTTTATTATATACGATTTTAATTGCATTTGGTGTGTCTTTCTTACAAAGCTGGTTTTTGTCACGTATACATGTTATTCGCATCAAAAGGCTGCGGGAAGCTGCCTCACTTGTGTCTGCTGGACACTATCAGGTTCATGTACATTCTTCTAATTTTGATGAAATTGGAGAATTAGCCAATGATTTTAATCATATGGTGGATAAAATTAATGCTTCCATGGAGGAAATCGAAAGTTTGGAGAACAGGCGCCGGCAATTTATGGCCGATGTTTCGCATGAAATGCGTACGCCTCTAACCACCATTAGCGGTGTAGTTGAAGGTCTGAAAAATGATATGATTCCAGAGGAAGATAAGGAGCGGGGCATCAACCTCGTTAGTCAAGAGGCCAAAAGACTGATTCGATTAGTCAATGAAAATTTAGATTATGATAAAATTCGCTCCAATCAAATCCAATTATTTAGAGAAGACATCCAGCTCTTGGAAGTGCTCGAAATTATTCAAGAGCAATTAGACCTCCAGGCGGAGGAAAAAAATAATCAAATTGTCGTAGAGGCTGATCCGGATGTGTTTGTCAATGCCGACTATGATCGCTTAATCCAAATTTTGATTAATATTACCAAAAATAGCATCCAATTCACCTCGGATGGTACCATTTGGTTAAAGGGCCGCTACGAGGATGACTCCACGATTATAGAGGTGGAAGACACTGGAATTGGTATTGATCCAAGTGAAGTTGAAAATATTTGGCGCCGGTTTTATAAAGCTGATATTTCCCGGACCAGCAACCCATATGGAGAGTTCGGCCTAGGTCTTTCAATCGTAAAACAGCTGGTCCTACTTCATAATGGTGAAATTAATGTTACAAGTGAAAAAGGAAAAGGAACCAAATTCGTCATACAATTCAAAAATAATTAAAAAAAGCCTCGGCAAATGTCGGGGTTTTTTTATTTTTTTCTTATAATTTTCCTAAACTCGTTAAAGTTTGTTAATAATTTCTTAAGATTTGTCGTTTAAAGTGGAATTAAGATAAAGAACAAGCCCAAAGGAGATTGATGGAAATGGAATTTAAAGATACAAATGAATTCGAAAAAGATCAAACCCATTCATCAACTGAGAATGACAGTGCCGAATTACCAAATATGACAGAAGAACGAATCCAATCAGTGGACGCTACCTTCCCTGTGGAAGAACAAGAGTCAGCAGCATCAGAGGAAAAGGATGAGAATGTAGAAATCAAAGAAAATGTAATGGCAGATCAAACACGTGCAGCAGTTCAAACTGATAAAAATAAAAAAAGCTATGTAAAGGGATTTGTGACTACAATTGCCGCTGGTGTAATCGGATCGGTTTTGACTTTAACCATTCTGCCTCATACTGATTATCTAAAAAACTATTATGGTGCTGATCAGAACCAAGCTGTTACAGCTTCGAGCTCTAACACTCAGGTTAAAGAGGTATCCGCAAAGCCAACAGTCAAGACATCAGGTTCCATTGCGGATACGGTTGAAAAAGTATCGAAGGCGATTGTTGGAATTGTTAATTATCAGCAGCAGCAAAATAATTTCGACAGCACCAATTCCTCGCAAAGCGTGGAAACGGGCTCTGGTTCAGGGGTTATTTTTCAAAAAAATAATAATATTGCTTATATCGTAACCAATAACCATGTCGTAGAAGGGGCATCGAAGCTTGAAATTTCCTTATATGATGGTCAGAAGACAACGGCAGAGGTTGTTGGTACGGATGCCTTAACCGATCTTGCCGTCTTAAAAATTGATGCAAAATATGTGACGGCGACGGCTGACTTTGGAGACTCCTCGACATTACGTCCGGGCGACCAAGTATATGCGATTGGAAATCCGCTGGGGCTTGATTTGTCCAGAACCGTTACACAAGGTATTGTCAGTGCAACAAACCGCAGCATTTCCGTTTCGACCTCTGCCGGAAATTGGGATACAAATGTAATCCAGACAGATGCTGCCATCAATCCAGGAAACAGCGGTGGTGCTTTAATTAATCCAAATGGTCAAGTAATTGGTATCAATAGCTTAAAAATTTCTGAGAGCGGGGTTGAGGGATTAGGATTCGCGATACCAAGTAACGATTTGATTCCAATTGTGAATCAATTAATTAAAAATGGGAAAATTGAGCGTCCATACCTTGGTGTCGGATTAGCGGACCTGGATCAGGTTCCACAAATGTATTACCAGAACCTTCCTAATAATGTCAATAAAGGTGTGCTGGTCATGAATATTGACCCGAATTCAGCTGCGGCTCGAGCAGGATTCCAGCCGAAGGATTTAATCGTTTCCATGAATGGAACAGCAATTGCTAATTCCTCTGAATTAAGGAAATATCTTTATACGAAAGTGAAGATTGGAGATGAAATTAAATTTGAAGTGTATCGTGATGGAAAACTGCAAACCTTAAAAGTAAAATTATCCTCAAATACAACAGACTGATTTGAGGCAAATTAACACCAAAGATTTTTTTAAGAGGTGTGACAATGAATCGGGTTGGTAAATATGCAGCCAGTGAACATGCAGACGATATTGAGCTGATGAATATGGTGTTTGAGCTTCCTGAAAAGGATAAAATGCTAATGTGGTCAGAGGGCTATATTGATCTCGTGATTGAGAAATTACCGATTTATGCCCAGGATATTTTGGAGAATCGCAAGGAAAAGTGGGAAGATACCAAGATTTATTATGAAAAGCAGCTAAAACAAATTTTAAACGATGAAGAATTTAAGAATATAATGAAGGGCGAACGGAAGGAGTTCGCTCTTTTCGTTAAGGAGTGGTATCCTGAATTCAAATCACTGCTTTTTTTAATCTATGATGGGAATATTAAGGATAAGGATTTGCGGAAGTTTGTTTATCGGAGAAGATTTGGAACACGTAAAACGTATCTCCATTAAATCAGAAAATTTTGGCTTGCAAATCTTTAGGGAAAAAATTACAATGGAAATAACTTGATTAGAAACGGAGGTGGGGAAGAGATGAAACGTTCAATTTTTGCACGCTTGTTATGGCTTGAAGCCCTTAATATTTACCGTGCAATTTTTCATGAAGCAGTTTTCCAAGGGGGTAGTCTGCCCTTTTTTCGGAACTGCATAGTGACATTTGAACGATAACACATCTCTTAACCCACAATAGATCGGTATAAAGAGGGTGCAGACGCACTCTTTTTCTATGCCCTTTTATCAGCCGCGGGAGGAATAGATGCCCGTGGCTTTTTTATATTTAGATGTGTTCATCGAATTTTTAAAAAAAGGAGAATGAACATGATTGTTTGCAGTGTTAACCATATATCGAAATCGTTTGGCGGAAATATGATTTTTAAAGATTTATCCTTTGAGGTACATGAAGGCAGCCGCATTGGTTTAGTAGGCCGCAACGGCAGCGGCAAAACTACTTTATTAAAATTACTCGCTCAACAGGAAACTGTTGATGAGGGAATTATTCATTGGAAAAAAGGACTCAAAATCGGCTACTTGGCACAAATTCCTGATTTCGAGAACCTGAACGTTAAGGAAGTTTTGAAAACGGCTTTCGAACAATTAACAAAAACGGAAGCGAATTTAAAGCAATTGGAGCTAGAGATGGGGCAGGAAATGGCTCCAGAAAAATTACAAAGATTAATTGAGCAGTACGGAATGCTTCAGGATGATTTTATTTTAAATGGCGGCTACGAGATGGATGCACAAATGGACCGTGTGGCGAATGGCTTAAATATTTCGGATTTACTTGTGAAGCCTTTTTCACTTTTAAGCGGCGGTGAGAAAACGAAGGTTGGTCTTGGTCTAAGTTTATTGAAAAATCCAGAATTATTATTACTTGATGAGCCAACCAATCATTTAGATTTGATGGCTATTGAGTGGTTAGGCTCCTTCTTAAAGGATTACAAAGGCACAATTATTCTTATCTCACATGACAGGTCCTTTTTAGATGAAGTAGTAAACAAGGTTTTTGAAATGGAAGATGGAGAAATTGATTTATACCATACGAATTTTAGTAACTATGTCAAAGAAAAGGAAGAACGGCTGTTAAGAGAATTCCAGGAGTACCAAGAGCAGCAGAAGAAAATTAAAAAGATGAAGGAAGCCATTAAGCGGCTGCGGGACTGGGCTAACCGCTCTAATCCTCCAAGCGCTGCTCTTCATAAGCGTGCGACTAATATGCAGCGGGCGCTTGATCGCATCGAAAAATTAGATCGTCCGAAAATGGAAGTTAAGAAAATGGGAATTGATTTCGAAGCGAATGACCGGAGTGGAAAAGATGTCATTATCCTCGAGAATGTTTCAAAAAGCTTTGGCAGCCGCAGGCTTTTTGATGAGGTAAACATGCTTGTTCAATACAAGGATCGAACGGCAATTGTCGGTGAAAACGGGACAGGAAAGTCGACAGTTTTAAAAATGATTTTACAAGAATGTGAGGCGGATGATGGTGTTGTTAAGGTAGGTAGTAATGTGAAGATTGGCTATTTATCGCAGCATGTTTTTGCTGATATTGGCGATGATCAGCTGATTGATGTTTTCCGCTCTGAAGTCAAAGTAAATGAAGGCGAGGCCCGACACATTTTAGCCCGATTCTTATTCTACGGGCCTGCGGTCTTCCGCAAGGTAAATCAATTGAGCGGCGGAGAAAGAATGCGCCTTCGCCTTGCACAGCTTATGTACCAGGATATTAACCTTTTGATTTTGGATGAACCGACTAATCATTTGGACATTGATTCCTGTGAAGTTTTGGAGGAAGCACTTGAACAATTTAACGGCACTATTTTAGCTGTCTCCCATGATCGTTATTTTCTTAACAAACTGTTTAATAAAATTTATTGGCTTCAGAATGGGACTGTCCACTTTTTCGATGGGAACTATGATTGGGCAAAAGAAAAGCTGCCTGCCTTCGTATGTGATTCAGCCGTTTTCACTGTTCCATCTCCTCCTTTGAAAAAAATAAAAGAAATTGTAAATGAAAAGCCGAAAAAGTTGGATGACCTTGAAGAAATGATCGAGCAAATCGAAATGAATATCCATTTGTTACAAAAACAAATGGAATCAGAAAGTGATCTTTCTTTACTGCAAAGGATTTATTCTGAATTAGAGATGCTAGAAAATGAGCGTGAACAGCTCTATCAGAAGCTGGATGAAGTTGTATAACATCAGCCGACTGGTGAAGAATGTGCAAGTGTATATACAACCGTTGCTTGAGCCGTTTTTAAAAGCGGCTCTTCTTTATGTTATGGAATAAAGGCTTCTCTAAATAAGAAGTTTTCCGTATAATTATGGAGGGTTTTCTTTTTAAAGGTGGTCTTAAAAATGGTTTCTAATTTTTCTATCTTCCAAGTTCTTTTTCTGCTGATCACGACGATTTTAGGGGTGATCTGTTCCGTCATTTACCATCAGCCGCTCGTTTTCGGTTTTATGCCAGGGTTTCTTGTTTTGGTTTATTTAGCAATCCAAAAAGGAATGTCAATAAAGCAAACACTAAAAATTAGTTTTCACGGAGTTTACAAAACGAGAATTGTCATCATCATTCTTTTCCTTGTTAGTTTTTTACTTCCGTCCTGGTATCTATCGGGAACGATTGGTCAAATGGTAAATGTGTCTCTTAACTTTATTAATCCGCAGCATTTTTTGGTTCTCTCGTTTCTTGTTGCTCTCGTCTTCTCGATGCTTCTTGGGACAACTGTTGGAACTTTAAGTGCCATTGGAGTCCCGATTTTGGGTACAGCGATGGTTTTGCACTTACCTATAGAAGTTGTGGCGGGAGCATTAGTCTCAGGTGCTTTTGTAGGGGATCGGACTTCGCCATTTTCTAGTGCCCATCAACTTCTATCTCACACTGTTGAACTGACTGTTAAAAAGCAATGGAAGTCCATGCTTTTGTCAACGGTAATTGCTGTCCTCGTTTCCTTTTGTTTTTATGCATTCTTCGATTTACAAAGTTATGGGGATGGCAAAATTAATCCGGCGCATTTCGACTGGAATCAGCTTTCTTGGATTAAGTTTACCCCACCATTGGTGTTAATCATATTGGTTCTTTTTCGAATAAGTATAATTTATGCATTTATATCTAGTATTCTATCGGCAGCCGTTATTGCTTTTTCTGAGGGAACTCATTTTTCCAAATTAGTAAATGCCTTTTGGCATGGCATTGATGGCCTTGGCGGCGGTTTAATTCATATGTACGAATTGCTGCTGTTTCTGGCTTTGGCAGGTGCATATAATGGCTTGTTAGAGGAATTGAATGTCATACAGCCTTATTTAGATAAATGGCTGAAATCCTCAAGGTCCTTACTAGGCGATACTGTAAAAACACTGATCGCAACATTGATCATCACATTCATTGCGGCCAATCAAACACTCCCTATCATTTTAACTGGGAGGTCCTTTTTACCACATTGGTCTTCTAAATACGGTAATGAAGAATTAGCAAGGGTAATGGGGGATACGACGATGCTCTTTCCGGGCATGGTTCCATGGAGTGTATTAGCTATTATGTGCAGCACAATTGTCGGGATTCCGTTACTTGGGTATTTACCGTATGCAATTTTTTTATGGATTCTGCCCATATTAACGATCCTTCTTTCGATTGTAAAGCAATATCGCAAATCGAAGGAAAAGCGGATAGTTGCTGCTTAAACGGAGTCTCTACGGGGCTCCGTTCTTTTTGTCTTAAATCCTTCCGAATGAAGTCTCTTATTCAAACATATAAGTGGTATTAAAGAAATGGGACAAGGGATGGTTGGATGTTGAAAAAATTAGTGATTCTAGGCTTTGGGAGTACTATGATCGGAATAGGGGTAAACGGATTTATTCTTCCTTTTCATTTGATAAATGGCGGCTTTTTTGGCATAAGTCTCTTGGCCAATTATTTGTGGGGGTTAAAAGTTGGCCTCACATTTATATTCTTAAATATTCCCGTTTACATCTACGCCTTTAAATATGAACCTGATTATTTTGTGAAGGGGTTAGCGGGGGCAGTGATTTCTGGATTTATGCTTGATTTTCTAATACCATTAAACGGAAGAATTCACTTGCCTATTTTAAGCAGTATTATTATTGGTGCGGTTTTTATTGGTATTGGTGTTGGCTTTATGCTGAGAAATCATATTAGCCCCGGCGGGATGGATTTGCTTGCGCTTTTAATGGCCAAAAAGACTAAAGTGAATGTTGGGATAATTTGTTTTGCAATAGATGCAGTCATTATAACGACTGGATTATTACTTCTAAAAGATGCAAGACTTCTTTATTCACTTGGAATTGTTTCGATCATTGGGTTATTTGCTTGTGTTATAACGACGGTCCGTAAAGTAGAGAAATAAACAAATTTTTTTGATAAAATGAGATTATCTACCATCAAGGAGTATAAAATGAACCCAATAAGCGATCATCTAAAAGAAAATTTAAAGATAATATTTGTGGGCTTTAATCCAAGTATTCGTTCTAGTGAACTCGGTCACCATTATGCCAATCCCAATAATCGTTTTTGGAAAATTATTTATCAAGCAGGTTTAACCCCTCGGAAATATGAGGCTGCTGAAGATCATACACTTTTAGAATTAGGTTACGGATTCACGAACATTGTTCAAAGACCCACAAAGGCAGCGGATGAAATAAAGAAGGAAGAATACATGGAGGGTAGAGAAATCTTAAAACAGAAGATTGCTAAATTTAAGCCGAAAATAGTTTGTTTTGTTGGGAAAGGCGTTTATCAGGAGTATAGTGGACGTAATGCGGCCCCATGGGGGGTTCAAGAAGTAGCTGTAGTGCCAGGGACGATTGATTTTGTAGCTCCGTCTTCAAGTGGATTAGTTAGAATGCGGCTTGAAGAAATCGTTGAGATATATAAAAACCTATCTGAATTAAACATCGACGGTTAAAGAGGACCGTCGATGTTTTATTTAGATTATCTTATTTCGAACTTCTTTTGATAATGGGACAAGGTCAATAGCGGAAAAATATAACGGTAGCTGTGGTAATGAATATATAAACCGCCCGCCATTCCTTGACCTTTAGGATAGTCCGTGGTCCAATCTGTTTGTTCCAGCGAATTTAATAAATATTTAATTCCTTTTTCAATAGTTGTGGTCGTTTTTTCAGAAACGGAAATCAAAGCATCTAGGGCCCAGGCTGTATGTGTCAAGGTGCTTGCGCGTAATGGTACATATATTTTTTTGTTGTCGCTATGGCAAGATTCTCCCCAGCCGCCATCTTCATTCTGAATACTTCGCAGCCATTTAACGGCATCTTGAATAGCAGGATGACTTCTCGGTACATTCACTGCTAATAATCCTGTAACGGCAGCCCATGTTCCATATATATAACAAATTCCCCAGCGACTATACCAGGAGCCATCCTTCTCTTGATTCTTAAAAAGCCATTTTACGCCTTTTTGGATGGTGGTATGATCATGTGGAAGATTCGTATAATTCCCGAAGAATTCTAAGGTTCTTCCGGTAATATCTGCACAAGTTGGGTCTGTTAATAGAAACTCTCCTTTTTCAATTGGTAAAAATTCAAATACCTTTGAATTCGCATTTTTTTCAAATGCAGCCCAGCCGCCATCGTCGTTTTGCATCGATAAAACCCAGCGGATTCCCCGTTCCCAAGCTGCTAGGTCAGTTGGTAAGCTTCTTGAAATCGATCTGAGCGAAGCGGTCGTATCATCAACATCTGGATTAATGGTATTTACATCGGAAAAGCCCCAGCCGCCAGGCAGGCTAGAAGGGTTATGAATCACCCAATCTCCGAATTTTTTATGCTGCCGTGTAAGGAGGTATTCATTGGCTTTTGTTACTATTGAATCTTCTAAAGGAACACCTGCTGATTGTAAGGTGAAACTAATTAACGATGTATTCCACACATCCGCGGTGGTATATTGCATATGAGGCAAGCCATTAATTTCGCATTTCATTACGCAGATTCCTTCTAAGGCTTTTACGATAACGGGATCTGTTTTTTTATATCCAAGAGAAAGTAAAGCGAAAATCATTAACAAGGTGCTGCTGTAATAACTGTATAACGTGCCATCTGGTTCAATGTGGTCAAGCATATACTTTTTCGCCCGTTCAATCGCTAAATTACGAAGGTGTTCGGGTATACCAATTAAGCTTTTGACCCCATCCTCAATAACAGATAGCAGGGATCTTAATTCAGAAGAGCGGACCCATTGGTCCTCACTATGCCGATGTAAATGCAAATCAGAAAGATTTGGGCTTTTTTCTGTTATGATTGAAAATTTCTTACTAGAAAGGATCATTATCGGGCTCAGGTTTGCTCTGCCAAAAACGGAGAAGGAATAAAAATTGATTGGAAATACGTGCGGTAAAAGAATCACTTCAATCGGCAGCGGGGAAAATGCCGGCCATTTGTATTGACCGGTTAAAGCAAGCATGATTTTGGCAAACATACTGACCTCTTCTAAGCCGCCGTTTGCTAAAATAAACCTTTTAGCAGCACTCAGGTGTTTGTCATCGTCGCTGTAATATCCCGAATAAAGAAGCGCATAATAGGCCTCTACGGTTGACGTTAGATTCCCTTCGCCCTCATCGTAAAATAGTTTCCACGAACCGTTTTTCTCCTGCCTGCTTAAAATTCTCTTCGCTAGCCCTTGTATTAATTCCTCATCATTTAATTCCAATGACCGTAATAAAATAATCATATAGGCATCTGTTGAAAGGCCTGTTTCAAATGGATAATTCCATGAACCATCGGGAGATTGATCTTTTCTTAGCATTTCGATCAGCCACTCAATGCCTTTTCTAGTCTCTAACATCTGTAATCATCATTCCTCTCCCATAAAAATATTCTCATCTATACATATTCGTATCGGAGGATGAGAATTCATAAGGGAGGTTTCGAGCCATTTTTTTTATAAGGAATCGTGAAAAGACACCGTTGGAAAGCATACGAGACGAATTAAGAAGGAAAATCAAATCTCCATCTTCCTCCAAGCAAATATCGAAGGGTGAAGGAGTTTTTTTAGAACAAATAAGAAGCAAAACAACGGAACAAAATCTCAACAATGTAACAAGGACGAAGGCTTACCTTGATTTTTATCTGCAGCATCCGGAAATCCATTGGGCATTTTTAGGCCACATGGTTTCCCGAAATGGCGGCTACAACATGACCGATCTAAAAGGTGAATTTCTTGTCCGATTGATGGCAAGAAAAGATCGGGAAACTTTTTTTACCTTTTTGGAACGAGGGAATTGGCTGATTTTTCAAGACGTCTATCCGCAATTTTTACTTTATGAAGAAAGCGTAAGGCAGAATAAATCATTATTTCACTTGCTTCCTTCATTAAAAATATCCACTTTCATGGAGACCATTTGGAATCATTTTTGGAGGGAGCAATGCACGTACATTCTTGCAATTGCGATGGTCATCAATGAGCAGAGTTACTTAGAAAAAAGAGTGGTGAAAAATCCGCTTTATCAAAAAGAAGTATTAAGCAAATTTGAGTTTCTTCTTCAGGATTGGCTTTCCTTTAATCACATTCTCTTTCCTTGTGGAAAAAAGAACCTTTGCGGGCAGACCCTTCATCAATTTGAATCTCTGAATGAACGGATTTTACTTGGAAAAAGGTTATATTCCATTCTTTTTAAAGATAAAGACCGTTTAGAGCAAACGGTAGAATGGGCAAAAAGAACTCCACATACCGGTTCAAGAAAAGATTACTGGCCTCATATTTTTAATAGTGTGAATGAAGGAATTCCTGGTTTTGCTTATCAACTTCGATTAAAATCCTGTCAGTTAAAAAGCGGGGCACGAAAAATATACAGTCCAACCCTTGAAAACGCTTGGAAAAATGTGACGCATGATGAAGCTGAAAATGGGGATTGGTTTCGTGATTACCGTGTGGCTGATTATTTAGCAGAGGACAACGAAATTATTAATGGGGAGATTATGAATGAATACTGTAAAACACTTGAACGGCTCGAGCTTGCAGCCCTTGCGAAAAAAGCGATTAACTTTATGGAATAAACATTTAATGGCCTGTGCAGTGCTAGCTTCATTACTTGGATCTTATTTAGACCTTTATTTTGTTGGAAAAGGATTGTATCAATTTCCTCAAAGGCCCCTGCCTGAGATATTTTCTATCAATATTGCGTTCACCTTAGCTGGACTGCCAATTTTGGTAATGGTGGTTTTATATTGCTTATCACAAGTAAATAAATGGGGTAAAGCAGGTGTTATTCTATTTGTTAGCCTCCTTATGCCGATTTTAGAAAAATTAGCGGAAGAGTTAGGCTGGTTTGTTCATTCGCAGGCATGGAAGCATGTTTATACCTTTGTTGGATATTTAGTTTTCTTAACCATTATTTATAGATGCTACATGTGGATGGAAAAACATAAATAATAAAAGCCGGGACGATTCATCCCGGCTTTCATGATGCCACAAAGTGCACCAACGGCCCCTGCCGTCCGTACAGTGGTTAAGTGTCCCGCAACAAGCGAAATGTTCGGCAGGGGCTTACCATTATTTTATCACATCCACGGAGAAAATATAATGCTTACAATTGCCAATACTTTCTTTTCTTTTTCGAAAAGTGTATGATGAATATGATTTTTTACATAAAGGAGTGTTTGAAATGGCTAAAAAAGGACATTTTTTAATGGAAAATGGCGAGAAAATTGAGTTTGAATTATACCCTGAAGCAGCACCGGGTACTGTGGAGAATTTTGAAACATTAGCTAATAAGGGATTTTACAATGGTCTAAACTTCCATCGTGTGATCCCAGGGTTTGTAAGTCAAGGCGGCTGCCCTCAAGGAACTGGAACCGGCGGACCTGGCTACACCATTAAGTGTGAAACAGAAGGAAATCCTCACAAACACGTACCAGGCGCCTTATCAATGGCTCACGCAGGACGAAACACTGGTGGAAGCCAGTTTTTCATCGTTCATGAATCTCAGCCGCATTTAAATGGAGTGCATACTGTTTTCGGTCAAGTAACTTCCGGATTAGAAACAGCAAAATCGATGAGAAATGGCGACAAAATGCAAGAAGTTAAGGTATATGATGAAGAGTAAGAAATAGGAGAGAGCCAATCGGCTCTCTTTTTCTGTTTGGGAATGTTTGTGAGTACATTGGGGAAAATATCTTCAAAAAGTTTACTTTTGGGGGTCTATATGAAAAAGTTTATATTTATTCTCATCCCGTTTCTGCTTTTTTCACTGAACCAAAAAGCTTCAGCTGAAAATACTGAAGCCAAGCAATTAAAGGCAGCTGTTATTATCGACGATTTTGGAGGCGGGACGGGAGGAGTCAGGGACTTTTTAGAAGGTGATATACCGATTACTGCAGCAGTAATGCCATTTACTGAAAATTCGAAAGCGCATGCAGAGTGGGCTCATAAAAATGGTTTTGAAGTGATGGTTCACTTGCCAATGGAACCAAAACGAGGCAAAAGGTCTTGGCTAGGTCCAAAGCCGATTACGGTGGACCTTACGGCAAAACAAGTAAGGCAGCGGGTACAAGAAGCGATAAAGACTGTCCCCTATGCAGTTGGACTTAATAATCATATGGGGTCATTGGCAGTTGAAAACGAGCGAATTGTAAGGGCAATTGTTGAGGTGGCAAAAGAAAATAAACTTTATATTATCGACAGCGGCACGAGCCCTGAATCCAAATTCCCGGAGATTGCAAATGAACTCGGTGTTCCTCTTTTAAAAAGAGACGTTTTCCTTGATGATATTTCGTCTTCATCCTATGTATACAAACAGATGATCCGACTAGCAAAGGTAACAGAAATTAAAGGCAAGGGGATTGCCATTGGACATGTGGGTGTGACTGGTAAGGTATGCTCCGTGGGGGTTTATCAATCAATGGACGAATTTAAAAAACGCCATATTAAAATCGTCCCAGTCTCAGAACTTTTATCTGATAAACTAATTGAAAAAAACTTTGTTCCAAATTAAAGGCAGCTATAGACTGCCTTTTTTTGCTGAAATCAAATTTTCTGGTACAATGTCACCTATCAAACTATAAATTTAGGCATCAAGGGAGATGGAATAGAGATATGAAATTAATATCATGGAATGTCAACGGTCTTAGAGCTTGTGTCAAAAAAGGGTTTTTAGATTATTTTCATCAAACAGATGCGGATATTTTTTGTATCCAGGAAACGAAATTACAAGAAGGGCAAATTAACCTGGAATTAGATGGATATAATCAATACTGGAATTATGCGATTAAAAAAGGTTATTCGGGAACTGCTGTTTTTACGAAAGTGGAACCGATTTCCGTCCGGTATGGAGTTGGAACGGATGAGAGTGAAGACGAAGGAAGGATCCTTACCTTGGAGTTTGAGCATTTTTTCTTGGTCAATGTGTATACCCCAAATTCTCAGCGTGATTTGGCAAGAATCGGTTACCGCTTGGAATGGGAGGATCGCATCCTTAATCACCTAAAAGAGTTAGACCAAATTAAACCAGTCATTCTCTGCGGGGACTTAAATGTCGCTCATCAAGAAATTGACCTGCGAAACCCAAAGTCGAATGTGGGGAACTCGGGATTTACCGAGGAAGAGCGAGGGAAAATGACTACATTATTGAATGCTGGGTTTGTCGATAGTTACCGCCACTTTAATCCTGACCAAACAGGTGCCTACACGTGGTGGTCTTATATGGCCAAAGTGCGGGAGCGAAATATAGGCTGGAGAATTGACTATTTTATTGTCTCAAAAACGTTTTGTGAGCAATTGAAAGATGTGGATATCCATTCTGAGATAATGGGCAGCGACCATTGTCCAGTAGTACTTGAACTTCATTAATGTCCTTTTATAACATTTTCTTATAATAAAGCATAAAAAAACCGTAATTTTCATTATGAGTTAAATATTCTATAGTTAATTTAACACAGAAAAGAACGGGGGAATCTAAAATGGATATTAAAAAAGATGTTCAAGAGCAGTTTGGAAAAAGCGCCGATTCATATGTCAGCAGTTCTATTCATAAAAAAGGGAAGGACCTCCAGAAATTAATAGAAATGGCTTCTCTCAATCGGGAGGATGAGTTGCTTGACATTGCCACAGGCGGCGGTCATACGGCCAACGCATTTGCACCCTTTGTAAAAAAAGTGACGGCCGTTGATTTGACTCCGGAAATGTTATCGGCTGCGGAAAACTTTATCAAAGGAAATGGGAATCAAAATGTTGACTTCATTATTGGCGATGCGGAAAATCTTCCATTTCCAAATGAATCGTTTGATCTTGTAACATGCCGAATAGCTCCGCATCATTTTCCGAATGTAAAACGTTTTATTAACGAAGTATTTCGAGTACTAAAGCCAAATGGCCAATTTTTACTTGATGATAATGTCACACCAGAAGAAGAAGAATTTGATGACTTCTATAATACGATTGAAAAATGGCGCGATTACAGTCATTATCGGGCGTGGAAAAAATCAGAATGGCTTCAAATGCTTGAATTTAACAGTTTTGAAATAACTGAGTGGCACCGGTTCGAAAAAACCTTTCAATTTGAATCGTGGTGCAATCGCATGAATCTACCACAAACAGAAAAAGAAAAATTAGCTCAATACATTGTAAATGCTTCACCAAAAGTAAAACAAAAATTTCGCATTATAACAGAGAACAATCAAGTTATTTCCTTTCAAGGGGAGGCTGTCGTCTTAAAGGCCGTTAGAAAATAAAAAAACCTTTGCACGAAGAGAAGTATTCTCTTTTTGCAAAGGTTTTTTTATCATCCTTAGATTTCATTAAGGGCGGTTCCAATTTCATCAAACTCTGGCGATTTTTCATTTTGACCTGAATTTTCTAATTGATCCCGTTCTATTGGGGTAACCAAACCTTGGTCTTCTTCCTTTTTTTGAAGGTGCCAATTCACTATATCACCACTCCTTTTGAAAAACGAATTACTAAAGTATTTTTTCCTATAATAGTGAAACTAAACCATGAATCGCATTAGAATAGAGATCTTTTAGCCAAATTAAAAATTGAATAATTTTTTGCACTTCTATAACTTAATATATGTGTGAAAAAAATGAAAAATAGTAGTTGACGAAAATTGTTTTGGGTAGTAATATAGTCAATGTCGCTGTTACGAAATGTATTAATAAAGCTGCTAAGTTTATTAAAAATAATTCGTAGTTGTTGACAAGGTTTAGATGTAATGGTAAGATAATAAACGTCGCTAATTTAATAGATTAGTAGAAGAAACAAACAATGATTGTTCTTTGAAAACTAAACAAACAAAACGTCAACAAACAATAATATTCGTTTCTTTTGAAACGAGCCAACGTTTTATTTTATGAGCTAATCAACTTTCTTGGAGAGTTTGATCCTGGCTCAGGACGAACGCTGGCGGCGTGCCTAA
>NZ_JCAIOL010000015.1:0-21844 GCF_059587065.1 Neobacillus sp. DZ-9
TAGTAAATAAACTACTATGAAAATCTAAGAAAAACGAAGAAATCGTGAGATTTTCCTTTCTTTATTGAGGGAGTTTAGTTGAAGAAAAACAGGAAATTTTTTTTTTAATCGGAGAGAATTTATAAAGAAATAAATAACTCAAGGTGGTTAGAAAATGGGGATGTCGGATTACTATAAAAAACTCCGAGAAAAAGTCGGTAATGAACTAATTTTTATGCCAAGTGTAGCAGGGATTGTTCGAAACAATTTGGGAGAAATTTTATTACAAAACAAAGGAAATGGCGAGAAGTGGAGTCTCCCTGCTGGTGCAATTGAACTTGGAGAAGCACCCGCGGAAGCAGTTGTTCGTGAAGTATGGGAAGAGACGGGATTATATGTTGTGCCCAAAAAGCTATTAGGTGTATTTGGTGGGAAAGACTTTCGTTACCAATATCCTAATGGTCATCAAGTGGAGTATAACGTCTTTATGTTTGATTGCGTTATTCAAAGTGGTGAACTAAGCCCAATAGATAACGAAACGGCTGAACTTCAATATTTTAGTCCAAGTAATATGCCTGAACTTGCTTTACCTTACCCTAAAGATTTATTTTTA
Source organism: Neobacillus sp. DZ-9 (assembly GCF_059587065.1). Lineage (NCBI taxonomy): Bacteria > Bacillati > Bacillota > Bacilli > Caryophanales > Bacillaceae > Neobacillus > Neobacillus sp. DZ-9. Next base: position 593 of record NZ_JCAIOL010000015.1, read on the forward strand.
CATAGGGAAAATAGTGAATTATATTTTCAGTGGAATGAACAGTGGTTAAAAAATCTTTCTCAAAATTAACTTTTCTTGTTAAACTATCGGAGCAGGTTAGCTTAATAAGAACAGGACAATCAATTTACTATGTAGAATATAAAAAGATAACTTTGTATAAAGATTTAGAAAAAACAGGAAATAAAAATTAGGAGTGTTTGTTATGGTTCATGCAAAAGATGTTTTATCGGATCAGTTGTTGGCAAATGCTAATGACCCAAGTTGGTACCTACCATTTTCAGATTCAATTGAAGGATTATCTGAGGAACATGCATTTTGGAAGCCAAACGAAGAAAGTAATAGTATTGCTGAAATTGTGCAGCATTTACTATATTGGAATCAAACATGGCAAACAAGGTACCAAAAATCTCACGTTGATGCTGTGCCTTCAATAGGAAATAATAATAACAGCTTTATTATTCCTGAAAATCATACTTTTGCTGACTTAAAAAAACAACTATTAGAGGTGCTTTTACGTTGGCAAGAGTTATTATCTGAAGAAAAAGTTGAGAGTGAAGTTAATGGTTATCCTGGACACGTGAAATGGTGGGCAATACTCGGAAATGTGTCAACTCATAACGCATATCATATTGGTCAGATCATTTATATCCGGAAGTTGCAAAATAGCTGGAAAATAGATGCAGGAGTAGATAAATAAATAAAAGTTGCACTATTGTCTACTTGAACTAACGGGTGCTTGAGTACAAAAGGGTCGCAGCTGCGGTTCTTTTTCTTGTTCCACTAACGTGGCAGTTTAGTTGAACAATCGTCATTAGCTTTTTTTCAACAATCGGGCCAGATTGTTGAAGATAACGTGTTTAAGTTGTGGACATTTACTTAAAAAAGGATTGACAGGGTTTAAAGCTTTTTGGGGTAAAGTGTACATCAATAAAAAATATAAGCGCCCCCCTAAGATACCCATACGTCAAGGAGTAGAAGATATCGAGGGGGGAGCTACAATTTTAGATAGAAACAGTAACCGTTTGATCAACTGCAATCTGTTTACCGAAATGACTTTCGCAGTTTTCCTACGAGCAAGAATCTGCTAAGCGCTCGTTTTTATGGATTAAAGTAACAAACAGAGTCATTTAATTCCCATGGTACTACATCTTAGAAGGCGGGTAACTTCAGTGCTTACTTTTAATTTCTACTCTCTTCCGAAAACAGGACGTTTAAAGAACGCAACTAGACGTCCCTGATAAGGAACAACAGACGTTAGTTCCCAGTTATTGTGTCCCCAAAGAGAAAGGGCATGGTCAAGCATCCCCTCGCTCATTTCGGGGTTATCGATTTCAAGATAATCTCCCAATCCGACCTCAACACTGTATTCCCAACATTGCTCCTTTTGTTCGTCATTGTCGATTTTTTCTGTTAAAAATGTACCAGTGAATTCGTTATATTTGGTGATGCGGGTGGAAGCACGGGAAAGCGCCTCGACGATCTCGCTTTTTTCCGTTTTCTCAAGTGCTATGATATCAGGTGAACGGGGTATACGAAACTGCGTATGATCGTGAAAGACACGGGTGACCAAGCTCCCTATTGGAGTGCCATCGGCTTGTTTGCAAATATGCCACATGCACCGTTCCCGTTCTTCCGGCGGCCCCCAATACTCCACGGAAGAAGCCAAATGATCAGACTCCAAGACAAACCCTTCGCGCTCAATTTCTTTGATCAAAGGCCCGAACAACTTACGTCCGAAGATACCATAGGCAAATTCCCCTGACTTATCAAATGCATCCAGAAACTCCGATTGATATTCTTGCAATACGGATTTCCAATTATTCCGAGTATATTGCTTCATGTAATTTGCAAGCGTATGAATAGTAATCCCATTATTTTGCGAAAGAACTTCTTTCAGTGAATTCATTGAAAAAACACCTCTCATATTTTTTCTCCCACTCAAATAAGACATCCGAGTCTAACGATTGCTAATAATGTGCATATGCATTGAACTATTACTGTAGTTTTTGAATATATTATGGTTAATAAGAATCTTATCTCGTGAGATATATTATTTATATGCGGAGGTTTTCAAAATGTTGAAAAAAAATTTATCGAGGGAACAATTATTAGAATTATTTAATGAGGAATTGAGGAACTTCAGCACGGAAACCATCATGTTCCATCAAAACGTGGCTGAAAGACTGGGCTTGAATTCGACAGATCACAAATGTCTAGATATTATCTTGCGGAACTATCCAATGACTGCTGGCAAGCTGGCCGAAATGACCGGATTTACGACAGGAACTGTTACTGGCGTGATTGACAGGCTAGAAAAAGCTGGTTATGTGTATAGGGATAAAGATCCGAATGACCGCAGAAGGGTCATCATTAATGTACATCTTCAAAAAGTGGAGAAAGAGATTCTCCCTCTCTTCGCTTCTTTTAGCCAATCTATGAGAGAACTATTCGAAAAATATAATGATCAGGAGATTAAATTTCTTTTTGACTTTGTAGCCCGCAGTCGAGCTATACTTCACGAAGAGTCAAAGAAAGTAAGATAAAGTGGAAATCATTCAATCGATATCCTAACAGTTGAAGTTGGAGTAGGCATGCCGTGCATTTGGAAGATTAGATTTTGTTAAGGTAAAAAAAGATTGTGAGGATTTTCACTTAAACTAACGGGTGCTAGAGTTGAAGATCAGAGCAGTCATTTTCGCAGCTTTTCTTACGGGGAAGATTGGTTTAATGGTGAGTCCAATCAAGGTTAAAAAAATTTAATTTAAAAGCCTTTCCAAAATACAGATTCATATAGGCTATAGATATGCCCTTATAAAATTCTAGGGAAATAGCCCTTCCATCCTTAAATTCTCAACATATTTTATAAGGAATGAATTTAAAAGGAGGGCTATGAAATGTTTGGATATGGTGGATACGGGGGATTTGGTGGTTGCGGATGCGGCGGTTATGGCTACGGCGGTGTCGGTTTCGGTGGCTGTGGCACTTTTGTTTTAATCGTTGTATTGTTTATCTTGTTAATCATCGTAGGAACATCGGTCTGGTGCTAAGTAAAAAACAAAACAATTATCTTTAATATAAGAAAAAGCCCTTCAAGGGCTTTTTTTTATGATTGAAACTACTCCTATTAAGGTATATGTGTAAGGAGGTGAATATGGATATGGTACTTCCGGCTACACTTTAGCTTATGCATCAGTTCAAGTGAATAACCAGCGGGTTAAGCCTTTTTTTAGGTGATTTTTTTGTTAAAGAATGATCAACATTTTTCACTTTAAATCAGCACTTGTCAATTCAGTTTTATTTTCTTGTACATATGTTATTACTACCACCAGAACCATTAACATCTACATAACTCATTACTTCTTAGGAACGTTTGCTTTTACAGCAGACGTTTCTTACATTTTTAAGCAAAATATTCATTTTGTCCTATCACTATGATGTTTGTCTAAACCAACTAATTTTTCCAGGTAGAGCTGTTCACCAGCAACCAGCACCTTAGGCGAAAAAAAACCCTATTTCCTTTTTTGAAGTAGCGTTTTCTTATTAAAGTAACGGGTGCGATTGTTCAATAAGGGCAGTCGCTTTTCTTGTTCCGCTAACTGGCAGGATAGTTGAATAGAATTTATATTTTTGTTTACATTAAGTTTCCATTATATGGTAAAATATTTTCATCAACTTAAAAGGACGTGATGTTATGGTATCTCTATTTTACGCTTCTAACACTAAGATTGAATCAGGAGGAATGAAAACTGTCATTAAAAGATTTAGGTTGGAACACCTATTGGGAAGAGAAATATGAGCCATTTTCAAAGCGTGGATTAACTGTAGGACGGATAGTCTCTGAGCATAAGCACATATATTAGGTGTGTACAGAGCATGATGAGTTGCTCGCAGAAATATCAGGAAAAATGCGTCATGATGGATTAGTACGTTTAAGCGGCGCGACATTTTTCCTGCTATTGGTGATTGGGTCGTTTTGAAGGAACGCATTGGTGAGAAAAGAGCAGTAATACAAGAAATCTTGCCATGATAGGTTAGTCAGGGTTGTTTTTATCCTATATGCGGCGGTTCTTATCTCTAGGCTGATTATCGGGGAAAACAAGACCATTTCATTGCTGTTCACGTACCCGATCAATCGAAAAAAGATCATACTCTCGAAGCTCTTAATCGTATGTGCGCTAACCTTTGCGATGATCTTGATTTCCAATGTATTTGTAACCTTCATTTTCTGGATCGCCGATTCCATAGTCAGTTATATTCCTGGCTCGTTAGCCATGGAAGATTTAGTGCAACAGGCGATAAAAATCGTTGTTCAAGCAGCTGCCGCGGCTGGGATGAGTTTAATCCCATTATACTTCGGCATTTCGAAAAAATCGGTTCCTACCACCATTCTGTCGTCCTTTATCGTTTTGCTAATTACAACGACTAGTATTTTTAGGGAGACTATGGGTTCAATCGTTGCGACATCGGTATTATTGACGGTAGCAGGTCTGTAGGTCGCTTATTTATCGATCCGAAAAATCGAACATACGGATGCCCCTTAATAGAATTATCAAGAAAGAAGGTAATGAATGATGTTAGTACGATCTTATGTTAGGGGTCGAGAAATATCCCGGTCAGCGCTGATCCTTGCGATGATGGTTGCCATGCTTTTTTTCTTCGCAGTTCCAGCGAATGCTGAATCCAATGGTGTAACAAGCACTGATGTTTCGTTTCACGGTGATGGAGATGTCACGCTGCATGGAACGATAGTGGCTCCGTCGTCAACTGGCAAGCACTACCCGGGAGTTGTTATGGTAAGTGGAGCCGGACCTGTCAAGCGTGATGAGTTTCAGGATGAAGCTGAGGCGTTCGCCAAACTCGGAATTGTCACCTTAATTTATGACAAAAGATCAATAGGCTATTCGATGTTGCATCGGGATTATTCAATACTCGCAAATGATGCCATTGCAGGTATGCAACTGTTGCGGGCACAGAAAAATGTAGATCCGGACAAGGTTGGAATATTCGGACTAAGCGAGGGAGCTTGGGTAGCCCCACTTGCTGCAAAACAGGCTCCTGAAACAGCTTTTGTTATTGCGGCAGGCGCAGTGGGTGTTTCGCCGGCACGTCAGCAGGCATGGGCTTATGGCGAATTTTTGCGCCATGCCGGTGTAACCGGATCGTTTCTGAAAATGATGCAGGTAAACGGTATCAGGCAGCTTGTCGATGCAGGCTTGTTTACTCAGCATGATTACGATCCTGTACCGTCTTGGGAGCAAGTCCATCAACCCGTGCTAGCATTGTGGGGGGCTCTCGATCGCGAAGCGGTGCCGGAAGAGAGCTCTCACATTATTCAGCAGGCTCTTGAACATGGAGGTAACACCCTCTATACGATTGCTTTTATTGAAGGGGCTCGACATAACTTGAATGTTACTTTCAATGGAGGCTTTGACAGACCCAATGAGCTCGCCGATGGTTTCGCAGATACAGTAGGTTCCTGGGTTAATGGTTTAGCTCAAAGCGCTCCGATCATTAGTGTTCAGGTGGCGCCGCATCAGGATCGACAGAGCGTTGCATTAATGCCGCTCTCATGGCTTGAATCCGGTTGGCTGCAGATCGGTGCTCTTCTTATTTTCATAATTGCATTCGGCAGTTATCCCTTAGTTGCTTTATACCGCATTGTATTTAAACGGCGCAGTGCTGTGTTGGCCCAATTACCGGCACGTTGGCTTGTTGCCGTTGGTTTGACAACTGTTCTTGGGTTCGTGATTTATTTCCTTTTCACTGTGGTTACTGCCGCGAATCTTATCGGTCCTGTAGTTTTAGGCCAACCCATACCTTGGCTTGTTCTTAGACTCCTAGCCGTCGCGACTATTGTACTGACAATCTTCACTTTTGCGTCATGGCGTCGGAATTTGCACCAGATCACTGGCGGAGTTCGAATACAACTTTTCTTATTGGCTTTAGCTGGTGTTATGTTCATTCCTTGGGCGTTTTACTGGGGACTTCTAATATAGATTCGCCCTCATCAGGGAGAATCCAGGCAGGGTGAGAATATTTTTGTTTTATTAAATAGTTCGTATCCGCTAGTTGCATTCGTTCTTCGTTTAAATACTTTAGTATTAATAAATAACTAAGACACGGCTGCCGACATGGATCGGCAGCCGTGTTACGCTAACAAAGCAGTTTAGTGAAAGAAGGAAATGAGTTATTTTTGCTAGAAATATATATAGAAATTATAATTCTTTCCCGTCAGCTTCTTTAAAATGGCTTAACGACCATAAGCACCAATATGGCAATCATCAGCAGTTGTGCCGCCGTCTCGATTGGTACGATCTTTTTCATCAACAGTCCGAACTCGGCGGGTATTTCATTACCCTGGTCTTGACTTTCAGATACGATTTTTATGATCTTCTTCATAAGTGGCTCGATGAATCCGTCGATCATGACGACAATGAGCAACGATAAAAGGAAGGATACATTCAGTCACATTTGAGATAACCCCATCTTGGTTATGATCATAAGCCAAACCCCGGTTATAATAAGTACGGCTCCGCCAATTTTAGGTATTATGGCAAGCTTGGTCGTTATACCAAAAGCAAAGCGCAGCTGACCGACGGATCTAGCGGATCTTCGAATGATGGGCATCACGAAAGCTGGACCAATTAAGGCGATCGAAGCCAATATATGCAAAACGAGCAGTAATCCAACCAAACCGATTATCTCCCTTCTCCTCGGTGCACCAGAATATCGCTTTGATAGGCAAGACCGACCCTTTTTCTTTTAAACGATCCCCCGAGCTCGATATGGTCCAGCATACATTTCGCGACATCGTCATAAGCAACATCTAGCTCTTGAAGTCGGCTGAACAAGTGACGGGCTATATCTGCCTCGGAATATTCCTTGATCATCTCCGGAATCGGAATGGGCAAGGTTTCCGTTGTTACATGCAGATGAACAGGATCTGGATGCTCAATCGAATCAATCATTGTTCCCGGACACATAATGGACCAATCGAGTTGAGTCTGCTGTAGCCGTTCGAAATTCCGGTTGTGATTTTTATACTCAGGTGGGAAGCCGGGTAAATTGTTGCCGATAAGATCGGTATATGGAATACCCAGCAGACCGGCTCCTCCCATTATCCATACCCGCCCAGGGAAACTAGGTTGGAATTCACATTGGGTTATAATGTTATCGACGATTCGAACAAACTCTTCTCCCTGGCCCGCATGGCCGGCTGCAATAATAGCGGCGTCTTGATGCGCGAGAGCCTCACCGACGCTGACCGGGTCCATAATATCGTCCACGATCGCCTTCACAGGCTGTGCGGAATGCTCAGCTAATTGATCATAAAGCTTCTCAGAATTTCGCACAAATGCGGTCATTTCATGCCCCATTTTTATCCCGTGCGCCAACACTCTTTTTCCTGTATTCCCCGTCGCTCCAAAAACAATAATTTTCATTGTTTTTTCCTCCTCTTAAAAGGCTCCTAATATTTGGTCAACTCAAGCTTAGCATCGTTTAAATATTATGGTAAGAACCCACTTTAAAGTAAGGTACTTACTTTAAAGTAAGCATGACAGAATGGGATGACTTAATTGTTCACGCAGAGTTCGGAAGGACAGGAAATTTCTAAAGACATATTGGCGACAATCCTACACTATCAGGAGTTTTATTTACTCAAACCCGAAAATTAATTCATAACAGGAGTGCCGACTGTAGGTAAACAAAAGCAGCCCGGTATCTCGTGGCAGCTTTTGTTTGAGTTGATTGAATTAGTGTACAAGTTTATTGAACCAGCTTTAAGACGCTGATTCTTTATATTTCCGCTTATTATGATTTTCTCCCCAAGCACACATGACTTCTGCTACAGGGATCAATGTTTTGCCGTATTCACTAAGGGAATATTCTACTTTTGGAGGGATGGTAGGGTAGATCGTTCTATCGACGATGCCTTCTCGTTCCAAATCACGGAGATGTTGTGAAAGCATTTTTTGTGAAACATCAGGTATAAGCTTTTCCAGATCGTTGAATCGCTTATTGGATTCAATCAAATGCCATAAAATCATTGGCTTCCATTTGCCACCTAAAACATGAATGAGTGTCTCAACTGGACATTCACGCTGATGAATCATTGATAAATCCTCCCCTTGCTTTTAAGTAAGTGCATTATCTGAAGTAAACACTTAACAAAATTTTACAAAAGATTATACAACCAAGTCAATCAAATGAAACTAAAAAGGATAAAAAAGGATTGTAGAAGTAGCTTTGAGGAACAAATATAGATCTGGGCTTTTACGATTGCCGAAATTAGTTGCATGGTAGATAAAAGATGGATGTCCATCTTTTTTTGTAAGCTTAGCCTGAAGCACACACGTGTTTTAGGCTACTCGTGTTGTATCGTATAAAATGCATAAAAATAGACCTACCCTGCGGTGCTGAGAAGATCTACAAGCGTTTGATTAAAATTTGTTTTTACAGGATTTTTTTCTTTAACTATAGGGGCAGCATTCCTGTAATAAATGAAATTAGTTCTAAAGTTTGTGAAAAATGCACTTAAACTAACGGGTGCAAGAGTTCAAGATGAGATCGCTGCGGCGGTCTTTTTCTTGTTCAGCTAACGGGGCAGTTTAATAAAACTTAGATAGTAACTTGTTTGAAAAAGAAAAATAAATGTTTTTTATATAAAAAAAAGGGCTTGAATCTGACGTAGCGTTATGAATTATAGTAAAGTTGTCGACAAAAACATTTCGTACGAAATTAGGGAGGATTATGGAAAAACAAAACTGGAAAATAGGTGAATTAGCTAAGCTTACAGGGATTACAGTTAGAACATTACACCATTATGATCAAATTGGGCTATTATCTCCATCACAGCTTTCCGATAAAGGACACAGAATATATACAGGAAAAGATATAGAAAGGCTACAACAAATCATATCACTAAAACAGTTGGGATTTTCTCTGGTGGAGATAAATGCCTTTATAGAAAATCAAAGCCTTAATCGTGTTCAAATCATTAAAATGCAATTAGACAGTGTTAAAAAACAAATTGAACTGCAAGAAAATTTGTATATCCGATTAGAAGCAATATATAAATTACTCAATTCACAAAAGGATGTAAGTGTTAATCAGTTTATTAATTTAATTGAGGTGACTAATATGGTTGAAAAGTATTTCACGAAAGAACAATTAGAACGGATGAAACAACAAACTGAACAATTCAGTGATGATGAAAAAAAACAAATAGAAATTGAATGGTCTCAATTAATAGATAATGTAAGGAGCGAATTTGAAAAAAATACCCCACCAGAAAACCAACGGGTCATACAATTAGCAATTCAGTGGCAGGAATTAACCAATAAGTTTATTGCTGGAGACCAAGAAATAGTTAAAGCCGCAGAACGTTTCCATTCAGAAAATCAAAACAATTCATTGCAATATGGGATGGATAAAGACCTTTATTTGTATATTAAAGAAGCAATGTCACACATTTAATTTTGTTGAATTCTCAAAGAGTGCCGTATGTAATGTGAAGCATACGGTTTTCTTTGTGTTTCCTTCTTTTTTCACATTTCTTTGTCAAAAGGAACATACAATTTTCTACTTTAACAATTTATGAGTTTGTGAAGGATTATACTTAAAGTAACGGGTGCTTTTGTTTAATATTCCAAATTATCAATAAGATGAAAATATGCAAGTTTTTATTCATTTTTTGCGTATTTCCAGTTTTTTGCATTTAAAAACATACTGCCATAAACAGCATTTTTTAATTGCTAAATACAGGTCAAAAAGTAAGAGAATAACAATTGCCGGTTCCTTAACGTACAGGTAACCGGCTAAAATGTGTCTAAATTGTGTCTAAACGTACAATTTTTCACTTTTGGTGACGTGACCCCTGATAGGTTGGATGTTTTGTGTCCCTTGTAAATCGCTTTAATAATGGAAGGGGTTCTTCGTCACTGTACGGACATTGAAGTTGACAGAAACATTTCCAAATTTAATTCCTGTTCCGTTGTCTTTTTAATTCGTTCGTGAAAAATCGGAATTTATTTCCTTGAATTTTCGCAGGATACAAAGCTAAATCTGCATGATTGGTTAGTGTATTGGCACTATTGCCGATTGTAAATGTTGGATTAAAATGGATTGGGGTGTGGTAAACAATGGAAAAGTGCGAGATGGAAAGAGTAATTTCTTTTCTTATGGCAGGGAGGAAAATATTACTAGTATAAAAGATTTATTTTTCTGTGTATTCTGAAAATTATATTGAGTTCATTGAAATCGTTTGCTACTATTTATGTGCGGAGTAAATAAGAAACTACGTTCCATATTAAGCAACATAGTAATTTTTTTACTCTGTTAATCTCTCGACAGAAGACAGATAATTGCAAGCGTTTACCGAAAAATGTATGGGGGTGTGATCGAAAGCTTAATTAGTGAGGGGATAGGAATAGAATCAAATAAAGATTGTAAAATGCAGTTCATTTTTTCTGTCGACAGTAGGCAGAACCTTCACCACAAGAACCCGCTTAAAGTGAGTATCAGTCGAAATCGTTAAAAGGTGGATGAATTGATGAAAGTGATTAAATTACTGGCTGTTCTTTGTTTCGTATTTTCTACATTCTATATGACGGCTTTTGCAAAGGGGACAGACCATAAAAAACCCTATGAAATTAAAGAAAAAACAATAGGAGATTTACAAAAAGACTTAAAATCCGGAAAAGTTACTTCAGAGCAATTGGTAAAAATGTATCTAAAACGGATTGACCAATATGACCAAAAAGGGCCAAATCTGCACAGTATCATCACCGTGAATCCAGCTGCTTTAAAAGAGGCTGCCCGACTCGATCAAGAGAGGAAAAATAAAAAAATCAGAGGGCCTCTGCATGGAATTCCGATCATTATAAAGGATAATTTTAATACAGCCGGGCTGGCGACAACAGGAGGAACGCTTACGCTAAAAAATTCCGTCCCTTCCACGGATGCCTTTGTTGTCAAAAAGCTGCGCGAGGCCGGGGCGATTATTCTGGCTAAATCCAATCTTGGCGAACTTGCGATGCTTTCGCAAAACTATAGTCCAGTAGGCGGGCAAACACTTAATCCTTATGATTTGTCAAGAACGCCTGGAAGCTCCAGCGGTGGTACAGGTGCTGCCGTTGCCAGCAATTTTGGAGCAGCCGGAATGGGTACAGATGGTGTTAATTCGATTCGTTCACCAGGTTCCGCCAACAGTCTGGTTGGTTTTAGACCGACGAAAGGTCTACTCAGCCGTGAAGGAATTATGCCGGCTACAATCACTCAAGAAACAGTCGGACCGATCACGAGAACGGTAGAAGATGCGGCCGTAATGCTCGATGCTATGGCAGAATATAATCCGAATGATCCTACAACCGCTTGGAATGTCGGCCATATTGAGAAAACCTACACTGCTTTTCTTAAAAAAGATGGCTTGAAAGGGAAAAAGCTAGGCGTCCTAAAGACTCTCTACGGAAATGGACCGGAACATGAGGAAGTCAATAAAGTCATGGAAAAAGCAATTGCAGATTTGAAAAAGCAAGGAGCTGAAGTCGTCGTTCTGGACATTCCAGAAATCGATGCAAACAAAGCACTGGCAAATGATGTTACATCTTATGAATTTAAAACTCTGTTTAATGATTATTTGGCAAAACTAGGACCTAATGCTCCTATTCACTCCCTAAAAGAACTTATCGATTCACAAACGTATGATAAGAGGATTGAAAGTTTCCTATTGGGTACGGAGCAAAGGGAAAATCCTATGGAGGATCCGGAATATAAAGCACGGTTAGTTTATGGAATGAAGCTTAGGGATACACTCGTTAAAGTGATGGCTGACAATGATCTTGATTCCTTCGTTTATCCGCATCAGAATCAGCTTGTTGCTAAAGTGGGTGAAAATCAGGCAGGTAGAAATGGAATTATCGGCGCCATTTCAGGGTTCCCGGCGGTCACAGTTCCAGCTGGTTTTTCCAGTCCCACTGAAACAGCTCCGATTGGAGTTCCGATCGGTATTGAATTCCTTGGCCGTCCTTGGAGTGAACCTACATTAATCCAAATCGCTTATTCCTTTGAACAGGCGACCCATCATCGTGTTTCACCAGTATCCACTCCATAATGGATTAATTAAGTAATATAGCCGCAGATTTCATATCTGTGGCTATTTTTTTTGGCTAATAAGAAAGTATATAGAGGTTTTTTTATCCATTTAAATGAATATCCTGAATCCGTGATGAAACAATAAATTTTCCGTCTGTAAAGCACCTAAAACCATTGATATAATAAGGTTATCAATCAAATCTGATTGAAATTTTTTATTCACCCAGTAGGGGTTTTAAATGGTTAAATTTATTTTAGAGAATTCCGATGAAACATTAACGACTCATTCTGGTCTTGGTTTAGTAGGATTAATACTTTCAAAATCCAAATTATCTAAACGATTTACGTCATTGAAAATACCTGAAATCCGTTCTACCCCAGGGATTCTGAACGGTGATATCATTCATTCGTATTTAGAGTTACTCTCTCAAAGCAAAAATGATTTTGAATACATTGAAGGTTTTCGAGAAGATCCATTTTTTTCTCTGGCACTAGATATTCAAGAGGTACCTTCAAGTGCAACCTTGCGACAACGCTTTGACCAAATAGCTAAAACAGACGCCTGGAAATCCATCATCCTTGAAGAATCTGTAAAGATTCTTACATTGTTTGACGCTACGGTAACCCATCTTACTATTACAAACGGGAAACAGGAGGACGTACAAATCGTTTCATTAGATATTGATGTTTCCCATTTGATAACTCGAATACTAAGAAGGAAGGTTGTTAGTCGCACTTACAAGGCCTAGTCACAGGGTTCGTACTGTAGACCGCAAAGTAAAGTAGCCAAGAGTACGGCTAAAGTTGTGGTAAAGATATTTGGTAATACTTTTGGACATATCTTTTGGTAATTATAGAAGCCAATGGCAATCATTCAACCGATAAATGGACAGAGTAGTTACAAAAACAGTGGTTTTTGGTAACCATTATTATGTTTCTGGCAATTAATTGATGTATGTTTTGGTAGTATGTTTATTAATCTTTATGAATCAATACTCAGAAAAAACTGTATAAACCCTAATATTTATACACATTCGTTAAGCTGTGTTAACTGCACTAACGAAGCAGTTTACTTGAAGAAGGAATACCATTAGAATGGATTGTAAGAAAATTCAAAAAGAGGGTAAGAAATGTTTGCTTATAAATATAAGAGCTTAATGGAGGATTTTATAAACGAAATAATCACAGTTGATGATTTTGAACGTGAGTATCTAATTACTTTTAAAAATGAAACAGAAAGAATGGGCAACAAGTTATTCGAAATCTTAAACGGAGTTTTTGAAGCAGTTGATTGTTATTGGCACGAATGTCTTCCAGGACAAGAAACTGCCTTTGAAATATCCGAACAGCAACTAAGAAAAGAAGTAAATGAAGCTTTGGTTAAATTAAATAGTTTATTGAAAAACCTTTAAATTTTTTCAACTAATGGGTGGTTTGCTTCAATAGGAGCAAGGCATTTTTCTTATTCATGTAACGAAGCAGTTTAGTTCAGAATAAAGGGTTTTTTAATAAAGTACAGAATTTAAAACATTTTCTATTTAGATAAAGCTAAAAAATTTACATTTTTTCTTGGAGGATTTCAATGAGTAAGAAACAACTCTATTTACTAAGTTTTGTAATTACTTTTGCTTGTGCTTTTATCCCTGCGTCTAGTCCTGAGAATAATGAATTGTTTCAATTATTCGGTTTTCCAGCAGAGGTTCTAGGAAAATCTGTAACAGGTCATTTTAGTTTTCAATGGCTAGGTTTCATCTTTAATTTTTTCCTGTATTACTTTTTCTTACATTTTTTAGTGAAATTAGTCTCGAAAGCCTTTGGTATCAAAAAGTTTTAATGTTTAGACTATTTAACTCCCATGAAAATAAAAACGGAAAAAGGGCATGAAAAAACAGACCCAGAAAAACCAGTTTTTAAAAAAAGGTTGAGCCTCTTGAAGGAAAGAGTATGAGGTTGGCTGGTAAAACGAAATAGTAATACCTTTCTACTTAAAATAAAATCAGAAAGGCTGGCGCAACAACCAGAAAAAGGATTAATCTCCCATAAGTGCTTCCCCTAACATAAAATCATCAATTAATTCAGGAAGAATGTGCCGACTGGAAAGAAAATTTGTTCAATTAACGGGTGCAAGAGTTGAAAATCAAGGCTGTCATTTTGGCAGTTTTTCTTATTGTGCACACGGGGGGGGGTTAGTTGATGAATCTGTTTTTTCATATAGGCTGCAGAGTAAAAAACCTACAGGAAAAATGCTAATAGTTGAATTAGGGATAGGGAAAGTGCAACCATTATAAAAAAATAGGCCGGCAAGGAGCGGCGGAACAGATACTTCCGCTTTTTTCTCTGCCAATGATGTAACCACAGGTAAATAGCTTTTGTCTTTATTGCCACTAACCTGTTAAAATTAAAACATACACCACTTGTGAAACACAGAATGGAAACCCGTTGGATTGCCGAAGGAGAAATATGAAGGTGATTGGGGGGGAAACGTTGAAGAAACGGTCAAGGTTGCGTAGACGGATTCGGGAATGGCTAAACAAGAGGAAACAACAGAAAGAAGAGAACCCGCTACCGAGTTTTGTAAACAGTTGGACGAATCGCCATCAGAAAGAATTGGAAAAGCCAAAAGAATTTTATAAAAATGAAAAACCAACCGAGGAATAATGACGGCTGCGATGCTTCCATAACGAAGGATCGCTTTTTTCTTATTCAAGTAACGGGGCAGGTTAGCTTTAGAAGGAAATCTTTCACAATTCATAGAATGATACTCTAAGGATATAGGAAAAAGGAGAGACTTTATGGAAAGAATAGCTAAGAAATCAGGTGTTATTTACTTTTTTGCTGTTTTATTAATGTTCGTGAAAAACTTCTTACCATTAGAGCAGAAATTTCAAGATAGATTAAGCATCCTTATATTTTTAATTGTTCTTACCGTTGTTATCATAAAATATAGGTTGAAAAAACAAAGTATATGATTGGTGTTTTTTTCCATAACGGGATATGAGACTGCTATGGTTGAGGCTTCCTTGTTCCACTAACGGGGCAGGTTAGTGGAACAAGAAAAAACTCGTTTGATGAACATTATTACTGATTTAGGGAATTAAAAACGAGAAAGTTTTAGGCTTTCTAACAATTAGAGCTGCCATTTATGGTATTTATCTAACAGAAACATACCTTTTACTAGGTTAAGGTCAACCCTTGTTTATAACTTAAAACAACATTGTATTTGTCAGCCAGTCCAGAATGTTTGTCTACATGTGTTAAGCAGTTAAAGGTATCCATGTGGATTCCTATTTTTAGAAAAGTAACGTAGCCAAATATTTTTGACTCAATGGCATCAACACAAATTTTATTAAATTCTTTTCCATTCAGAATCGGTTAAAACAAAGTACCGGTTCTTATAATTTTTGCCTTTATTTTCGTATCTATTTTAATATTTTTATATTCCTCTTTCCAATTGATTTTCTTCCAAAGTTCTGGATAATAACTTTCAATTTCTCTCCCAATACCCAAAGCATCACAATCGGCTTTTTGAAGAGTTTTAGTAACTAGATTTGCTTGTTTTGTCAGTTCAGCGGATATTTGTTTGTTTACCTTATTTATGTCTATTTCTTTAAATGCTTGCTGAGGGAAACTAAGAATCCGAAGCGAAAGGGATAGATTTATTGTATAATGTATTTTTTTATTTGCTTCATTTACATCCCTTTTAACTTTTCTTTTCAATTTCAATATCATCATGCTAATAGGCTCTTTCCGACCATCCGAATTAGATATTCGAAAATTTTGTATATTTTTTCTATGCAGTTCGTCTAATAAAATCAGTAAAATAGGTGAACCATACTCAGGCAGGGAGATTCCTGAGTATTTCTGCCCGTTAAATAATGCTAAGCCCCCAATTTTTATTTTCCCTGAATCTGTTTTTTCGACCAATGGAATCACAATATCTTTTCCTGGTTCCCATATTTTAGACCAAA
Organism: Neobacillus sp. DZ-9; assembly: GCF_059587065.1. Classification (NCBI taxonomy): domain Bacteria; kingdom Bacillati; phylum Bacillota; class Bacilli; order Caryophanales; family Bacillaceae; genus Neobacillus; species Neobacillus sp. DZ-9. Next base: position 16,654 of record NZ_JCAIOL010000015.1, read on the forward strand.
GGGAAAATATGGACACCTTTGGGATATTGCCGGTTGCTTCAACACTTTCAATTAATTGTAAGATGTCAAATGCAATCGGGCTTGATTTTTCCTCTGTTGAAAGGATTTGAAATCCACTTTCTCTCCCTATGATGACTTTTGAGCCTAAATAAGTTTTCTTTGAGCGATAAAAAGGCTCCAATAGAGGGATAATCCCTTTTTTTGCCATTTTTTCTCCTATTATAATCACATGGGTTTTGCTGGTATCAAGTTCTCCTGCCAGCAATTTATTTAGATTTTGAGAAATTTCTGATCCTGAATAGCCGTCCGCCTTATATAGTTCATCATGTGCTTCAAACTGCCCTCCGCCTCTACCCAAAAGTCTTAGTGCCCGTACCGCCCCTACTATCTTTCCATCCTTTCCTGCATCGAAACTTACACCATTTATTAATGATTTTTTAACGAGTCTATCTTGGTCCCAACAGCCTCCTAACAGCAAAACGATAAGTAGGCAATACATAAAAAAAACGCTTTTTCGCATTACATCTCATCCATTTCTTGTTTTTTAAACATATATGATAGTAATAATAGAAGCAACGGGGCTCCAAATACTAAACAGTAACTCAAATATTGAATAAATTTACTGAACTGATTTAGCTTTTCGTCGTCAAAAGGGATAAGACTAATAGCATAAATGAGTAAACTATTTAAAACTACGATTTTAGAATAAGAGTTTTTTTGTTTACTGAGGCTTTTACTTGCCATAAATAGATATGCCATTACTGAAGTTGTCATTGGAACGATCCAAACCGTTACAAAAACTAAATCCAGTCTATCGATAATCTCACTTGATAAGCCTCTGAACATATATAATACCGGTTCCTTTATTTGCATGATTACACCAGGGCTAAAACTGATTAAATTTATAAAAACAAAATACGTATAAAGAGTGGTAACAGAAAGATTGGCAAAAGAAATCGTTTTTAAGTAGCCTTTTTCTTTATTTTGGATATTAGGATAAATGACCAATAAAATTTCAAACCCTAACATAGAAATCAAGGATTCATTCGATCCCAACATAATATTCTTTAACCCTGATTGCCCTACCGGTATCACATAGTGGATATCCGGTTCATGAGAGAAATTAAAAAGGGAAATCACAATTAGAGCGATATAGAGGAAAGAGGCAAATGTAAAAAATCTTGCCACTATTCTAATATCATCAAATGTTAAATATAAACTTGCAATGATGATAAATAAAGCTAAAATCCATGGAGGGGTTATAGGCAATATCCATCTATTTGTTAATCTGATACATAAAATAAGCGCATAACTTCCTACTAAGACAAAGTAAATGTAAATGAAACCATTTAGGATTCTGCCGACCATTTTCCCGACTATCTTTTCTGTAATTTCTGTTAGGATAGAAGTTGGAAATCTTCTTAGCAACAACCAATAAATTACTAAAATAACTTCAATACCAATACCTGCAATAATAGTTGATAACCAAGCATCTCCTTTTGCGGTTTTTTGTGTAACGGATGGCAAAGATAAAACTCCAATACCGATTTGACACTGAATGAGCAAAAAATAAAGCTGAAATTTTGAAATTTTTAAAGTATGTTTCATTTCTTTTTCCATACCCTAGAATACCATTGTTGTCTTACAAAATTTGGCTTTGCATCAGTAGGTCTGCTGTTTAAAAGCCATATCGGAAGCCTTATAAAAGTATCTTTAAGATCTTTTACTTTCAAAGGAGCTAAAGGTGCAAAATAAGGTGTTCCAAAAGACTCTAACTTGCTTAAATGAATAAAAATCATCATAAACATGAATGCAATTCCAAAGAAACCAAACAATGCCGCCATTATCATCATCGGAAACCCTAACAGTCGCACACTTGTTCCCATTTCGTCCACAGGTACAACAAAAGAAGCAATAGCTGTAAAACCAATAACAACAATCATCGTATTTGAAATTAAATTAGATTGGACAATTGCTGTGCCAATTACCAATCCGCCAACTACGCCAATCGTTTGAGCAATTGGGGAAGGTAAACGGATAGAAGCTTCTTTTAATAATTCAAGAATGGTCTGCATTACCATTGCTTCGAGTAAAGGGGGAAAAGGAACATATTGTAATGAAACTCTGACAGAGTACAAAATACCAAACGGAAGAATTTCTGAATGATAAGAGACAAGCGCTATGTAAATGGCAGGAAAGCTTATAGCAACTAAAAAGCTGAACAATCTAATAAATCGGAAGAAAGATCCAACCATCCACCTGTTAGTGTAATCATCGGAGGACTGATAAAATGCAAAAAACGAGATGGGCATAATTAATATTCTTGGGTCGCCATCGACAATGACGCATATTTTCCCTTCCGTTAAATTAGATATTGCTCTATCGGGTCTTTCTGTATTCAACATTTGTGGAAATGGAGAAAAGGGAGTATCTTCAATAAGCTCTTCTAAGCTGCCCGATGATAGCAACTGATCAATTTTTATGGAAGAAATCCTTTTTTCAACTTCCTTCATGATTGAATGATTTACAAGACTATTTAGATAAATCATGGCGATTTCAGTATTCGATATATTTCCGACCTTGAAATACTTCACCTTTAATTGAGGGCTCTTAATTCGCTGACGGATAAGGAATATATTCGTATTCAAGTTCTCTACAAAACCCTCATGAGAACCTTTAATTACCTTCTCATTTGCAGGTTCCTCTATAGAGCGACCTTGTGATTTTGGAACAGCAATCAGATATAAAGCAGGGTTATTTCCTTCTAAAAGAATACATTTCCCTATCAACAAACTGCCTACAGCTGCAGAAAGGTCAGAAGTTTTGTTTAGTTGAGAAGCCCTAACTAGTTGTTCGATTACACCTGTATTATGTTCTAATAGTGGCTCAATGATTATAGAATCAATCAGTTTCTCATCTGCTAATGTGCCTAAATAGATTAACAAGCATGGTTGATCATTGAAAATGAATTCATGTACCTTTAAATCATCAGTTTCACACATTAATTCTTTAATAAATGATAAATTTTTATATAAGTCATTTGTTGCTAATATTGTGTCTTGAGGTTCCTTATAAACGGAATGTTTCTTTTTCAAAAATCTCATTTTTATTTGCACACCCTGAGTTCACTTTTTCATATTTTTTACATTGGCAGAAATATTATGCAGGAATTGAAGTATACACGTCATTTGCCTAATTAATTAACCTTGTGGAAGGAGTCAGACTACGGATGGACTCTAAAGCACCATAGTTTATCGACCTTCCTCATCCATCCGTAGAATCAGTATTAACGGTTTTAATACATTTACACTCGCTTTGGTGCAGCACCAATCTTGCGCTGCATGAATGGCTAACAGGTGCAAGAGTTTGAAGATTGGGCTGCCATAATTGGCGGCTTTTTTGTTGTTCAACTAAAGGGGCAGTTTAGTTCAAGAAAAAAATTAACTGTTTCATCATTTTTTTAAAATTTTTTTTGTAAAATAAGATAAAAATCTTTCCAAACCTTTCATGATCCTATAATATCAATAAGGGCACCTTGAAAAAGAAAGGGTGCATAAATATGTATGGTATTATTCATTATGAAGTATTTTTAATTACAGGAATTTTGTTGAATTTAATTCCAGGTACAGACACGATGTATATCGTAGGAAGAAGTATTTCTCAAGGGAGAACAGCTGGAGTATGTTCCGTTTTTGGAATCATTACAGGCTCATTAATTCATACACTGTTTGTTGCGTTTGGATTATCCATTATACTGTTAAAATCTGTTTTCTTATTTAATACGATTAAGATTTTAGGTGTTATCTATTTAGTATACTTAGGAATACGCATGCTATTAGATAAATCAAATGCGGCGTTTCAGGCACCTGAAGTCGATAAGTTAAATATTCGCAAAGTATATGCGCAAGGTATTTTAACGAGTCTAACAAATCCTAAAGTATCGTTATTTTTTCTTTCGTTCCTTCCACAATTTATAGATACACAGACTTCTGGACCGATTCCTTTTTTAATTCTAGGACTAACTTTTACAACAACTGGGTTGTTATGGTGTTTATTTGTTGCGTATTTTTCTTCATATGTAACAAATAAACTAAGAGGAAACCAGAAAATTGGAATGGTATTAAACAAAACAACTGGAGTAATCTTTATTGGCATGGGGATTAAGCTGCTTCAAACAAAAGCTCCTAACTAAACTTATTAAAACTCAGATGCCCCCTAAAATAAATAAGTTTAAGCCGAATCAAAAATAAAATGAAACCCTTCAGAATTGTTTTATCTGAAGGTTTTTTTGAATAATCGTACTTCCACTAACGGGTGTGTTAGTGGAAGTACAATTCGTGATTTTAGGATTTAGATATATCTTAGTTATTCCATTAATGAGCGCTATTCTGCAACAAGAATTGTGCTTTTTCTTTATGTTTAAGGCAAAATTGCTTAAAGGAAAAAAGAACATAAGGAAAATTTTATGATAACGTTAAGTAGATCAATTATTAAAAAAAGGTATGAGGAGAATAATAATTATGGAAAATACAGCATTAATAATTATTGACTTGCAAATAGGTGTTCAGCCTGAAAATGTTCCACTTTATAACTTAGCGAATGTATTAAATGGGGTTAATCAACGAATTCGTTTATTTAGAGAAAAAAACAATCCTATAATTATTGTTCAACATAATGATAGTGATCTGATTCTTAAATCTCCAGAATGGAAACTATTTCCGGAACTAGATGCTAGGGATACAGATATCTATATCAACAAAACACATGCGAACTCATTTTACAAGACTGATTTGATTGAACAACTAAGGAAATTAAATATAAATAAACTTGAAATTTGTGGTGCACAAACTGAATATTGTGTAGATACAACTATTAGAATGGCTCATGGATTAGGATATAAATTATTTATGAAAAAAGGGTTAAATACCACCCTTAACAGTGACCTTCTAGGAGCTAAAACAATCATTGAGCATCATGAGAATCTCTGGAATAATAGATTTTTAACTTTTTTATAGAAAAGAATTGCTTTTATCAAAACGAGTAATCCATAACAAATCCCCTGCTCCAAGGGTGATAAAACTTTTCCTGAACTTCCTGAAAAATGAAGGGGGATTTCCGGAAAAATTTGATAAACATACGACTTTCTTGTTATGCACTTATATAAAAGATGGGTTGCTGTGGCAGCCTTTTT
>NZ_JCAIOL010000015.1:21872-100540 GCF_059587065.1 Neobacillus sp. DZ-9
GAAGAAGGAATTAAATTATAATGGAGTTAAATATTTCAAATGGGGGACAAAAATGAATCATTTCGGGTCTGAATTACGTTTTGGTTTAGTTAAAAATACAAATCAAGATTCATCGCTTATCTATGTTGTAATCCCAGAAGTAATCTTAAAATTTTTGATTCAATATCAGTCCGAATTAAACATACATCTTGATAAATTTACACAATTTGAACAGGAAGAAATGAGATACCTTTATACAGAAGAAGTTGAAGAATTGCGGAGATGGGCTTCAGGGGTATTAGTATCATTAAAAAATAAAAATGAAAGTCCAATATTTCAGGAATATAGAAGAACACATCATTTATCCGAGATGGATTTTTCTCAAGAGGACGTAAATGAAGTATTTAATCATCTTTTTTATCTATGCGATGTGGTTATTAATGGGCAAAAAATATTATATGTTTCATCTGGGTATGATGATTCTACAATGATTGAAGGGTAAAAATTATCGTGTGGCTTATTCAGCAAACGGGTGCTTATGTTAAAGATGGGATGGCTGCGGCGATCCCATTTTCTTATTGTGCTAACGGAGCAGTATAGTTCAAGAAGGAATATTTTATCAATATGTCGAATTGAAATGCTTACATAGTAAGATTTGATGGAGTGGTTGGTTATGAAACAAGTATCAAATGAAATAGCTGATGGTCTTGAAAAAAAGCTAAATACGATATGGGACATTGAAAATTATTATTGGTACCCAATTTATGATTGTAAGCGAGAAGATGTTATTGCATTTAACTCTGATTATATTAAAAATGTTGTAAGCAAAATATCAGATATTCAGAATCTCCTATTGGAACTAAATATAAATCAAATTTTTGAAATGCACGAAGACCGTACTGTTTATGTTATTGAAACAAATTCACTTGACCCATCCTATGGTCGCTATGGTGAAAAGTTCTGGTTCAATGAAGATATGGGTTGGATTATTTACGCTTCACACGAAGGTTCTATCGCTTTTGGGGGAAGGGAACTGATTTCTTCACTTAAAGGAAAATGGCGAGATTGGGGGTCAAATTTATTTCCTTATAATAAACGGTAACATTATAAAAAGGATAATAGTTCTGGGTAATAGAAAAGTTAAAGGCAACTTTGTGAAACAATGTACTTAAACAAACGGGTGCAAGAGTTAAAAACGGGATGGCGGCGGCAATCCCTTTTGTTATTCAAGTAACGAAGCAGATTAGTGGAAGAAGGTATTGTTAAAAACAATGGAGAATAAATACCTTAGCATTTATTTAAAAGTTGGTGTTAGATATAAAGTGGAATTTTCCATCAATGGTAATACTTAAAATAGAAAAGAGTCATTGTTTTGATCAATTTTTTGTTCGAAAAGATGAATTTTTATATTCCTTAAATTTAATCAATCTTTTTTCAAGACCAACAATAATGAAAATAAAAAGGAGTAAGAGTAAGTTATGTGCCGAAACATTCGAACATTATTTAATTTCGATCCACCAGCTACCGAAGAAGAGATTCATGCAGCATCTCTTCAGTACGTCAGAAAGATAACGGGTTATAACCAGCCCTCAAAGGCGAATGAGGAGGCGTTTATTCGTGCAGTCAATGAGATTGCAATGGTTTCTAGAGAACTATTAAACACACTGGTAACGAGTACCGAGCCACGGAATCGTGAGGTCGAAGCTGAGCGTGCTCGTACTAGAGCAGCTAAAAGGTATGGAACAAATTAGAGGACTAAAAAATAGAAAAAAGTGTTTGATAGGATAGTCCTTTAACCAGTGCTTAAATCAAAAAGATAAGCTGTTTCGACAGCTTATTCAGAATTAGTTTGTAAAACTAACACGTGCTTGAGTTGAGGAGGAAAGGCTGCTGCGGCAGCCTTTTTTATTCGACTAACTGGCAGGTTACTTGAATAACAAGAGAAAAGACATTCCTTTGGAATGCCTTTTCTAACAGATATTTTCTTTAGTAGCAATATCCTTTACAACATCTTCTAAAGTAACATTTCTTAAAACCTTCTCCATTGCCAATTGTGCTGCTGTGAATAATTGTTCTGTTGTATTCTGGATGTTCCTTCCTACGGGACAATCAGGATTTGGATTTTCGTGTATGCTAAACAATTCTTTCTCCTGTACAACATTCACTGCCTTATAAACATCGAACATTGTAATATCAGATAATTTCTTTACGAGTTTAGCCCCTGCAATTCCTGGATGTACCTCTATCAAACCAGCTTTTTTTAGCATCCCCATTAGCTTTCTTATTACCGCTGGGTTCGTGTTAACACTTGAAGCTAAAAACTCAGAAGAGGTTACTCCTACTTTATTTAATTCAATTAAAGTCAATATATGAATTCCGACAGCAAATCGGCTGCTGATGGACATGTTCAGTCACCATCCCTATTACTATTGCGTTATTTCTTTATCGTGTAATTGATTTGATTACAAGTTTATTATACCAAATTGCGAAGAAAATAATAAATAATATTTTACATGTTGACAAATTGGTTACATGTAACTAATATAGATACATGTAACGAAATTGATTACAAGATAACCATAAAAAACAGGAGGAATATAAAATGAAGATTGCAATGATTGGAGCAAGTGGTAAAGCAGGAAGTCTTATTTTAAAAGAAGCAGTTAGTCGAACACATGAAATCACAGCTATTGTAAGAGATGCCTCAAAGGTCAAAAGTAAAAATGTAGCAGTATTGGAAAAGAACATTTTTGACTTAAGAGCAGAAGATATTAAGAATTTCGATATTATTGTAAATGCTTTTAATGCTCCATTTGGAGAAGAACATCTTCATGTTGAAGCTGGAAGAGTATTAATTGAAGCACTTAAAGGTGCACCAACAACAAGATTAATTGTTGTAGGAGGAGCAGGAAGTTTATTTGTGAATGAAACAAAAACAGTAAGAAAATTTGAAACTCCTGAATTTCCTGAAGCCTATTTTGCAACTGCTAAAAATATGGGGGAAAACCTTAAAGAACTACAAAATACGAGTGGAGTCCAATGGACATATATCAGTCCAGCTGGATTTTTTGATGCTGAAGGTAAACGTACGGGTTCTTATCAAAAAGGTGGAGACCAATTAATCTTCAATTCAAAAGGTCAAAGTTATATAAGTTATGCCGATTACGCAATTGCAGTTTTAGATGAAATTGAAAATCCACAGCACATAAACGAACGTTTTACTGTCGTTGGCGAAGCAGAGTAAGCAGTCACGCTTAAAAATAGGCTTGAAAGGAGATTTTACTATGAATAACAAGGAACTTGCTCTTATCTATGTATGGGATGCATACTGTGGTTGGTGTTACGGGTTCTCGAAGAGCCTTCAATCCTTTCACGAGAATCACCCTGATTTACCACTGACTGTCTTGCCTGGAGGTCTATTTGTAGGACATAAAAAGTTACCATTAGCTTCTTTTTCACACATTCCAGAAGCAAATAAAAGAATCAGCCAGCTAATTGGTGCAGAGTTTGGTACCTCTTACCAAACGTTGTTGGCAGAAGGTACTTTTGTCATGGACTCTGAGGCGGCGGCTAAAGGCTTTTCTGCATTGCGTTTCTTCGCACCAGAGCGTGCCTATTATTTAGCCTCTTCCATGCAGCATGCGTTTTATTACAAAGGTAAGAGCCTTAGTGAACCAGTAACTTACCGAGAAATTGCTATAGCTAATAATCTTGATCCAGAGGCAGTTCTGGCACGATTCGAAGAAAAAGTATCCACCGAAGATGCCCACGCAGACTTTGCAAAGGTTCAACAGCTTGGTGTCCAAAGCTACCCTACATTGCTTTTACAGAAGGGGGACGAATTTATCGGGCTTGGTGGAGGTGTTATGACCGCCGAGAAGTTAGAGGCTCGTCTAGAAAGTGTCATTTCATAACTAGCTCTTAAAAAGCAAAATTAAACTTAAATTAAACCGACCTTCCATTAGAAGAGGTCGGTTTTTTAATATAAGAATTATGTAATGCTCGTTAGACTCAATAAGAAGTATTATTTTTGTGTGTTATTACCATTATTCATTCCAAATCGAATATAAGAGAATGTGAAGTATTGTCAAAAGTATTCCCCTAAGCATTTTAATGGTACCAATTTTTCTTATAGGGAATCTTTTAGGACGAAAATTAATACGATAATCGATTTCATCTAATAAATAACAAAATACTTAGGGGGTACCTCCAACATTTCGGAAATGTTTTTGTTTATCATAAATTAATATGATTGTTAGGTGAAGTATTCCAATTTAGCGTTTGGAAAAAACTTTTCCATATAGGAGTAAAGGCGACTTTTTATATCCTCTTCCTCCTCTTTTTGATAAATATATTTACCAATTCCATATTTCCCCCATTTATATCTTCTCGATGACTCATCCAGTTCTAATTTAGTCATTGGATAGTTCTTTTCAATCACTTTCTTTGCAGGTTCGGTGAGCCTATGTTGAATAATTCAAAAGTGATATCCCTTGCATCCATCGGCAACTCGGCATTTAGCCGTTCAAACAAATGATAGTATCCATTCTCTCATCCTTCATGAAGGTAGATAGGTGTTGAAGAAGCACAATACATTTGAAGTACGCATAATCAATTTAATATTCTGATATACAAAGACAAAAAATCTAATACAAACCTCTTTTTCGAATTTATCCATCCCCAAAGGAATATGTTTAAAATAAGAATCATTCATTATCAGGAGAGAGAGGGGGTTGATCATGATCAATACAAGAAAAGGGACAGAGTGGATTATCGATAGATTGAGAAGTGATCAATCACCTGATGGCTCATGGAACTATCCGTTTGAAACAGGCATTTCCACAGATGCCTATACGATCATTTTATTAAGGACTTTGGAAATAGAGGATGAGGAATTGATTAAAGGACTGGCTGCGAGAATCCTATCGAGACAGGAAAAAAACGGGGCTTGGAAGATTTTTCATGATGAGGGTGAGGGAAATCTGACGGCTACGGTTGAGTCCTATTATGCTTTGCTCTATTCAGGGTATTATCAGAAGGGTGATCCACAACTAAAAAAGGCGAAAAAATTTATTTTAGCAAAAGGTGGATTGGAGGAAGCAAATATATTTGCAAAGATCATGTTTGCGATGACGGGGCAATTAAAGTATCCTAGTTTTTTTCCACTGCCCATCGAAGTCATTTTGCTTCCGCTTCATTTTCCAATAAATTTTTATTCATTTTCGGTATTTGGCAGAGCGAATTTGACACCAATTATGCTGCTGATGGATAAAAAATTTTCACTTAAGACAGCAAAAAGCCCGAATCTTCAGGATTTAACTGTAAATCGAAATCAAGATGTTTCCTGGATTCAGTCAAATGATTGGCGGTCACTTCATTCAATTTTAGAAGAGGACATTAGTAGCTTGAGGGGGGTGCCGGTTCAGCTGCACAAACTGGCAATTGAACGGGCGGAAAAATATATGATTGACCATATTGAGGAAGATGGGACGCTTTTGAGCTATTACAGCAGTACCTTTTTAATGATTTTCGCCCTTCTGTCTCTGGGATATAAGAAAACAGACCCGCTAATTATAAATGCCCTTTCCGGTATTATGTCGATGAAATGCGAGATTAACGGATTGCCCCATATGCAATACACAACTGCGAATGTCTGGAATACTTCGTTAATTGGCTATGCTTTACAGTCTGCCGGGGTCCAGACAGACGACGAGGTGATCATTAAGGCAAATCAATACCTATTAGGAAAGCAGCATCATAAGTTTGGTGATTGGATTATTCATAATCGGAACCAGCTACCAGGGGGTTGGGGTTTTTCTGATGTAAACACCATACATCCTGATGTAGATGACACAACTACTTCCCTCCGTGTTGTTGCACGGTTTGTTTCCACGAATCTCCATGCCTGGGATCGGGGAATCAGTTGGCTGTTGTCCATGCAAAATAATGATGGCGGCTGGGCAGCATTTGAAAAAAATACAAACTCAAAGCTGCTTGACCTATTACCGATTGAAAAGGGCAGGTTTATTTTAGCAGATCCCACCTGTTCGGATATCACAGGACGGACACTTGAATTCCTAGGAAACTACACTAACCTACCAGCCCAAAATAAATCGGTAAAAAAAGCCGTAAAATGGCTGGTTAAAAATCAGGAGCAGAATGGCTCCTGGTATGGCAGATGGGGGATTTGCTATATCTATGGGACATGGGCAGCGGTAACAGGATTGATGGCTGTTGGTTTATCCCGTCGTCACCCCTCAATTGATACAGCCGTTGAATGGCTAAAAAACATTCAGAATGAGGATGGAGGTTGGGGTGAATCCTGTAATAGCGATCATCTAGGAAAATTTATCCCCCTTGGTGAAAGCACATTGACGCATTCCGCCTGGGCATTGGATGCACTTATTTCCGCTTCAGATCAACCTACTGCTGCGATTGAAAGAGGGATTTCCTTTCTGGTCAATTCTATTAGTCGGGAAGATTGGACCACTTCTTATCCCAAGGGACAAGGAATGGCTGGCGCTTTTTATATTCATTATCACAGTTATAGGTACATTTTCCCTTTACTAGCTTTATCGCATTATCAAACAAAATACGGAAAGTGATTTTCAACACTTCCTTTGTTATTCTAGTGGCAAAAGATTTTTCCAGATTGATTCTTGCATCAAGTGTTTGATTTGAGAAGAATAAACGTGGGTTGAAGGGGGAAAGGATATATTTAACACAAAGACCAATGCTGTTCTGTTTTTCTTCTTCTTACGATCTTGGGTCGTTTGTCTGAATCCACCAAGTTTTTGAACTATAGGGTCGATGCACTAACAAGGTATCGACTTTTCCTGTATTCTGTCTTACAAATCAGATTGTGAAGAATTACACTTAAAGTAATGGGTGCTTTTGCCATTTTCGGCGGCTTTTCTTATTGAAGTAACGAAGCAGGATAGTTGAACAATCGTCATTAGCATTTATTCAACAATCGGGTCATATTGTTGAACAATACCTAGATAGCTAGGTTAAAGTAATGTGTAATATATATATCTTACAAACATCTCGTGTTGAATATACTTATTAATAAATTCATTCGAGGTGATTTGTTATGGAGCTGAAACCAGATAGGCTATTACATTTAATACTAATATATGTGATGCTGAGTGGGTTTACATACTGGTTGCCTACAATAAGAGGCTTATTCGATGGACCATCTTATTCGTGGTCAAGTTGGATGGGGATAGTCGGAACAGGAATTGGTGGACAGTATTGGCTTTTGTTAATATTTACTGCCCTAATGACCACGGTAGTTATTTTGGGATGGAGAAACACTCACAAGCCATTTCGTTGGTTATTATTAACATGGTTTATGCTTTTAGTCATTGAATCAGGATCATGGTTTTTCTCTTCAGAAACTATCTATTTAAAAGGAGATACTTTAGGGCTAGATTTGTCCTTAGGAAAAGTAATTTTTCCTTTCGATATCCTTTTTTTGTCTCTATCCTACGTATGGATTATTCGTGATTTGAGATCGAAGCATTCCGCTCATCGTCCTTCATGGAAAAGGTTAAATCGCAATCTATTAATTCTCTCTTTCAGCCTTTTGCCTTTACAATTCATTTTTCTAAGATTTTTTGATAATTACAAAATACTTGATCAGATAGGGGTATTCCTTACTATATTCCAATGGATTTTGCTAAACCTATCGTTCTATCCATGGAAATCTCGATCACCAATAAGTTGACACTTTCATACGTAAAAATAAAAAACACCATTTTGATCTTTTAGAATAGGGTGCTTTTCTTTAGTAAGAAGGCGTCTTTTTGATATGCCCCTACACATTAAGGGATAGATTTTGTTAAGGTAAAAAAAGATTGTGAAGAAATGCACTTAAACTAAAGGGGTGCTTGAGTTTAAGATCTGAGCTTAACGTGGAAGATCTTTCTTGTTGAACTTAAGGGACAGATTAAATTAATAAGAACAAAATAAACGTCACCCATTTTACCGTTTTATGGTAATGTTGAAGTAGTTTATTTTATAAGGGGCGACAAAGTTATGGGGACTATTTTAACATTATTTTACGGCTTTATTGGTTTAGTTGTTCTATTTCTTGTAATTGCATATGCAGTTAGTATTGGCATTGATAATTCTAAGCAAGTTAAGGCTTTAAGGTCAGAACTTAAAGAAATAAAAAACCAACTTAAAAATTTTGGTGAAAATGTGAAATAACTTTGTGTTGTTATACAAGGAAGCTAGAGTTGAAAACGGTGATCGCTGAGGCGGTCTTTTTCTTGTTAAGCTAACGAAGCAGGTTAGTGTAATCGCAAATTTGTAATCTCCTTTTTTTCGCCTTACACTATTTTACAGGGGAGCAGTACCATTTAAATTCTGATGTACAAAATTGGGAGTTAGATGGCTAAACTCCAAACTGCTTTAAATGATGATCAAGGTGCTTATAAATTCCTTTCCCCAATTCCTCGGAGCTAATTTTGCCGAAAAAAGGATGTGGATGAGTTGTACATTTCTCTGGTCCATCATTTTGAAATGCAATAATTTTTTGTTTCAGTTTTTGTCTTTCTGTATCAAATTCTTTATTATCTGTTATCAACATGGACGGAATAGTGGACATATTGTGAGGTATCGGCTTGTCATTGTACAAAATTGGTTTTACAAATCTTCCTATTAACCTCCCTAACCAACTTCTCGGTGGGAAAGAATTTCCCATTGCTATATCTTGGTACGATGAGCAATGAGCTAGCATTTGAGCAACATCCATTCTTCCCCATTGCGGTTGTGAATTCGGATTTAACTTGTCTATACGGTTTAAAATTTCCTCTGTATGCAAATGATTAAAAATATTTTTCATAAGCGTAATCCCCTTTAAATATTTACTATTATTTATATTCACCTTCATCTGCACTTAATCCTAACGGGTGCAAGAGCGAAAGAATGGGTTTCTGCAGCATCGAAGCCGCTTAGTTTAATAAAAAATAAATCAAAAATTGGTTATGGATAATTAAAAAATGATGGTTATGGTGAAAACGGAAATAGTTTTTTGTAAATCTGAAAGTTGGATAGACATATATTCAACTAAATTTCATAAATTTTCAAATGAAATATATTCTTCAAATATGATGAATTCAAACTAAGGAATCGAGAGGAGATGAACTATTTTGGTCAAAAACAATCTTTATATGTTTTTCACCCAATTTCTTAGCCTATTGGTCGTATACTTTATCGTTGATTACTCGTTGAGTTCTATTTTGGGCGACACGAACCTGACGGAATCTGGCATCAGCTTGCTCAACCTCGTGCTGTTCATTTTGTCTTTTCTTTGGTCTGGGTATAAATATATGGATAATCAAGGAAGCGTTTTCAAAAATCTATTGTCGGTTTTGTTGATGCCGCTCATCAGTTTTTTCATCATTCTCGCCATAGGAAAACATACCGATAAAAGCGCCTTTCCACTTGAGTTTGCCAATGTGCTGTTATCCATGCCCGTAAAATGGGTTACAGATTTTATGACGATCCCCGTTTGGATTAGGAGTCTTTTTGCATTTATTCCCGCCTTTTCCGCCTTCATTGGCTTGCAAAAACAAGATTACAAAGTAAAAAAACAAGTAAACAAGAATGAAATATAATAAAATTTACTTGGCATTTTACGATTGATTTCTTCAACTAACGGTTGCTTGAGTTCAAGATGGATCACTGCGGCGGTCTTTTTTCTTGTTGTGCTAACTGGCAGTTTTGTTGAAGAGAAGTGTTTAACTTGTTTTTAACAATCGGGCTTTATTCTTGAATAGATATCCAAACAAAACTGGATATTTATGTTAATATTGGTATGAAATTGTGAAGAAATGCTTAAACAATAATCCTTAAAAGATGTCTTAATATGGAATTTGTGTCTAATAACATTAATTCAAGACCTAGGAGAGGACAATGTTAGCTAACTTAAATGACTACTTAAAAGATTTAATGGTTTATATTCCTGAAGGAGAAATTAGCCTACGGGATTTTCGAAACGAGCAAAAATGGATTAGTTCAAACTATAAATTTGGATTGCCGGGTATTAGAAAAAATTTAAAGGAAGTTATTTGGAATGTAGAAATTAAGCCATTTTATCTTGCCAAATACACGGTGACAGAAGAACTGTATGCGATTATTACGGGGGAGAAATTTTTAACAACTACTGAGGCTCGAAAACCAGTTGTTAATGTTTCATGGATAGATGCAGTGAATTTTTGTAATGTATTATCTGATACACTGGGTTATGAAAAGTTTTATGATTTTGATAATGAAAGTAAATCAGTTATTTGCAATTATAATACTAATGGTTTTCGTTTACCGACAGATTCTGAATGGCAATATGCATGTAAGGCAAAATCAAAAGGATATCGGTATGGTGAAATTGATGAAATCGCTTGGTATAAAGATAATTCTAACGAACGAGTACACGAAGTTGGTAAGAAAAAGCCTAATGGTTGGGGCTTATATGACATGATCGGGAATATTTGGGAGTGGTGCTGGGACCTATACGATGAGGAGACATTTGGTAATTACAGAATAATTCGTGGAGGAAGTTGGGCAGAAGAAGAACGTGGATGTGGAGCTACTTGTCGTCGAAAGAGTATGCCTGATTTTTATATAGATGATATCGGATTTAGAATTGCTAGATCAATCGTTTAATAATTTGAAATTCTGAATTGATATACGTTGTTAGGAATATATGGGTGGGTACAGGGTTCATGGAACCCAAAAGACGGTATGAGAGGATATTTTCTCTTAAACTTTCTAGGATGCTTTTCTGCAATATCTTATGTAAGTAGCTAGGAGGCTCTTAATAATGTTGAACGATCTTCCATTAAAGGACGCTTTTCTTGAATAAGAAGGCGTCTTTTGTATTGTACTGGATTCTGGAACAAAAATTATTAGGGATTGGAGTTATATTAAGGTGTAGAAGAGATTGTGAAGGATTACACTTAAACTATAAGGTGCTTTTGTTCAGGATAATGTGATCGCTGCGGCGGTCATTTTTTTCTTGTTGAGCTAACTTGCAGTTTAGTTGAACAATCGTCATTAGCTTTTTTTCCACAATCGGGCCAGATTGTGGAATAACTCTGAAATAGAAAAATATGTATTTGTGTTAAATAATATAGTCTTGATTGCAGGGTTAACTGTCATAGACAGCAAAGTAAGAGGATGAAAAGTTCCTAAAACGCTGATTATCAAGACTTTACTTTCTTTTTATGCTTTTTCACACGTTGCCTAAAACGGAGAGCACTGTTACTATGCCACAAAGTTCAATCACCACATACAGGAACAGAACTTTATTTGCAATTACGGTCTGATCATTTTTTCCTAATTTTAACAATCGTGAAGGGATTTTCCTTTTATTATCGAATAATATTATTTGTTTCAAATACATTTAGGAGGTATATTATGTTTTTTAAGAAATTGGGAGAGTACCAGCAAAATGACCCAAAACATACGCTAAGGAAATATATAGAAAATCAAATGTATTGGAATGGTTTAAAAAAATAAATAATAGAACAGTTACGCTCAGTATAAAGCATAAAAATTTACGCTGTAGCAGGTGAGTTAATGGAGAAATATATATTATCAAAAACATTCGGGATTGTTTTAGGGACCTTAACGTTCATTGCTACGTTAGGATATGGCTTTCTGTTCTTCCTTGGTAAATTCTTGGGGCGAGCGCTCAATTCCGAAATTGATTCATCAGCAACTAATAAGTTTACTTTAGTGATTTTTATTTGCCTTCTCATAGTCAGTGTAATAACCGGAGCAGGTTCCTTTGCATTAAACTGGAACGTATGGAGCAGATTTTACTTTGGATTCTGTTTAGTACTTGGAATTTGCCTTCTCGTTACCTTTTTTATTTCAAGAGGAGCATTAGGAAGCACATATGAATTTATGATTTTATGTATTAGTATGTTGTATTTTTTGTTGGGCTATGTTGTAAGAAAAGAGAAATAAAAGTTATAAAGGATTTAAGTTGGTGACCAATCCCGAAAAAACATAATAAAAATGTACGCTAAAGGAGAATAACCATGAGATGGAGAAGAATATTGGCATGCCTAGTCGTAATAACTTTTGCGGCTACAATCCTTCTAACTTTCAACAGTAAGAGTTATGCTGTGAAGAAAGATGTATCCGTAAAAAAACATAATGTCGTCTACGAAGATCTAAGTTCGTATTTTACCGGTTATAGCGGCACATTCGTGATGTATGATCTCCAGCATAAACAGTATACAATTTACAACAAAGCCAAGAGTGAAAAGCGGATTTCACCCAATTCCACTTTTAAAGTACCTCATACTTTGTTTGGATTGCAAACGGGAGTGTTGGAAGATGAAAACACTACATTTCAATGGGATGGAACCGAATATCCATTTCCTCAATGGAATCAGGATCAGACTTTGACCCAAGCGATTCAAAATTCGACGATCTGGTATTTCCAAGAAGTGGCTAGCCGGTTGGGGGAAAATCGTGAGCAGTATTTTTTGCACCGGATCCACTACGGAAATAAGGATATTTCAGGAGGATTGACCCATTTCTGGCTGCAAAGTTCATTAAGAATCTCACCCATTGAGCAAGTGGATTTCTTAAAACGGTTTTATACCTATCAACTGCCTTTCTCTCACCGAAATATCGATATTGTGAAGAAAATACTCGTAATGGATCAGAAGGATGACGTATTGCTGTCTGGAAAAACGGGTACAGGTTGGAAGGATGGAGTGATCAACGGGATTCCGGTCAACGGAAATTTCATCGGTTACGTTGAAAAGGACGGAAATGCTTATATTTTTGCCACGAATATTGAGGCAGACGATCTGGCGAGCAGTAGCAAGGCCAAGCAGATTACCCTTCAAATTTTGAAGGGTAAGAAGATTTTTGAATGACGTACACACGGAAAGCTTGCTAAATATAAAGGGTGCTCCATTCCAAGGAGTTGTTATTGATGCTGTATATAACTGCCTTTTAATTTAATAACGATCTTCCGCAATAGGACGCTTTTCTTTAGTAGGAAAGCGTCTTTTTGATATGCCCCTACACATTAAGGGATTAGATTTTGTTAAGGTAAAAAAAGATTGTGAAGATTTTCACTTAAACTCCCATGAAAATAAAAACGGAAAAAGGGCATGAAAAAACAGACCCAGAAAAACCAGTTTTTAAAAAAAGGCTGAGCCTCTTGAAGGAAGGAGTATGAGGTTGGCTGGTAAAACCAAATAGTAATACCTTTCTACTTAAAATAAAATCAGAAAGGCTGGCGCAACAACCAGAAAAAGGATTAATCTCCCATAAGTGCTACCCCTAAATGGGCGCGACAGTCGGTGGTACACCGTGGTCGTTGGAGTCAGACTAACGGATGGGCTCAAAGGCACCATAGTTCAAAGACCTTCTTCGCCAGCATTAAAACAGTATAGACTGCATGAACTATTTTCATTCTCTGTGGAGAAGCGATGATTTTTACGCTTCATGGATGGCTAACGGGGGCTTTAGTTCAAGATGGATCGCTGCGTCGGTCTTTTTTCTTGTTGAACGGGGCAGATTAGCTGAAGAAGGAAATAGAAAATAAAAGTAGAATTTATTTAAAGGATTGAATTTGTTATTCCGAGTCAGAATAGTTAAACAACGATTGATTAATTGGGAGTTAGAAGATGAAAAATAAAAAACGAAATAGAGACGGCTTTTTTAAAGATACCCTAATTGAGTTTATATTTGAAGTGGTTTGGAACATCTTAATGTTTATACCAAGAATGATAATTCGCTTAATAGGGAACATTTGGTGAAGTAGTTAGTCAAAATAGAGATAATGGAGGGCGATTGCAAATAAGAGCAGTCGTTTTTTTACAAACAAGACAGGTTAGTTAGTTGACGATGAGAAGATATAAAAAAGGTCTTATCCAAAGCCCTTAAAGGAGTAATATCAAGTAGACAAATAATTGTTACAAGGGAGGGAGGATTTATGGGGTGAAGAATTGGGTAATTCGAGTTCTCGTTATTATTGCAGGGTTATTTCTATGGGCTGTTTTGAGAATTCTATTTCATTATCCTTATTAAACTAAAGGGTGCGAGAGTTAAAGAAACAAGATCGGTGCGACGGTCTTGTTTCTTGTTTTGCTAACGGGGCAGGTTAATTTAATAAGAAACAATTCGAATAGGAGATAAAAAACAACCCAATAACCATAAATTGGGTTGTTTTTTTTGTTGACACAATTTTTGTCCTAATGTTAGGATAAAAGAGTCCTATAATTAGGATAAATAATTTTAGGATAAATAATATTAGGGTAAAGGGAGAGAGATATAAATGACAGTTTTATCAACTATTCTCCAAGCTTTATTAGGATTAGGCTTCCTAATGTTTGGATTTATGAAGTTCGGTTCAAAGCAAATGGTTGAAGGATTTAAACATTTTGGGTATCCAGGATGGTTTAGAGTATTTACAGGATTAGTGGAACTTATTTCGGCTGCTTTAGTTATTGCAGGTATTTGGAATGAAACATTGGCTGCTTGGGGTGGATTGCTAATAGCTGTAACGATGATTGGGGCTATTTTTACTCATATCAAAATTAAAGATTCAGTCAAAAATATGATGATGCCAATCATTTTATTCATATTAGGATTAATTGTATTACTAATAAATTTTGGTTCATTGCTTTAAGCCTATATGTATAATGATGAAATCGGAATTTGGGCAACCTATAGCTATACACTTTGACCCAATCGGACACTAGCTGTTATAGCGATTAGAGGTAATGGCAGTATTATTGATGAATTGTAGACTACGTTTGATAATAAGGATTTCATTTGAAACAGTTACCATTCAGCCTAAAGGTGAAGAACTTCGGATGCTGCTAATTGAGATTCCAACTGAACTTGATGATCCTTTATATAGAAAATCAAGATAACCTTAATTGTTAAAGGAGGTTTGGTAATGGAAGAACAAAGTGATCTGGATTTGAGATTGTTTCGTGTTTGGATGAAGGCTTCCAGAGCTGTTGTCACAAATATTCAGAAGGACATTGAAAGTCATAAAATTAATAATGAAAATTTTATGATTCTTGAATTGCTTTACAGTAAAGGTCCTCATCCTGTCCAAAAAATTAGTGAGAAATTCTCTATTCCAAGTGGAAGTATTACCTATGTTGTAGATAAGTTAGAAAAGAAAGGTCTTGTAGAAAGACAACCAAACCCAAATGACAGAAGGGCTTCTAATGTCGTACTGACAGAAGAAGGAAGAGCATTATTTGACGAGATTTTTCCCAAACACGTTGCAACCATTTCTCAAAATTTATCATTTATCTCGAATGATGAAAAAGAACAGCTAATTGATTTATTAAAGAGAATTGGAATGGGTGCACAAAGTTTGGAAAAATAAATTTTAATTAGCTAAATAGGAGGAAAAAACAATGACAAATGAAAAATTAAATGTAGGTATTATTTTAGGTAGTACAAGACAGGGACGAGTTAGCCCACAAGTGGGAGAATGGGTGAAAGGAATTGCTGACAAACGTGGAGATGCAAACTATGAAATTGTAGATATTGCTGATTATCAATTACCTTTTTTAGGAACAACTGATGGGACTGAACCAGGAATTGCAGCTTGGAACGAAAAACTTAACAGCTTGGATGGATTCGTATTTATCGTTCAGGAATATAATCACAGTATAACAGGAGCCTTAAAAAATGCACTTGATTTCGCTCGTGATGCCTGGAATAACAAAGCAGCAGGTATCGTTAGCTATGGTTCAACTGGAGGTGCCCGTGCAGCTGAACATTTACGAGGAATAATGGGTGAACTAATGATTGCAGATGTTCGTGTTCACCCTACACTGTCCTTATTTACCGACTTTGAAAACTATACTACTTTTAAGCCAGCTGAATTACACCTTAATAATGTAAATGCAATGCTTGACCAAGTTGTTGCTTGGAGTGGTGCATTACAAACTTTAAGAAAATAATCAAAGATATATTGAACTGAAATTCGAATATCATATACTACCTAAAAGGGTGATACATATTATTCATGATAATATGTATCACCCTTATTTTTCTACCTGTTCCATTTAGGGCAGGCCCCGTATATCTACTTTCATATTATTTCCTCCAATAGATTTACCCTTTCACTGCACCTTGCGTCAGACCATTTACGAGGTACTTTTGACAGAAAGCAAACAAGATCATTGTAGGAATAACCGATAGTACCGTTCCAGCTGACATTGCTCCCCATTCAATATCATATTTTTTTATAAAAGAATTCATCGCCACCGGAATGGTTTTGACCGATTCCTCATCAATAAACATGACCGCCATAATTAGCTCGTTCCAGCACTGAACAAACGCAAATATTAAGGTGGCCATAATTCCTGGCAGCATAACAGGAACAATGACCTTAAATAATGCGCTTATTCTTGAGCATCCATCTATCATGGCAGCTTCTTCCAATGAGGCAGGGATTCTCTGGAAAAATCCAACCATAATGATCGTGCAGAAAGGAATCAACATAACCGTATAGATCAGCATTAAGGAAAACAAATGATTAATAAGCTGCATTTTTGACATCATCATATATAACGGAGCCATACCAATGAAAATAGGGACCATTTGAGTAATAAGGAAGCCACCCATCACCTGTCCTTTCCCTTTAAATTTAAATCTTGCAAGGACATATCCCCCAAGCAAAGAAATAATCAATACAATAAAGGAAGCAACAATGGAAACGAAAAAGCTGTTGAAAATATAAGTTTGAAAATGAGAGATTTTAAATATTTGAATATAATTATCCAGTGTGAATTCTTTTGGCCAGTATTGAATCGGCAGAGAAAAAATATCCTTCTGTGTTTTAAAGGAAGTAATAATGATCCAATACAATGGAAAAATGGTGATGGCCAAAAAAATGCTTAAAAAACCTACTTTCAGAGTACGAAGCCAAATTCCAGCATTAGTCATTAAAAATCACCTTTCTTTTCAAATTTTGAAGCTTTTATGAAAAACACCATGAAAGAAAGAAGGATGACAACGATGATAAGACCTACTGCAGAGGCTTGTCCATAGTTCTGTTCAAACATAACCTTATCAATCAGGTATGTAGAGAGAATATGCGTTGCACCAGCCGGACCTCCATTTGTCATGGAATAGATAATATCCGGGAAATTGAGAATCCAAATTACTCTCAAGAGAATGGTAATAAAGAGGGTAGGTAAAATATAAGGCAAGGTAATATAGAAAAGCTGATGAAGCTTGTTTGCCCCATCTATTTCAGCCGCTTCATACAACTCGTCAGGTATCGATTGTAGCGCTGCCAAAATCATAATGGCAAAGAACGCTACTCCATACCAAATATTCGCGATAATAACAGAGGCCATCGCCCACTTGGCTTCGGCTAAAAACGCAATAGGTGCATCAATCAACCCTGTTTTGAGAAGAAGATCATTAATGACTCCAAATTGCCCGTTAAACATCCATCGCCAAATGAGCCCAATCAAGAATCCCGACATCGCCCATGGAAAGAAGACTAGACCTTGATAGATTCCTCTACCTTTGAAGTGTTTCCTCATGCTTAGGGCAAGCGCAAAGCCAAGGACCAATTGAAAAAATAATGAGAAGAAAACCCAATACACACTGTTCTTAACAATGGTGGCAAAGTTAGGACTTGAAATAACAGCTTTAAAATTATCCAATCCAATAAAATGAATATTCATTAAGTCGAAGAGGGTGTAATTCTGAAAAGCCATAACGGATCCCTTAATGATGGGATAATATACAAATACCGATACTAGAACAATCGCAGGCGCTAGACAAAGAAGAATAAAAATCCCTTCTTTTGAGAAACGAAAGGGGGCTTTCTCAAGCTGAACTCCTGGATTGTTCGCATGTAAAATCTGCTTCTCCATTTTCAAAAGATTTCCTCCTTACTTTAGTAACAGGGAGAAATGGATAGCTTTCGCTATCCATTTCCATTGCCAAACTACTTTTTGTTTTCCGCTTTTTCTTTAGTCCAATATTCATCCCATTTTTTCAAGAGATCTTTAGCCGATGTATTTCCGGATAAGAAGGCTTGAAGATCTTGGTCAGCGGCTGACTGCCATGCACCCCATCCCTTGAAATCGATTGGTCTTGTCACGTCGAGGAATATATCCGGTTGTGCGTTCATATCTCCGTACGGTTTAAAATAACCTGTTTTATAAAATTCATCATCAAAAGCATTCTGATGAACTGGAATGACAGAACTCCTTTTTGTATAATCATTGCTCTGTTCCGGATCACTGAGAAACTCAATAAGCTTCCATGCTTCTTTTTTATGTTTAGAGTAGGCGGCCATCCCCCAGCCAGGCCCGCTGACTACTTGCTGGGCTACACCAGATGGTCCAATCGGTAGAGGTGCCGTTGCCCATGTTCCATCCTGCAGCTTTTCCTTCGCGGCATCAATGACTTCCGCATCCTGGATCAACATCGCGGTGCTCCCTGAAACAAATCCTTGCACCATTTCTGGGTAGCCCCAGTTGATCGAATCTGGAGGAGAAACTTCCTTATAAACCTTCTTATAAAAATTTAACGCTTCCAACGATTCAGGTGAGGAGAATAAAGTCTTACCATTCTTTAAGTAAAAGGCATTATCTGGATTAACCTCTTTACCATTGTAAGCCCACATCGTAATTAGAGCGTAATCCCATCCAGTCGGACCTCCACGAAAACTATATCCATAGCGATTCTTAGCTGGGTCTGTTAATTTCTTTGCTGCTTCATAGAATTCGTCCCATGTTTTGGGTACTTCTAGTCCTGCTTCCTTAAACCAATCGGTACGGTAAAATAAGACACGCTCATACAATCCGTTAGGGATGTAGTACGGAGTATTATCCACCCAATTGGCCCGCTTTTTGGCAATAACGTTCAAGGAATCGTAGTTTTTCCATTTCTCTGTGTAAGGCTTCAAATTCTCGATGAAACCATTCATAGCAAATTGTTTGGCATTAAATTCGCGGACTTCCACAACATCCAGCGCCTCTTTAGCCATAAGCATTTGGGTGATTTTTTGGTCAGCACCATTAAAAGGTGGGGAGATCAATTCTACTTTGATATTCGGATTCGCAGCTTCAAACTTGTCGATTAACTCGTTGAGCAATGCCGTTCTTGACGGGCTTGAAAGGCTTTCAATCATTTTTAAGGTAACCTTTCCATCCGAATCTTTCCCATTGCCATTCGACTCCGTACTTGATCCCTGGCTGCAACCTACAACAATAGAAAGTAATAGGCAAATGGAGAAAAATAATGCAACATACTTTTTCCTACTTCTCATCTAAATCCCCCTAATAGCGCAAAATATTGTCGTTACCTTGTCCCACCTGATTGCATGAGATGTTATAACCTACTTAAAATTGATAGTTTCTAATCACCTCAATCCATGGAACAAAATTAATCAGGCTATCATTGATGTCTGAATACCCATAAAGATTACACAACAATGACAACCCTTACATAAATTATTTCAATAATATTAAATACAATTTTAAAAATCAACAAATTATTCTAAATATTCTTAATTATGTAAAAATATTATAAAAATAGGTAAAGATATTATAAAAATAGCTAAAATTATTTAAAACTCTTCGATTACTCACATTCTATTGGCTTTTAGTTTTTGCCTTTTTGCTAATGTGCAATAGAGGCAGGAAAACAAAAAGTATTTATATAAAGCTCAAATACTCAAAAGATACTAGTGGAAATAGTAAATAGATAACATTCGAAAATAGCCATTTAGTTGGACGATAATTCTGACCATAGCGTTTACACAAAATAAGCTAAAAATCGAACGAAATTGCAAAAAACGCCCTCAAAAAATCATGAACTGCACCCCAATAAAGTGGATGCCATTTTCTGGCTGTCAATATTATTTGATGCATGATAGTTGTCAAAAACCGTTAGCTGTGACTAACGGTTTTTGTTAAGGTGTAGGGGACAAGTTTGCAAAGTTTATGTTGCATAAATATTATGTAGTGGTTGTAAAACACTTTACATGAACATTTTTTACTAATTTGGAAATTACATTGGAAATATTAACTAACTTTATAGTGATTTTGATATAATATTCTATGTGAATAAAAAAATGTTAGTGAGGTTCTGGTTAAAAAAATGGCAAATATTATCGGATTTATAACATTATTAGCAACCATAATAGTACCAATAGTAATTTATTTGATTTCACGTAATAAAAAAGAATTAAGCTATGAGGTATCATCTTCTACTTTGTTAGCAGAAAATCAAGAGTTTAGAGATAAACTTAAAATTTTTATTGAAGATAAAGAGATTACTAGTGATATTTATTTAGTCCTTTTGAGAATAATTAACAGTGGTAAAATTCCGATAAGGGAGGAAGACTTTACAGGTGATATAGATATTCATTTGGAAGGTGAACTACTTCAAGCGGAGGTAAAAGAAAAACTGCCTAACAATTTGACAGTAAAATTGGATAAAGAAATGTCCTATTTTAGTTTACTAAGTGTTAAACCGCTCCTACTAAATAAAGGAGATGAATTTACTTTAAAAATATTATCAACCAAAAATGAACAGGGTATAAAAGTTAATAGTAGAATAGTCGATGTAAAAGAAATTGAAAAATATAGAGCCCCAGCTTTTACCACCTATGACATTGTTGCACTTGTTGTTATGGGAGTGGCATTTGCAATTTCATTTTATTTTGGTCAGGGCAAGAATAAATGGTATTCTTCATTTACCTTTGGAATAGCATTAGGAAGTTTTGTTGTTATTCTTAAACAATTTTGGAGCATGTTTAAGAATTTGGCTAAAAGAAATCGTCAGCCAAAATAACATAAAATAATGAGAATCATTAATAAATGTTAGAGAAAAACCGTTAGAAGGGACTAACGGTTTTTTGTTGAAGAGAGGGCGCAACAGGATTTTATTTTCACACAATTGCTTTAATAAAGCTTAAAGTACATACTTGCTAGCGGGTCGAATGGAATATCAAAAAGCTGTTAGATACTTTTAACAGCTTTTTGTTTGAGCAGTAAGATGTTGACCGAAGATACTTAAGAATTTAAAGGAAATTTAATTTAATTAATTCTTCGCGTCCTTCTTCGCCAAAATTTGTATGGTATAAAATTATTTCCCCATCCGAACTAACTTTGAATACTTTTTGACCATATAGATGGCTGACAATGCCACTGAACTTCTAGCGCCCAATCAACCATCAACTTTAGGATTTGTTTTAATTATACATTTTAGGAAACTAAGAGTGTGTATTTTTTATTAATTTGTGTATCTAAATGAAATTTATGGAAACGACTCTTAAAAATATATTCGATTATTGGTATAATTTAACTATATATAATAAATTAACCGATTAAGGAAGGTTTAGGATGAAACATTATTGTAATAGATGTAAACAACAAAATAATCATAAAATATTATTTGAAATCAAAAAAGAATATACTCCAGAAAATACTCCTAAAATGCAAATTGATTATGCCGAGGGATCTTGGAAAATAATTGAATGTTTGGGCTGTGAGCAAGTATCGTTTTTTGAAAGATGGATAAACAGTGAAGATATAGATTATGAAACAGGGATGGCACATGAATATATAAAATATTATCCAGAACGAGAAGAAGAGTATTTAATTCACCAACAATTTCACTTAATTCCAAGACAAATCCGGAATTTATACACAGAATCTATTAAGACATATAATAATAAATTGTACTTCTCAAGTACAGCATGCCTTAGGGCAATCATTGAAGCTACATGTAATAACCTTGGATTAAGTGAGGGAACTATTGAAAAAAAAATAAATAGTCTATTTGACAAGGGCTTTTTAACAAAACAACATGCGGATATTTTACATGAACATCGTTTACTTGGGAATAAAGCTTTACATGAAATAAAAATACCAACAAAAGAAGAATTATTAATTGCAATAAAAATTATTGAACACACATTAGAAAACATATACGAATTACAGGATAAAGTTGAAGAATTAAGATGGCTTAAGGAAAAAAGAATGAAAAAGAATAATTAATTTTTTAGCAGCCTCCTCTAGGCTGTTTATGCGTATAAGCGCAATTATATGTAAAAAATACTAAACTACACATACTGTTATGTTTATTTTTCATAGAATATGAAAATACTATATATTGAAACTAATGTTGGAGGGAAGCTAGTTATGCATAATTGGAAATGGGAAATACATTTTGAAGCTGAAGTGGAAGGTGTTTTTTCTAATGAAGCAATTGAAATCAAAGATGAGAAAACATCAATCGATTTGAAGATTAATTTTACTAGCGTTGAAGGTCATTTGAAAGACAAAGTCCACTTTGAGTGTCTAGATTATAAGTCAGATACAAAGGAAAAAGCAGAGCAAAACACTAAAGAATTAGTGACAAATGTTATTAACATTTTTGCTGATAAGTTTGGAGCATCTTTTACTCAATTACTTATAATCCATGTGAGAGAATTTGGCAAAGATTGGATGGTAAAAAGAGCTTCCTTAAGATTGGTTAATGTAAAAAATTCGCAACTGACTGATACCCATAAAAAGGATCTAATCGCTAGTCTAAAAGACGAGAATTATATAAAGTTTTTAGCTACGAATCCCCAAGCAGTGATATACAGAAGTATTATTTTTTCACAAAACAAAGTAGGGAATTTTATAGCTATGTATAGTCTCTTAAGTGAAATTATTGAAAATCATGGGGTTGAAACGGGAAGAGGCCAAGAGAAAGTTGATAATTTTATAAGATCTCAAGCATATTATTGGAATGCAGCAGATGATAAAGGTAGCACTATACTTAAAGATAAAAGTGGAAACCCAATCAAAGAAACAATTTATACTTGGTTAAGTAATCAAATAGGGCATACACAGTTAGATAGTGAAATACACAAAGTTGAAATTGAAATTGAAAATCGTTTCCTGTTACTCGTCCAACTAGTCCAAATTGCCATAAGAACATATCTAAGATAAAAATATTATTTTATTAAATTCCTTTAAAATGTGTATTTAGTAAAAGCTTTAATCGTTTGCATTTGTAACAAAAAGTAATACATTCATGTAAGGAGAGTAACAAATGATTCGTGAACTTTATAAGAAACATTTACTAAAAGATTCATACATAGATATTTCATTTCAAAGATACTTAAAATTTAAGGAGACAGCACTTTACGACGAATTCTATAAAAAAGAAATCCTTTCAGGATTAAACAGTTCTATGAATGGACAGGAAATCAGTCGGCATAACGTAGTTGAAACCGTAAAGAAAATCCAAAAAGAAAACCCGGCAGCCGGAAGCTTTGTTCATTGGAGCAATACAGGTGATCTGGTAAAGTACGCAGAGGCGCGTTCAGAGGAAGTGGCGGAGCTTCTTAATCAGCTGTTTCATTCTTCTACATTATCCATTGAAGAGAGGATTGAATCCTTTAGGGCAAAAGCAAAAGACTTTAACCCTGATATTTCATTGGGAGCTCCATTATTCGGTTACTTATACGCTGCTTATGACTATACGAAATACCCGATATATAAACAAGAAGTGTTTACAGATATCAAGAAATCGTATGGGATTGAGATGAAACTAGGGTCAGTTGGCAGCAATTATGAAGCGTTTTTGAATCTAGTTGAGATTGCATTGGAACACTTTAAACCAACTTATCCTGAGTTAACGATTTTAGATATTCAGGATTTCTTTTTCTGCAGTACACAGTATGATCAAATCATGGTGGAAAGTGCTGTTGAATATTTGTATCAAATGGCTGTTGAATTAAGTGTGTTCATGAAACACCCTGAAGGATTACTCGATCTTCTTACAACAATGGACCAACAGCATTTACACTTACTTCGAGAATATTATCGAAACAGTGAGAAAATTAATCTCATTAAATTTATGGTTCTTGATAAAATCCTTAATTCTGGATCTATTAATCTTGTCGAATTGGAAGAGATTAAAGATCAAGTGAAAGTGAAATACGAAACGAACATCCTGCAAGCCTGGAATAATTTTACGATTCTTTTCCAGCTGTATTATGCTGATAAAAAGCAAAAGGTTCAGGAAGAGCTGAGGAAAATTCATACAGCCATTCGCCATATGGATGAATTTAAAGTAAAAAACTTTGTAAAGGATAAAGTGTTAAACGGCTTCAATTGGAATCAAAACTTTGGGCGATCCGAGTGCTGGCTGGCAGTTTATGAGGAAGGATATGAAAAGCATCAAATAGCACCACAATTTTTTGTGTCAATCGATGAAATGGGAATTCGTTATGGTTTGTATTATGGGGATCAGCATCCTAAGAAAGGACAGAATGATATTGCAAGTAATGCTAATATCGAATCTTTTACCTATGAAGAATTTCATCAAAAAATGGCTGAAGTTTTCAATCGGTATAGAGAACAGAGTCCTATAGAAGTCAAATATAACATAGATCCAAATCCAACGGGACAGGAAATTAGTACTGAAACATGGATTAATCTCCTTCAAGATCGTAAGATTTTTTATGAAAGTGATTTAGTGTATCTTTATAAAATGTACGAATTAGGCGGGGAGGCAACAGCTACACAATTGGCTGCTGCATTAGACAAACATTTTTCATCTTTTAATTCCCCTGTTGTTTATCTGGCCAAACGAGTACTGGAAAACCACCATTTTCTTTGGCGGCTAAAACCAAATCTAAAAGAAGCCATTGCAGCTGTCCATGACGAAGAGAATCAATTAGAAAGCTACACAAAAGAAGATTTCTTAAAAGAAGTATTTATGGATGAAAAACAATACGATACGATATTGAACCTCTTACAGTACAAAAAGAATTTAATATTTCAGGGACCTCCGGGCGTTGGGAAAACCTTTGTTTCGAAGAGGCTTGCCTATTCCTTAATGGGTGTCAAGGACCCAAATCGGGTTGAAATGGTTCAGTTCCATCAAAACTATGCTTACGAAGACTTTGTGATGGGGTATAGACCAAATGAACAAGGATTTTTATTGCAAAATGGTATTTTCTTTGATTTTTGCGATCGCGCTTTAAAAAATCCGGAACAGGATTTTTATTTCATCATTGATGAGATAAATCGTGGGAACTTGTCCAAGATTTTTGGCGAACTGTTTATGCTTATTGAGCGGGATAAACGCGATGAATTTGTAACAATGGGTTATTCCAAAAAGAAATTTACGGTTCCAAGTAATGTGTATTTGATTGGCACCATGAATACAGCTGACCGCTCGTTAGCGCAGTTAGAAGTTGCCCTTCGCCGTCGCTTTGCGTTTGTTACGCTTTCGCCTGTATTTAATGAGAAATGGCGTAATACTCTTCAAGAATCAGGTGTATCCGATCAATTGGTGAACCGGATTTTATTTGCGGTGGAAAAGATGAATAAAGTCATAAACGAAGATTACCAGTTAGGAAGCGGTTATTCTATAGGACACTCGTTTTTCACGGCAAAGCCAGACAATCTGGATGAGACTTTGTGGTATGAAAATATACTTAACTTTGAAATCATCCCTTTATTAGAGGAATACTTCTTCGACCGCCCGGAAATCGTGCAGTCATTGATTGAGGGGATCTAGATGGAATCGTCGTTTAAAGTCCCAATCCGAAACTTATTCTGTCTGTTAAGTTATTTGAATGAAATGCCGGATTTGGTTGAAAGCTTGAATGATGTGGATGAAGATTTGATTACCTATGACTTTATCGCTAATCAATTTTTGCAGGAAGTCCAAGCCTTAAATCGACGGGGGCTAATAAGAAATTATGTGGTAAGAAGGGAATCCACCAATCACCTCGGGGGACGAGTGATGATGAATGATTCTATGCCATTCATTGCTGCCAGACAGCCCATCGTGGTTTGCGAGAAAGATCAATATTCAGCTGATATTCTATTGAATCAAATTATGAAAAGCACGTTAAACATGATTTGTAATAACCGATTTGTAAATAAAGAAACAAGGAAACGCAGCTTTAAGTATCTGGATTATGTGGATGAAGTAAATGCACCGCCGCTCACCAAAGCCATTTTTTCAAAAATTTACTTTGGCAGGCACGACGTTCATTATAAACGGATGATTCATATCGCTAGATTATTGCATGAATTAACCCTATTATCCCATAAGCACGGTAACTGGAGTTTATTTAATGCAGAGCTTGATGAGACATCTTTAAATCAAATTTTCGAGAAATTCCTGTTCCACTTTTACCGGATAGAGCAGCAGGATTATCAGGTTGCATCCGAGTCGTTTAGGTGGAAACTGGATGGGAATCCATCATTATTGCCATTGATGAAAACGGATGTATCGTTAACACACAATAATGGGAAGCAGAAAATTGTCATGGACGCGAAGTTTTACAAAAACATTTTTCAAGAAAACTTCGGGAAAACATCCTTTCATAGCCATAATATGTATCAACTGTTCACCTACCTCATGCACCAGCCAAAAGATTTGAGCCTGAGGGGCATTTTAATTTATCCGTTTAATGGGGTAGAAGTGGATGAAACCTATTACTGGGATGAACGAATGACAATGGAAGTATTGTCATTGAATTTGGATGATTCGTGGAAGGATATTTATCGGAAATTGATGGGTGTTCTTTAGAAGGAGGCCTCTTCAGACACTACTAATGAAAGGGAAAAACCGATTCTATTAAAGGGAAAGTATAAACTGTCATGGAGTAACTCCTCTATTTTTATGGCTCAACAATCTGATTTTAGATTTTTATGTATCATAGTATAGAAGTAAAAACTACATTAGTTTGCGTAAAAATACTTTTTTCTTACAGATTAGACCCCAATTCCTCAATGAATAGGGGTCTCTTTAAGTTAATGAATCTTTGAATTTATTTTTTTTTTTAAACTAGCTATTTTTCCGCAATACACCCTTCTTAGCTAGGTTTACAAGTATCCCTTTATTTTTAAATTTGTTGTAAGCAATTAGCTTATTCAAATCTTTCACCGTCAATGTGGTAGGATCCACTGCAAGCTCATACCCATTTTTTACTTTATCAATTAAAGAGAGAGCAAATTCAATTTGCTTTGGTGTTAATGTATAGTCCTCTTGATCCGATGCCTGAACGGCCGAGTTTACTTTTTCAACCACTGATTGTTCAATCGTGGCTGCATGCTCTCTAAGCCTTGCCTCCACCAACGCCTCTACCTCAGCTTGACTAATGGACTTTATCTCTGGCTGAGGCGGTTTTTGATTGGAATTAAATAATTTATCAAGGATTCCCTTCAACATATTTTTCACATCTCTTTCATATTTTCATTATTTTCTATGTATGGAAATAATTACTTCAATTCTATTATTTAAACAATCTTGCAAAAAAACAATACTTTCAGAGGATTTTGTTGTTAAATTTGTAGAAAAATGCTGTTTTTCCAGGATAATTATAGTAATTATTTAGGATAATGTTCCTAATTATTGTATAATGGAGAAAAATGCAAATTTTGGAGCGGTTGTTATGGCCATTACGATTCCTGAAACGATTCGATCATCTGCCACAACTGGAGAACGATTATTTTTTCGAACGCTAAAAAACTTTCTGCCAGATGATTATATTGTCTACTTTGAGCCTGAGATTCAAGGGAGAAAGCCTGATTTCGTCATTATTGGACCGGACCTAGGTTTATTGGTTTTGGAAGTAAAGGATTATACTAGAAACACACTTTTGCAAATTAATCATGATGAATGGCATATAGTAGCTACTTCAGGTGAACAAACAATAGTATCTAGCCCATTGAAGCAGGCAAGAGACTATATGTTCCATATTGTCGATGTTTTGAAAAAAGATATAAACCTCATCGAAGTAGATGGGAAATATAAATTAAAATTAAAATTCCCCTATGGTCATGGTGTGGTATTTACCCGCTTATATAATAAGGATTTTATAAAAGATGGACTATACACAGTAATTGATCCGAATTTTTGTTTAACTAGGGATGAGATTGATCCAGATAAAGAGGAATTTTCTGAAGAGGTCCTTATGGAGAAAATCTTGAATATGTTTGTCGTTCCTTTCCGTTTAAAGGAGCCGCTTTCGATAGAGGACATTAATGCCATTCGTTATCATTTATTTCCTGAAGTTCGGATCAGTGCTGAATTTAAACCACCTGTTCCTTATCAAGATCAGCTATTGTTATCGCTTCATGACATCAAGACGATGGATCTTCACCAGGAGAATTTGGCCAAACAAATTGGCGATAAGAACCGTTTAATACGCGGGGTAGCAGGAAGCGGGAAAACGATTATTTTGGCGAGCAGAGCGAAGATGCTGTCAAAACAGAATCCTGATTGGAAAATTCTCATCCTATGCTACAACATTTCCCTTGCCAATGCTATTCAACAAATGATTAATCATATGCTGAATGAACCAGAGGATTTATTCGATTTTGATCCGAATAAAAAAGATGTGCAAAATCAGAACATTCTCGTGCGAAATTTTCATGCTTGGTTAAAGAATGATTTAAAGATTAGGGAACAGCAGCTTCCGGATTTCATTGAGAAAATCGAGAAGAAGGAAGCTATTCTACCAACCTATGATGCCGTTTTGATTGATGAGGGTCAGGATTTTGGGGCTGATTTGCTTCGTCTTGTAAGTTTACTGATTAATGGTGATACGCAGTCCCTTTTATTAGTAGAGGACAGAGCTCAGACCATTTATAAACGAAAACGTTCATACTTGCAGGATACCGGTTTAAGCTTTCAAGGAAGATCTAAAGTGCTGTCGATTAATTACCGAAATACGCAGCAAATCGTCAAGTTTGCCTGGGATTTCTATCGCAAGCATTCCCTGTTTAAAAATAAAGTAGTGAACCGCGAGCTTGAAGGAGATATTATTGCCCCGCAAAGCACAAAGAGAAAAGGTCCGGAACCGGGGATTGTGAAGGCAGCTAATTTTTTTGACGAGATGAGACTTGTCTCAAGACAAATATAAAAGCTGCATGAAGAAAGAAAGGTTCCTTTGGATGAAATGTTAATCCTTTATAGGGTCAAGCGGACACATAAATATCCGATTATCGATATTATTAAGAAGGCATTAACTGAAGTAGGGCTGCCATACTTTTGGATTACAGAAAATGATGTTTCAAAGCGCTCTTTTGCGAAAGAGGATGGTAAAGTTAAAATCAGTACAATCGACAGCAGTAAGGGCTTGGATTTCAGAGCGGTATTTATTGTAAATGTCGATTCCATGCCGTTTCCATTGGAAGAGGATAAAGAGCGGGAAGTGTCACTTTTATACATAGGGATGACCAGGGCGAAGGAATATCTTTGCTTGTCCTATTCAGGGGTATCGGAGTTTACGGAGTATCTTGATCAATTATTAATTGAGAAAAATCGAAACAGAAAAAGGATAGAAAAGATAAATTATTGAAAAATGAAAGTCTATAATAATATTGTAGGCTTTTTTGCCGGGCTTTGGTTTAAAAAACTTTTGTTAGTACTATTAGGAAAAAATAAGTAGAATATTACCTATATGCGGAATCAATAATTGAGGAATCGTTATATATAAAGGTGCTTTATGGAAAGAGGTCCTGCAAATGAAAGAAAAATTAATACATATGAGGGATAAACTGAATGACATCAGTCGTCGAAATCGCTCCATCAGGCTTCTAAAGCTATATAATAAGTGGAGCTTTGATTTAACAGATCTGGATAGCTTATCCATGTTATCGAAAGATAAAGCAAGCGCGGCTATCGTGGAACAAATTATTAGTCAATCCAAAAATGAAGTGATCCTTCTAAAACCTACGACCAGCAGTGAACGTTCCATGAATCTTGCTAAAAAACTTACTGATTTATATAGAAATATTAAAGGGATCGAAGATGAAACAGGGATCCATGATTTTTACCTGGGTTATCCGTTTTTATCTGGAACGTTGTCAGATGGCACGTTTTTTCAGGCGCCTTTATTTCTATACCCACTTAGATTGGATAAGAACAATGTAAATTCCCAAAAATGGGTGATCAAATTAGATGAAGGTGATCCTCAAATCAACCGAACATTGTTCTTAGCTTTTAAAAAACTAAATAATCTTACTTTTACTGAAGAATTTTTTGAACAAGCTGCTGAAATCGCAACCCACAACAATTACGAAGAATGGCTAACCTTTTTAAAGAATCATGAAATGAATGTATCCTTTACGCCACAAGGTATTACAAAGCTAAAAGAATACAGGAAAGAGGAAATACCAGAAGTTGCAAATTTAACGTTGTTAGAGTATGCAATCATCGGAAACTTCCCACAAGGGGGATCATCATTAGTAAAAGATTATGAGGAACTTATTGCGCTCTCAGAAGAAAGTGATTTAGCCCTAGCAGGTGAACTAATTGAACCCAAGGATACGGAATATGAAACTGAAAACGGCGATTATGAAAAAACGAATCCATCTAAGGAAACTGACATATTAAACCTTTTACAAGCAGATGGGTCCCAAGAAGAAATTATTAAGGATGCGCGTAATAAAAAAGGATTGGTTGTTCATGGACCGCCTGGTACAGGGAAGTCTCAAGTTATTGTAAATCTTATTACCGACGCACTCCAACAAGAGAAAAAAATTCTCGTTGTTTGTCAAAAACGAGCAGCACTTGACGTTGTTTACCAACGTCTTGATGGCTTAGGATTAAGTAATCATGTTGCACTTGTACATGATGAAAAAAATGACAGAAAAAATCTTTATCCGAAAATAGGAGCTGTTTTGGAGCAAAATCAAGTTTCCTTTGAAAATGCTTCTAACACCCTATCATCTGTATCGAAAAAATTATCTTCTCAAGAAGAATTATTAAACAGTATCGCTTCTGCCTTATACACATACCAAGACTTTGGTTTAAGATTATATGATTTATATAGTTTAGCTAAGCCGATTGTTGAAACAGCTCAAATCCTGGATCTACATGAGGTTCTGTCCAAATTAAATAAAGATGTATTAGAGGATATATTAGAAAAAGTGTATACCTTTGGGGAATGGTTTGATCGTTTTGGTGAAGAAGATTTTCCATTAAAAGAACGAAAATCATTCGCTAATTTTAATATGAAAGAAAAGCTGCAAGCCATTGAGTTATTAGATGGTGTCATTGATAATGCGAAACAAGCTGTAGAATACATTGACTCATTGGACCATGAAAAAATTACTCCAGGATACACATGGCTAATCCAAAACAAGTTAGACAAGATTTATCCCGATTTAGAGGATGGTACAAAAAAAACTTTACAAGGTTTAAGACTTTGGTGGTGGACCACTGTTTCAGGTAAAAACATCATTGAGGAATTACTTAATGGTGAAAAATTTAAGGGGACTAGCTCCTCTGAATGGCTTAAGATTAAGAAATCTTTAGTAATTATGCATCAATTGGGTAAAGTGACAAAAGAAATGGCTTCTGAAGTAGAAAAGTTAAAGAAATTTCTCAATAATTCAAAAGTGGACAGTCTGAAAACGAGAATATCAGAAGGGGATATACCCTTACATGATTTAGATAAGATGGTGGAATACATTCATCGTGATTTCGAAGAGCTACAGCAAATGGATGTTTTTTGGAATAATTGCAGCGAGATTGAAAAGAAAGTAATTCTTCTACTTCAAGAGAAAACAGATAAGAATGAATTAACTCTTTCTGATTATTGGGTCGAATTATTTAAAAACTCTGTCTATGTCCATTGGATTGACCAAACGGAAAAAAGAAATCCACAGGTCCAGAAAATTTCTACCAATGAATTTTCCCGAATAAGAGAATCATTTACAGGGCTTATAGAGGAAAGAAGAAAGGTTGGAACTCAGTTTCTCATTCATAAACTAACTAAAAAAGTGGAAGCTGTTCATACCAACCATTCAAGAAATATCAGAGAGTTGAAGCACCAAGTTGGTAAGAAAAGACAAGTTTGGCCGCTTAGAAGGTTAGTAAATGAATTCGCCGGAAATGGTCTCGTAGATATTTTACCAGTATGGCTTGTATCACCTGAAATCGCTTCTTCTATTTTTCCATTACAAGAAGGGTTATTTGATTTAGTTATTTTTGATGAAGCCTCGCAGTGTACTGTGGAAAGTGGTATTCCATCAGTTTATCGGGCCAAACAAGTAATTATTGCTGGGGATGAGAAACAGCTGCCACCTTATAATTTATTTCAAGCCTCCTTTATTAACGACGAAGATGAGGAGGAAGAATTTGATACAGATGATTCGATAAGCCTGTTAAATTTGGCTAAAAGAAGATTCCCTGAGAAACTTCTTCAATGGCACTATCGGTCCAAATACGAAGAATTAATCAATTATTCGAATCATGCCTTCTACAACGGTCACATTCAAATTGCTCCTAATGTCATTCCTTTTAAGAAACCACCTGCGATCCTATGGAAAAAAGTCAATGGCAGATGGATTAATCAGTCTAATGAAGTGGAAGCAATAGAAGTTGTAAATATTCTAAAAGATATATTAATAAATCAGCCTGGGAAAACGATGGGAATTATTACCTTTAACTCAAAGCAGCAATCAAAAATACAGGATCAAATTGACAAACTAATGAGTGAAGATCAGGAATTTAGCGCCGTCTACAACCAAATGTTAACCCGAGATCTTGATGAAAGGGTCTTTGTAAAAAACATTGAAAATGTGCAAGGAGATGAAAGGGATATTATCATCTTCTCTATTACGTATGCGAAAAACGAAGAAGGCAAGGTTTATAATCGCTTCGGGATGCTCAATCAAAAAGGCGGAGAAAACCGTCTAAACGTTGCAGTTACAAGGGCAAAGGAAGGAATCATTGTTGTTTCGAGTATTGAACCAGAAGAATTGAATGTAGCTAACACTTCGCAAATGGGGCCGAAATTACTAAAAGCCTATCTCAAATATGTACGAGCGGTTTCAACCTCTCAAATTGATCAGATAACCGCGGTTGTACAAGAAGTAAATGAAAATGTAAATACGCATATACAGGATAAAGAATTGCATTTTGACTCTCCATTTGAAGAACAAGTGTATCGTCAACTAAGAAATATTGGGTACGAGGTTACAACTCAAGTTGGAATGTCAGGTTACCGAATTGATATGGCCATTGTTCATCCGCATGATTCCTCACGCTATATATTGGGAATCGAATGTGATGGAGCCATGTATCATAGCTCCGCAAATGCTAAGGAAAGAGATGTCTATCGTCAGCGTTTCCTCGAAAGCAGGGGTTGGACGATAGAACGTATCTGGAGTCGAAACTGGTGGAGAAACTCAGCTTCTGAAATCGAGAGAATTGATCAGAAGGTGAAAGAATTGGTTAAGAGTGAAATGGTTCGGGAAAAGGTTGTTAAATAAAAATGGTGTCAGTCCTTTAATAGACTGGCACTTTTTCTATATTCTAAATTCTATTTAACAATAATTTTATTATGTTAACCATTTTGTGAATCTAATTGTAACGGTACAAGAAAATAAATATGAGGAAAAAGTTGCTTATTG
This sequence comes from Neobacillus sp. DZ-9, assembly GCF_059587065.1. Lineage (NCBI taxonomy): Bacteria > Bacillati > Bacillota > Bacilli > Caryophanales > Bacillaceae > Neobacillus > Neobacillus sp. DZ-9. The sequence goes on from NZ_JCAIOL010000015.1 coordinate 55,280, forward strand.
CTAAAGTAGGAAAAAAGTCATAAATTGTAATAAGATTAATATAAAAATAAAGTAAAATAAACTATTATCTTCATATTTTCTTAGTATAAGAAAAGGAGTGGTAGAATTGGTCATATCCCTAGTAAAAGGACAGAAAATAGATTTAACAAAAAACAATCCAGAGTTAAATTTGTTACATATTGGCTTGGATTGGAAAGCCCCGAGTAATTACGATATAGATGTTTCTGCTTTCATGGTTGGGGCGGATGAGAAAATAATTCGAGAGGAAGACTTTGTTTTTTATGGACAGCCGATATCCTCTAATGGTTCCGTTTGTTTGGAGGAATCCATTTCGACAATTGAAAAACAGCATTTTATGATTGATTTATTAAAAGTTCCTGCCGATGTAAATAAAATCTCATTTACTCTTACGATTTATGAATCCCAACAAAATGGACAAACCTTTAAAGATGTTTCTGCTATCCAATTAAGAATTGCAAACTGTTATAACCAGGAAGATTTAGCCGTTTTTCCAATTGATTATTCATTTACAAAGGAGACGGCCATTGAGCTAGGTGCCGTCTATCGATATTCGGATGAATGGAAATTCCAAGCAGTCGGGGCTGGCTTTTATGGTGGTCTTGAAGAATTATGCCGTGTTTTTGGAGTGGATGTTGTAGAACAACAGGAATCAATATCTCCTAATCAGACGGAATTAAGTTCTAGTCCACCCAAAGAGAAATTTGAGATTGTTCAGGAACGAGGTAATCAGGAAGCTGAGGTAGATATAGCAAGGTCTTCAGCCGATCATGTCCAGTTAAAACGGAGCGAAGACAGTTTAACAGGCATGACAAAAACAGAAGAAAATTTTGACCCAAGTAGTGTCGATTTTATAGCCATTGATTTTGAGACAGCGAATAACAAAATGAGCAGTGCCTGTTCTTTAGGGATGGTTTTTGTAAAAGACCATACAATAGTTGATGAAAAATATTATTTAATTCAACCACCAAATTTAGAATTTGATTCGGCTAATACTAGAATTCATGGAATGACCGCTGAAGATGTCAGGAATGCAAAACGATTTGACGGAATATGGGACGAAATCAAGGAATATTTTGAAGGTACTACAATTATTGCACATAATGCACAATTTGATATGAGTGTATTGCATTCTTGTTTAACGGAGTACTCTTTGACCCATCCTGATTTTAACTACATTTGTAGTATTCCATTAAGTACAGGAGTTTGCGGCGGAAATGGTATAGGTAATTCTTTAAAGGAACGCTTGGCTTATTTTGATCTTGAAATTACAAATCACCATAATGCAGCATCAGATGCTAGAGCATGTGCGGAGTTAGTGATTGCTTGTATGAAAACGATGAAGAGGAACAACCTTCAAACTTATGTAAGTCTATTTGGAATTTATGTCCGGCGATTTGAGGAATTGAAGCCGCAAACTGAATTGAGAAAAAATAAATTTAAGAGTAATAGGGTTGCCATTTCAGATATAGCGGTAACGGTTGAAACGATCAGTACCAACCATCCTTTTTTTCAAAGAAATATTGTATTTACAGGTGAATTAAATTCATTAGAACGTAAAGAAGCCATGCAGCAGGTAGTGAACTCTGGAGGAACTATTAAGAGTGGGGTAAGCAGTAAAACCGATTTTCTAATCGTCGGTATTCAAGACAAGTCTTTAGTTGGAGATAGTGGTTTAAGCACAAAGGAAAGAAAAGCTAATGAACTGATTAATAAGGGAAAAACGATTAGAATTTTATATGAAGAAGAATTTATTCAATTACTTCACCAGTAATCTATCAATTCAAAGTGCAACCAACAGAACAGGTCAAAGGGCATCCTTGGAGTTGCCCTTTTTGTTTTCCCCTTATTTTTTTGACTTCAATAAGGCAGCGTAGTTTGCCGCCTTTTCGGGTGAAGCAGTGAGTGATACAAAAGTTGGCAGAAGTGGTAAATTCCTCTGGCCGTAATCATAGATGGAATGCTAGGTATTTTCTTTTTAAAATCCCAGCTTTATTCTGATATAATTTCACTGAAAGAAAGAACGTAGCAGCAGAAGGGTTAATCTTATCAATTTTTCGAGGTGGGTTGGTTTGACAAATAAAAAAGTGGAAAATGCTTTACTAAATGTTTTACAAGGTTTAAAAGAAACGAGGAGAAATATAGAACAGAAGAAACATTTAAAAACCTGGAGTAACATATCTGTTCCAATAACCATAAAAGAAGCTCTCACAAGATTTTCAAAAGATGAATTAGGTGCGATTAGGAAACGTTTTGATATAAAAGGCGCCAGCCATTTGAAAAAGGGAGAATTAGTTGAATTACTTAGCTTGAAGATTCCAGCTTTGATTGAAAAAATCTGCATAAATATGGATCTGGACCGTTACAACCTTATGAATGAAATGATCCGAAATGGCGGATACATCGCAGCACCTAAATTAGAAACACATCAATTAGATTATTTTCGTACCAGCGGTTATATTTTTACAGGAATGTTTGAAGGCAAAAAGATTTTGGCAATGCCTGAAGAAATCCTAAAGAATCCTCTTTTTCAAGTGAATGACAAGAAAATCAAGTCAATTTGCCGTCGAAATACTGAATGGATTAAGCTTACACAAGGTCTTTTATATTTTTACGGATCATTAGAGATTCAAGATTTAGTTGCTTTGTTGGAAAAATATACGAATGAACCTATCGACTATTCAGAGTATTTTCCCGTGATAGAACATGCTATTTCCTACTATTCTCAAATCCGAATGAGTCATGGAAGTTTTTCGAATGTAAGAGTGTTTGATTCTGAAAAAGTAATACTTGAACACCAAATCAGAAAGAATCTAGAATATTTTCCATTTTCTAAAGAACAGCTGCTCAGAGCCGGTGAACCTGGTTATGTTGATCGAACCGATAGCTATCTTCAATTTGTAGTTTATTTAACTAAAAACTATAAAATCAGCAGGAAAGATGCTGATGGTATTGTGGAAGAATGTGTGTACGCGACTAACATTGGCGAAAGTCCAAATAATATTCTGCAATTTCTGTCAAGTAGATTTGAATTCGAAAACATTGATGAGGTTCGTACTTGCATGGATAAAGCGGTGAACCTCATGAATAGTACTCGACAATGGTTCCTAAAAGGATTTACACCTGAAGAGTTAGCTGTAGAGGAGCGGAAATCATTACATCCTTTACCAGGCGGTAAAACGAATATAGTTGAATTTAATACAAAAAAGAAAATCGGCAGAAATGAGCCTTGCACTTGTGGAAGTGGAAAAAAATATAAAATGTGTTGTGGACGGAAGTAACGATGATAGATTTAGTACCTTAAAATGCATACAGCAAATGAGTTTGATATCGAAGATACGGTAAAATATTTGAACAAATTTAAGTTTGGGAAAATATATTTTATACTTTTATTAAAATTGTAAGTGGCTGTCCAAAAAGTACTGAAACGGACTTTTTGGATGGCTGGCTATATTGTTTTTTTATACTTGACCATCACAACTTTTAACAAATTTGTGAAAACGATTTGGGTCAGCAATAATTTTTATTTAAAAAATGCTATAATTGTTTATGGTAAATATTTCTCCTTTTTTATGAATTCCCACCATAATTATTCTTCTAATTCCTACCATAAATTCTTTCACTAAGATATATTTTTGCTCTCACTTTCATTCATTTTTCTAACTTAGTTCCTATTTTTACTGCAGTCTTCTATGTCTATCAGACTTTACCTATAAATTTCTCGAAGGGAAGGTGTATCTTTTCGTTCAGACAATAACTAAAACATCATTGCTTTCATTTTTTGAGGAGGTATAAATTATGGCATCTTTTTTTCGCCCAGTGTCTTGCCCCGATTGTGGAAGAATTGCCATTGAAGATCATTATTATAAAACTGGAGCAGGTTATATCATCTGCCAATGCTGTGGTTGTAAAATTGATCGCGAAGCAAAATATGATAGAGAAAATAATACTTCTTATTTTGAGGAGGAAAAAAGAAAGGGGTATGGAAAATTATTTTTGCAAATGAAGGATGGAACCTTCTGTAGTAATCGATTAATGAGTCCATTAACCGATGAACAATTTGAAAACTTTAAAGGGAAATTTTATGAAGTTGATGTGGATCAAGAGAAGAGTTACCTAGTTTCTTATCAGAATGGTGAATTTAAAATTTTGTTGGGTAATGTTCCTGATTATTTTCATTTATCATTTGAGGAATATGTCGAAAAATATGGATATGATTATATATAGAGTAATATCAATAATGTAATTGATTTTAAGGAAGCGGAAGTAGGGTCGGACGCTGCTAGAATAAAGAAATTTATGATACAATTTATCAAATGAGTGGTAAGTTATTTTTCATCTTATTGAACCGGAGGCGCATGTAAATGAAATGGTCTGAAGTATGTCAGCATTTTCCAGAACGTTGTGTCTTAGTAGAAGCATTAAAATCAGAAATAATGGGTAAAGAAAGAGTCATTGAAGAAATGTCAGTTATCGATGACTTTGAAAGCGGCAATGCTGCATGGAAAGTATATAAAAAACTTCATGCGGAAAATCAAAGTCGTGAATTATATATTTTTCACACAAATAATGAGGAAATAAAGGTAATTGAGCAGCCGTATATAGGAGTGCGAAGAAGAGTATGAAATTTGTTATGGAGGACCAATTGCCACTAGTTTCTGTTCATATCGAATACAATGGAATGAAAAAAAAATTTTTGATTTTTCTATACAGCTCGGTGATGTTAGAGAAATGCATGGATTCGCTGGATCATAGGCAGTGATTTTTTTCTGGCGAATAAGCTTATCATCGACTTTGAAAATATGGAAATACGAACTAACTATGATTTCTAAACACTATATCATAGAAATCGTTTGAAATTGAGCAATATTGTCCAAGATTAATAGGAATCCCAGGTTGAAAAGGTGCTTACCATTTCCATTGGAAGAGATTAATTAGTGCTTAAAAAGAGTCTACCATCATATGTAGGCTCTTTTTATATAAAAAATCCTTATTTATGGTTCTCCAAATGCGGTCATTTAAAATGATCATCCAAACCCCGTGTTGATATTCGATACATAATTGAAAAATCCTCCACCAAAATATTTTTAAAAATATTGAATTTTTAGTCATTTTTGAATATCATTAGGTCAAAAATGACTAGGTGATAAAAATGAATTTAAGCGAGAATGATACGATTCTATTAAAACACATTTTAGAGCATTCTTTTGATGAAATCTTTATTGCGGATGCAGCCGGAAAGGTTTTATATACAAGCCAGTCCACTGAACAAGTATTTGGCATTCCCCGTGAGCAAATCGTCGATCACAACCTTTTCGACCTTGAAAAACAAGGGCTTTTTTCACCTTCTGTCATTGCCAATGTGTTAAGAACCAAAAAGAAAGATACACTTATTCAAGAAACCGTCCGTAATCAAAAACTCATCATCTCCGGATACCCCATTTTTGATTCATCAGGCCTATTAATGGGCGCCATGAGTGTTTCAAGGGATGTAACGGAATTCGAGTATTTAAAAAAAGAAAATGACCAGGTCGCAAAGGCATTACAGCTCTATCAAGAGGAAAATGAAAAACTACGAAAACAGGCTGCCAGCCCATTCTTAAATGGGAATGAAAAGATGGCAAAAGTTTTCGATATTGCTTCAAAAGTAGCCAATATAAACGTTACAGTCTTACTTGAGGGGGAGTCAGGCGCAGGGAAGAACCATATTGCCCATACGATTCATCAAATGTCTTCAAGAAAAGTTGAGCCCTTTATTGAAGTGAACTGTGGGGCGATACCTGAATCTTTATTTGAGTCAGAGCTTTTTGGATACGAGGAAGGAGCCTTTACCGGTTCTAAAAAAGGCGGGAAGAAGGGATATTTTGAATCCGCCGGAAAGGGAACCCTTTTTCTCGATGAAATCGGAGAACTGCCTATGAATCTTCAAGTGAAATTACTGTCGGTTTTGCAAAATCACTCCTTTATGAGAATTGGCGGAACCAAAGAAATAGAAGTGAACTGCAGAATTATTTGTGCCACCAATCAACAATTAGAAACCCTGATCAAAGAAAGGAAATTTAGAGAAGATCTCTATTACCGAATTAATGTCGTAAAAATAGACATTCCTCCGCTAAGGGAGCGAAGGGAAGAAATCATTCCACTTATTTACGAGATTACCGAGCAGCTGAATCGTAAATACGGTTTAGACAAATATTTTACCCCAACAATGGCCGCCTGGCTAAGCCAGCAGCAATGGCCAGGTAACGTCAGAGAGTTACGAAACTATATTGAAAAGCAGATTATCACCACAAGTGGTAACGAAATCGACCTCGAATCAGATGAGGAAACGAAACAAAAATCCTCCATCGTTGCAAACCAAGAAATCCCTTTAGACGATTACATAGAAACCCTTGAAAAGGAATATATCGTGCGAATGTATCAAAAATATCCCAGCAGCATTAAACTGGCCGAAAAATTGGGCATCAGCCAATCCACTGCGAACCGGAAAATACAAAAATATGTTGAAACCAGGTAGTCAATTTTGACTAATGCATTTATCTTATTCCCTTTCTATCAACGCTGGCATGAAAATTGCAACCTCCAATAATAAGAAATTTAAAAGGAGGCAGTTTTATGTCAAATCAAGATGAAAAACAATTTTTAAATCTACCTTTTACGGGAATCTGTACGTTCGGAAAATATCCTGTCTGTCCAGATTTGGATCAATTAAATGCGGATGTAGCTGTCATTGGAGTTCCAAATGATATGGGCACCCAATGGAAGTCTGGAGCAAGAATGGGACCAAGGGGGATACGGGAAGGTTCTACCCTTTACAGCTTTGGCTTAAATGGGGCCTATGATATTGAAAAAGACATTATGTATTTGGGACCTAAATGGAAGGTTGTCGATTGCGGCGATGTGGACATGGTCCATGGGGATCTCATGCAGTGTCATGAAAATACGGAAGCGGCGGTACGAAAAATTGTCTCAAAAGGAGCCATGCCGGTTGTGTTAGGCGGCGATCACTCCATTACCATACCAGTTGGAAAAGCATTAGAGGAATTGGGACCTTTTCACGTCATTCAAATCGATGCCCATTTGGACTGGGCGGATCATCGTTCAGGTCAGCGTTATGGACACGGCAGCTGCATCCGCCGGTTATCCGAAATGGACCATGTTCAGAGGATATTCCAATTTGGGATTCGTGGAATCAGCAGCAGTCTTAAGGAAGATGTCGATGCTGCCCGAGAATACGGCAGTGTGATTTTATCACCTAGGCAAATCAGAAAAATGGGAATAGAAAATGTGATCGAAATGCTACCAGAGGGAGAAAAATACTATATTACTTTAGATATTGACGGACTGGATCCATCCGTGGCACCGGCAACAGGGACACCTTCACCAGGAGGATTTATTTATGATGAAGTAAATGAATTGCTAGAAGGAATTGCAAAAAGAGGGAAGGTGATTGGCTTTGATTTGGTAGAGGTAGCACCCCCATATGATCCGGCAGGCATGACAGGTCAAGTAGGTGCCCGGTTAGCATTAGATTTACTGAGCTTTGTTTTAAAGGAAAAAGAGAACGCTGAGGATCGCAATTTGCATAAGAAGGAAGTTCACTCCTAGGATAAATCAAGAAAATAATTGATAACAGGGGGCAGGTCTATGAAAATTGAGACAAGAAGCATTGAGTATATTCCAGCAAATGAACGGCATGGAAAACCAAGAGGATTATTTTCCGTTTGGTTTGCCGCCAATATGCATATTACCACACTTGTAACGGGCTCACTTTGTGTCACTTTTGGTTTAAATCTTTTTTGGAGTGTAGTAGCTATTATTGTTGGGAATTTACTAGGAGCCATTTTCATGGCGTCCCATTCTGCTCAAGGACCTAAACTTGGTATTCCGCAAATGATTCAAAGCCGTGCCCAATTTGGTGTTATTGGCGCGGTGATTCCTTTAATTCTCGTTATTTTTATGTATTTAGGCTTTTTTGCCAGCAGCGGTCTGTTAGGGGCACAAGTATTGAGCAGTGCCTTAAACCTTAATTTAACTTTCAGTATCATTATTCTGAATGTCATCACCTTTATCGTGACAATGGTTGGACATGATCTTATTCATAAAATACAAAAGTATTTGACCTGGGTGTTTTTTCTCGTCTTTATTGCCGCTACGGTAATCGTCTTTCAACTACCTGTTCCGGCAGGAAGTTGGTCTCCGAGCGGATTTAATCTACCCATTTTTATGTTAAGTGTTAGTGTGGTCGCAACTTGGCAAATTTCCTATGCACCATATGTTGCTGACTACTCCAGGTATTTGCCTGCTGATACTAATTATTCGAAAACCTTTTGGTATACGTACGCGGGGACCATTTTAGGAACGGTTTGGATGATGGTTTTGGGCGTTCTATTGACTACGGCCATTCCGAATTTCTTAAGTAATTCTGGTACGAATCTCGCTAACCAGTTTGGCAGTTTCTCCATCATTATGTTTGTGGTGATCATCTTAGGTCAACTTTCCATCAATGCTTTCAATTTATACGGTGCATTTATGTCAACTGTAACCACTGTGGAGCCTTTTTCAAAAATTAAAGTGACGCCAAGGGTAAGGATGTTTTTTGTTGCTGGAATCGCAGTTGTCGGTACTTCGCTCTCTATTTTGGGACAGGGAAATTTCTTATCCCATTTTATCGACTTTATTTTATTTATTAGTTACTTTTTAATCCCGTGGACAGCTATTAACCTCATTGATTTTTATGTTGTCCGCCACGGGGAGTATAGTATTAAAGATATCTTTGACCTTAATGGTAAGTACGGAAAAATCAACAAAATTACCTCTATTTCTTATATCATTTCTGTAATAGCTGAAGTCCCTTTCATGAATACTTCTCTTTATGTAGGACCAGGAGCTAAAGCAATGGGAGGAGCAGATGTTGCCTGGATTTTAGGATTGGTCGTTCCGTCGGTGCTTTACTATGTCTTGATGAAACGTAAATTAAAATCCGAGGAGACCATTGAGGGACCTCTCTCATTTGAAGATGAACCACTTCACAAAATTTAATGAAGTCAATTTTTAAAGGATAGAAAATGGGAAGAGAATGATTCCCATTTCTATCCTTTTTCATGAAGGTTGAATACACCAAAATGGAGGAATGACGATGAGCAAGAATTTTGAACTACCGAACCCCAGTACGATGCCCAGATTTTCGGGAATCCGTACGTTTATGCGATTACCCTATCAACAGGAAATCGACAAAAAGGACTTTGTGATTCTCGGTGCTCCTTTTGATACTTCTGCGACTTACCGCTCTGGTGCGCGATTTGGCCCCGAGGCCATTCGCCGCAGCTCTGTCCTGCTGAGACCGGCAAATGTTTACCATCAAATTCGTCCTGTTGATTTTCTGGAGGGGGTGGATGGAGGAGATGTCATGGTTATTCCTGGCAACACGGGTCAAAGCCATCAATACATTACCGAGCATGTCAAAGCGTGGGCGATGGAGGGCGCGGTTCCGATTGTGCTTGGCGGGGATCACTCGGTCTCTTTACCGGAGTTACGGGCACTTGCCAGTGTTCACGGTCCATTATCGCTTATTCATTTTGATGCCCACGGGGATACATGGGACGAGTATTGGGGAGAAAAGTATACGCACGGGACGCCTTTTCGCCGAGCGTTTGAAGAAGGGATCATCGATCCGTCCCGTTCGATTCAGATTGGGATGCGCGGCACCGTCTATGATCCTAATGATATCAACGAAGCGCGGGAACTTGGGTTTGAAGTCATTACGGCCGACGAAATGCGGGTTATCGGTCTCAATGAAACGATGAAGCGCGCTCGCGAAAGAGTGGGAAACAACAAGGTTTTTCTCACCTTTGACATTGATTTTCTCGACCCAGTCTATGCACCCGGAACCGGCACCCCAGAAATCGCTGGATTTACCAGTGCAGAAGCCCAACATATGCTGCGCCAGCTCTCAGGCATAAACTTCATTGGATTTGATCTGGTAGAAGTGCTCCCTGCACTTGACCCCACCGAAGTAACAGCCTTAACGGCCGCAAGTATCGTCTTTGAATTTTTAAGTTTATTAGCTCTTGCGAGAAGGGAACAAAATCGATAAAAGGAATGGGAATAGGTAAAAACGGATGCCACCTTAACATGGCATCCGTTTTTACATTACGGGGCTATTTTTACCGATTTTCCTGCAAGACATTGCTTACTCGGTATATTTTTCTCGGCCGTCCTTTAGCGCTAGGAGCCTCGTCCCCGATAATTTCGGCAATTCCTTGTTCAACCAATCCGGTTAGAATTCGACGGGCGTTTCTTGGCGTCATTTTTAGCCATTCCGCAATCTGTGAGGCAGTGATGGAACCATTACCCATTCTTTTTTGAACCGATAAAATTTTGTTGAAGGTTGTAATCGTGATTCCGCTGTGTTTAAGTTTCTCACTTATTTCCTTGTTTTCGGTCCGGTATTGGTAGGTGATCGATTCTTGTTCTTTTAATGGGCCTTCAATCGTTCCATTATCATCAACGAGGAAAGCACAAAAAGAGTCATAGTTTTGTGCATGATTGATGGCCAGACGAGCATTTTCTTCAGCAGATAGGGCAGTATCACCGTAACCAATACCTATATTAGACGGCATGTCCGTAATTAAAGCTAATTTTTCCAACAGAGAACTAATTGGTTTCTCCGTTTCTTCCACCGAACCTCGTGTGGAAAAAATAACAAAGATACCCGTTCCCACTGAGACAAACGACCCTGAAATCGATTCGGCAAAGTTTAAAACGGCAGCCTGAATTTCTAAATGTAATCGGTGTAGGTCATAAGTCCCCATGTTATGAACATCTTTTTTCTCTATTCCTTCAACCTTTACGAGTATGGCGGCAATCTGTGATTGTTTAAAGTGCAGTGTTTCCCACTGTTGAACGGCTGATGATAAAGTTTCGCGTATGTTGCTTCTTGTTGGAGTCACCCTATAAGCGGGAATGTTCTCCTTACGCAATTGATCATAAATGGCCCGTAAACACGTTACACAAAGATCCACTTTCCCCGTTTGATAAAGTTGTTGATGAAAGGATAGTAGATTGCTAACAGGTGTTTCATTCGTATACTCATAAACATGAATTTGATTGCTCGGAATTCCAAGATCTCGGAAAGTTTCATAAACATCTCGTTTTGTTAGCATATCAATACTGACCGTCTCAACGCTCTTCTTATCGTTATAACCGATTTCCACTAAAGTCTTGGTTAAACTTGCACCATCTAATTTAAATAGGTAATAGGGTTGGTTAACGCCGCTCTTTAGATATGAATTATAAAGAGCCGGCCCCGTTAGGATCCAAAAGTCTACTAAATGTTGATTATTTCGTATAATCTCGGCCGCTTCCTCGGTATCCCGATAGATGAAGGGAACAGGCTGGAGCCGGTCACTAAATTCAGTAGCAATTTCAGAAGTAAGACGGATATAGTCATCTGGTCCGATAAATCCAGCTCTAGGTTTCAAATAATCCCCCCAATAAATTGTTGTTTCCTTATAACTATAATTTACTATTTTTGAATAATCTTCTTCAACTATAAGTTTATCTCATCTTTCAAAAATTTCCAATATAAACATATTGAATATTGTGAAAATTCTGTTGACAACCGTTCTTTTCCATTGTATAGTCACATTAAAGGAATAGATTAAGAAAATTTCCGTTAATATAAAAAGGAGGAATGTTTAAAACATGGATTCAACCAAGGATCACCGAAATACGGTCTCTACAGTGGAACAAAATCAATATAAGCATGTTATCGGACACTTTACGACCGGTGTCTCGATTATTACAGTAACGAATAATGGAATCGATTTTGGGATTACAGCAAGCGCAGTCAGCTCCGTTTCAGTTGAACCTCCCATGCTGCTTGTTTGTGTCAATAAAAATACAGGAACATGTCATGCGATATCAGAATCGAAATCCTTTACAGTCAACATTTTGACGGAGGATCAGAAAGATTTAGCCCTGCAATTTGCTAGGGCCAATACAGATAAATTTAAGAATGCAGACTTTTCGTATGGTGAGCTCGGAAATCCTGTCTTTAACCAAACATTGGCTTATCTTGAATGCCGTGTGGTGGAAGAAGTTACGGGAGGAACACATTCTGTTTTTATGGCGGAAGTACAAACGGCTCATGCAGCCACTGGTGAACCATTGGTTTACTATCGCGGAAAGTTTGGTCAATTTATAGAAAATAAGTAATTTGGGGAGGAAATCTAATGGCATTAATGACAGGTAAACAGTACCGTGAATCATTGAATGACGGCAGGGAGGTCTATATTGATGGAGAAAAGGTTCGGAATGTAGCCGAACATCCATCATTTAAGCCGATTATTGATGTAAAGGCGAGAATGTATGATATGGCGCTTGAAGCCAAATATGCCGATACCTTAACGGCAAGACTTCCTGATGGGGAAATCGTATCCCGTGCTTACAAAGCCCCTGAAACAAAAGCAGACTTAGCTGCCATTCGCAAGCATGTCGAAACCGTACTCGATGATCTTAACGGGGTCGTTTACCGAGTGGGGGACGAAACGATTGGCGAAATGTGGTCCCTATATGACGCCCAGGATAAATTAAATGAAATCGACCCAACCTATGCCAAAAATATAAAGTATCATATTGACCGCGTGGCAAGGGAAGACTTGTTCCATGTATCAGCCAATACCGACCCGAAAGGCGATCGAAGCAAACTCTTCAGTGGAAAAGACGGTGGAACACTGCTTCATGTCGTTGAGGAAAATGATAAGGGAATTGTCGTAAAAGGGGCAAAATTTGAGACAGCCGCCGCTTATGCACACCAAGCCTTTGTCAAACCAACGATTTTGGACTGGAATGCCGGATCTGAGAAAATGGCCCCATTTGCCTGCGGATTCATCTGCGATATGGGCTCGCCTGGACTTAAACATATTTGCCGGACCTCCCTTGGTAAAGATCGAAATGCAGAAGATTATCCAATTGCGACAAAATTTGAAGAAATTGATACTTTACTCATTTTTGATAACGTCTTAATCCCGTGGGAAAATGTCCTTTTCCACCGCTCCTTAGAGTCTGCCGCTTATATCCGTTCTACTCTTCATCGCTATTCTGCCTTTAATTACACCCTTAGAATGCTGCGTCGGGCCGATTATTTAATCGGAGCCGCCTTATTAAATGTCGAACAAACCGGTTTAACCCATCTTCAAGCTGTAAAAGAAAAAATATCTCAATTAATCAACTACCGTGAGGGAATCAATGCTCATTTAACCGCAGCTGTTGCTGAAGCGGAAAGAAGCCCGGGCGGATTAATGATGCCAAACCAATCCCTTCTTTATACCGGTCGTGTATTCGCACTAGCGAATTTCCCAGCCATGGCCCATTTAACAAGAGAACTGGTCGGAGGCCAATTAGCGGTAACGCCGGATTCGGCAACAATGGCAGATCCGGAAATCAAGCAATATTTTGATGAATATTATTCTGTTGGCGAGTGGACGCCTGAGGATCGTGGGAAATTACTCTATTTTGCAAGGGACTTATTAAATTCCTCCTACGCAGGTCATCGAACCACGTTTGAATTATTTGCCCAAAGTCCGCCATTTGCGCAACAAATGGCCGTGTTTAATAACTTTGATATGGAACCACAGCGTGAATTGGTGCGAAAGGCAGCAGGGATAAACCAGTCCGTTCGTATTTCCAGCCGCTAATTCCTTAAGCTAGAAAGGAGTTATTCCATTGGAAATTCATACACCTGGTACGCTAAAGCTTCCATCCTCCGTGCTAACCATCGGTGCATTTGATGGTGTGCACCGCGGTCATCAGGCTTTGATTTTAAAAACAAAAGAACAGGCAGAGGCTCATGGAGTTCCGTGTGTGGTCTATACCTTCGATCCACCTCCGAAGGTCCACTTCAAAAAAGGCCAATTGATCACCTCACTGGAAGAAAAGCTGAACCGCTTAAAGGCACTTGGAGTGGATCATGTTATCGTGGGGAAATTTAATGAAGCATTCATGAATAAAACGGTTTCTGCCTTTATTGAAGAGCTGCAATTCATCCATCCCGTTGAAATATGGGAAGGCCCTTGTTTTCAATTTGGAAAAGGCCGTATGGGCACCATTGAAGATTTAAAAAGCCATTTTCATGTCGGCGTGTTACATCCGATGCAATGTGAACAGGGTGAAATCATTTCATCCACACGAATTCGTTCACTTCTAAAGCAAGGAAATGTTTCGTTGGCCAAAAGTCTTCTTGGGGATATCCGTTCTATTTCCTATTTGGAAGAAAGAAACTTTGAGGGAACGGCCATGAAAGTAAATTAGTAGAGTAAGTGAAAATCCGGAGCAGCAATAATGGTGTGATGCCATTCGTTGCTCTCTTTTTTTGAAACAGGAAGAAAGTGAGGGCATAAGGGTTTGAAAATAAATCTAAGCAGGTTACAAAAAGACATTGAAAGGTATGCAGCATATGGGAAAAATGAACATGGAGGTGTCACGAGACCTAGTTTCTCTAAAGAGGATCATCAAGTCCGAAGATTGTTTATAGAAGAGTTAAAAGAATTGGGACTACAGGTAACGATTGATGGTGCCGCCAATATTTGGGGCAAATATGAAGGCACCGGCAAAAAGAAAGGCAGTATTGTCATTGGATCCCACTTGGATTCCGTTCCCAATGGAGGTAAATACGATGGGCCGCTGGGTGTACTAACGGCAAAAGAAATCATAACCATGTTCCAGGAACATCATATTAAACTGAATCATGATCTTGAAATTGTTTCCTTTACGGCAGAAGAATCTAACGATTTCCACTTATCCACCTTTGGCAGTCGCGCTTTTGTTGGGAAACTAAAACCTGAAAGCTTAAAAGAAACCCGTGATTCGAAAGGCTCGCTCCTTCAGGATGAGCTGATGAAAGTGGGAGGGGGACTTGATCAATTCTCCAACATGGAGTCGATGCAAAAAGATAAAAAAGCATTTATTGAAATCCATATTGAGCAGGGGCAGCGGTTAGAAAATGCCAATATTTCTATGGCGATTATTGATAGAGTTGTAGGGACGTTTCGTAGTTTCGTTACCGTCATTGGGGAAGCCAATCACTCTGGAACCACCATGATGAACAATCGAAAAGACGCTCTCACCGCAGCAGCTGAGATGATTCTTGAGGTAGAAAGGTATTGCGCAACTAAAGGAAATATCGTTGGTACAGTTGGAAAATTAACGGTCACACCGAATGCGGCCAATATTATTCCTGGCCAAATTGACTTCATTTTAGAAGTAAGAGCCGAAACGAAGGAAGATATTCAGAACGCGGTGAACACCATCAATCAGGTTTGGCAGGAGATTGCCGAAAAAAAAGAGGTAGTCATCCAGCAAGAAGTCTTTCTTGATCAAAAACCTGTTGTGTTAGATGAGGACCTTGTAGCGATTCTTGAGAACACTGCCAAGGAAATGCATGAGCCTTATTTGAGGCTGCCAAGCATGGCAGTCCATGATGCTGCCCATATGGCAAGTGTCACCAAATCAGTGATGGTTTTCGTGAAAAGTATTGGCGGCAAAAGTCATTGCCCTGAAGAGTATAGTGAACCTTACGATATTGAAAAAGCAGCAAATTTAGTGTTGCAGGGCATTGTTCAGTTGGATCGCACACTGTCTGAAACGGAGCTGAGTGTTTAATCCTATTTTAATAGAAGCCTTAAGAAAGAGAATCGTTTTTATAAAATATTGAATTTTTTGAAAATTAAATTGACATTAACACTATGAACCTGTTATTTTTAATTAAAGAATAAATAAAGAAAAAATCCGTAAATAAAACAACATATACTCCCTAGAATTAGCCGCCTATTTCCTTTCAACTCTTCCAAGCATCAGGATTTAACTCCAAAACTACCATATCATCGATCACCCTGTCATTGATTTTGCCAATATAGGTTTTTAAATTTACAAATTTCTATATAAGTAAAAAGAAAAAAGGGGGACTAAAGTTGGTGCATTCCAAAAAAATATTTGTTAAAAAGATGGTTATGTTTATGGTATTAGCCTTCTTATTGGTAGGGTGTTCAGCCAAAAATTCTTCTACAGGTTCTAGCAACTCAGCAAGCGGTGACACATTACGTGTTGGTCTTCAAGCACCCATGACCGGTGATAATGCCCAATATGGACAGGATATGAAGAATGGAGTGGAGCTCGCTTTTAAAAAGATTAATAGTGAGGGAGGAATCAATGGGAAGAAGCTTGAGTTAATCGTAGGGGACGATAAAGCCACTCCATCTGAAGCCGTTGCCGTGGTGAATAAAATGATTAATAACGATGGTGTAAAAGCCATTATTGGGGGATATAATTCCTCGCCAACTTTGGCTTCTCAAGAAGTATCCGGACCGGCAAAAGTGCTTCATTTAAACATGGGGGCCAGCCCTGATTTATCTAAAACAAAGAATCCATACCTTTTCCGTGTTATCCTAACTGGTTCCGTATACGTTCCTGCCGTGATGAATTATATGGCAAAAGAAAAAAATGTGAAGAAAATTGCCGCGATATTCGAAAATACGGACTATGGCATTACGATGTATGATGCTGCTAAGCAATCTACTAAAGATCTTGGAGTAGATTTTATCACTGCTGAAAAATATAACCCAGGCGATAAAAACTTTTCTGCTCAATTATCCAAGATTAAAACCCTAAAACCGGATGCCGTCATGGTAGTAGGCTTGTACAACGAAGTCGCCTTGATCGAACAGCAGGCCAAGCAGGCTGGGTTAAATGTCCAGTTCTTCTCTCCAGATGATTCGATGTATTCAGAGCAGCTGATCAAATTGGGTGGAGATGCGGTAGAAAATCATATTTTTGCCTCCATGATTGATTTAAATGCAGATACTCCTCAAATGAAAGAGTTTAAAGCTTTAGCTGAAAAGAATAATGTTCCTGCCCAGGCGAATACAGCCATTGCTTTTGACGCAGCCATGGCGATTGCCAAGTCATTAGAAAAAGGCGGAGGAAACGCCGCTAAAGACCGTGATGCCCTAGCAAACACTGATATTTCGGGAATTACAGGGCCGATTAAATTTGATAAAAACGGTGATCGTTCTAACACACCAATGATCATGCAAGTTCAAAACGGTACCTTTAAGGTGATTAAAGATTCAGAATAGGGGGATAATTTGTGTTCGTAGATCAATTGATAAATGGAATTGTCCTCGGCAGCATTTATGCTTTAATGGCAATTGGTTACACAATGGTGTGGAATGTGCTGCGTTTTATCAACTTTGCACATGGTGAAGTCTATATGGGAGGGGCATTCGTGTCCCTTTATCTTCTATTATTAGATACTCCAATCTGGTTAGCTTATCTCGGTGGAGTATGTGCAGGGGCTTTTCTCGGCTATTTAATGGAGAAAGTCGTTTACATGAGGATGCGAAAGGCACCAAAGTTAAATTTGCTGATTGCAGCCATTGGGATTTCGATTGTTCTCCAAAACGTTGCTCAATATATTTGGGGGGCAACACCTGAGCGGTTGAACTCACCATTCCTCTCCAAGAATTTTACGATAGCTGATATGGAGATTAATCAGCACTACGTTTTTATCATTATTCTTACCATCCTTGTCATGATCGTATTAGAGTTATTTATGAATAGAACACTTATGGGAAAGGCTGTTCAAGCAGCCTCGCAAGATATCAATGCCACACAATTAATGGGAATTAACGCCAATAAGATTATTTCGATCACATTTGCCATCGGATCAGCTGTCGGTGCCCTTGCGGGAATATTAGTAGGACCTGTTTTCCTGGTCTATCCAACGATGGGTGTATTTGCAGGTCTGAAGGGATTTACAGCTTCTGTTATGGGGGGGATGGGGAATATTCCGGGTGCCATGATAGCCGGTTTATTATTGGGGATCATTGAGAGCTTTGCGGCTGGCTTTATTTCCTCTGGCTATAGGGATGCAGTCGCGATGGTCATCTTATTATTTATTTTATTAGTTCGTCCTCAAGGAATCTTTGGCAAGATCATTCAGCAGAAAGTGTAAGGGAGGAGAAGAGATGATACAAACCAATAAAACAGTTTACCGGAAGCTCCTGTTGATTCTTGGAGTGATCGCCTTATTTTTCCTCCCCCTTGCCGTTACCAATCCATACGTTATGTATGTTATTAATCTCATTTTAATCTATACCCTCCTAGCCTTAGGTCTAGATTTAATTGTTGGTTATACGGGGCAAGTCTCGGTTGGACACGGTGCATTTTTCGGAATTGGCGCCTATGTTGCCGCCATATTGTCCAAAAACCTTGGATTTTCCTTTTGGGTAAATCTGCCGTTATCGATCGTCATAACAGCGTTAATCGGGTTTATCATTGGCTTTATCGGGTTGAAGCTTATTGAAGAATACTTGGTAATGGCGACACTGGCATTCGGAACGATTATCTGGCTTGTATTTTTAAACTGGACTGATTTAACGGGCGGACCAATGGGGATTGCAGGTATAGCTCCTCCTCCTCCGATAAAAATCGGCACCTTTGAATTTGTGTTTTTTCAATACCAGGATTATTACCCATTATTATTACTCTTTGTGTTTCTTGGTATTTTGGTCACAAGGTTGATCATTCATTCTGGATTCGGGCGTGCCTGTACGGCCATTCGTGATGATGAACTGGCGGCTCAATCGATGGGAATACCTGTTTTTAAAACAAAGGTCATGATGTTCACAATTTCAGCAGCTTTCTGCGGGGCTGCAGGTGCCTTATACGCTCATTTCCTTCGTGTCGTTAGTCCGGAAACCTTTACGTTTTCGATGTCCGTCACCATTCTAACGATGGTCATGATCGGCGGCCAAGGATCGATTGCTGGGGCGGTGATTGGTGCATCCATCCTGACTGTTTCCTCGGAGGCATTGCGAGAAACCCCTGAATTGAGAATGATTATTTACGGGTTTCTGATCGTTGTCATGATTATGTTTTTCCCTAAGGGAATGATGGGATTATTCCAGTTAGTCAAAAGACGTCTTCAGAAAAGAACGATTCAAGCTGCCGAACCGACTCCAGAGAAAGAGGGATTAAGTTATGAGCATTGATCTCACTAATGATTCCGCTATACTAACCGTCCAAAATCTTTCTAAATCTTTTGGAGGCGTTAAGGCCGTTAACAATCTGTCCTTTTCTGTTTTGAAAAACAATATTCATGCGATTATTGGTCCAAACGGTGCAGGGAAGAGTACGTTGTTCAACCTTATTACTGGAGTGATTAAACCAGATATGGGGAAGGTACAGTTTTTAAATCACGACATTACACGCCTGAGACCAGATAAAATTGCCCAGTATGGGGTTTCACGAACCTTCCAAAATATTCGATTATTTCCAGATATGACGGTGTTTGAAACGGTGTTAATAGGAACCTATCAATATACAGGCGGAAATCTTCTTCCTGCTCTTTTCCGGACCAAAACCTTCCGGAACAAAGAATCAGAAGCGAAAGAACGGATTGAAGAAACCCTGAAATTCGTAGGATTATGGGACGTCAGGAACGAGTACGCTGCCCAACTTTCATATGGAAATCAAAGACGTGTCGAAATTGCTAGAGCATTAGCGACGAATCCAGATCTGTTATTACTGGATGAACCTACGGCCGGAATGAATCAGAAGGAAACGAAAGAGCTAATGAGCCTATTTTCAGAGGTGAATCATCAGGGGATAACCATCTTAATCATTGCTCATGATATGCATCTGGTAAATTCCTTATCTAACCAAATTACGGTGATAAATTTTGGAGAAAAGCTAGCAGAAGGTCCCCCTGAATTGATTCAAAATCATCCAGCCGTATTGGAAGCCTATATGGGGAGGGCTGAAGCGCATGCTTAATGTTCAAAATCTAAGTACCTATTACGGGCAAATATGTGCTTTAGACAATGTTAGTTTAATAGTGGAAGAAAGGGAAGCCGTTTCCGTTATAGGTGCGAATGGTGCTGGTAAAAGCACGCTATTGAAGACGATTATCGGAGAGATCCGTCCCAAAAATGGAGATATTCAACTATCAGGCAAATCGATTGTTAAAGAAAAAACGTTTAAACTTGTAAGTCGAGGTATGTCTCTAGTACCAGAAGGAAGACATGTATTTCCATTACTCTCCGTTTGGGATAACTTACTTTTAGGCGGTTATACGCTGCCAGCAAAATATCGCCAGCAGCGGGTGGAAGAAGTAACAGAACCTTTTCCCATCTTAAGAGAAAGAAAGGATCAATTAGCAGGCCTTCTTTCTGGGGGAGAACAACAAATGCTAGCAATAGCTAGAGCGATGATGACAAGTCCAAAGCTATTATTATTAGATGAACCGTCCATGGGTCTATCTCCCAAACTAGTTTTTGAGGTTTATGATAAAATCACCGAACTGCATCAGCAGGGAACGACGATCCTTTTGGTCGATCAAAATGCGGAAATGGCGATTGATTTTTGCAGCCGTGGCTATGTTTTAATGGCAGGGCGTTTAGCCGGACAAGGAACAAAAAGCGAGTTAAAAGAAAGTGAAATCGTGCAGCGGTCCTATCTTGGATCTGCTTAGATTAAAAAATATTCATATAAAACTTACATTTTAAAGGAGGAAATATTAATATGTCAGTCCATGGTGAAACAAAAAAAGTGAGAATTCAAAGAATTCGAACGTTCAAAACGGACCAGTTTTATCCGAAAAACATGGGAAAACCAGAACATCACATTGCGAATGAGTTTAGCATGGCTGTTCGAGCAGGAAATCGCATTTTCTTGAGAGGGCAGACAGGATTTGATTTGGATGGAAATTTTCACGGCGTTGGCGATGTAGAAGCACAGGCGGAAATGGCTTGTACATGTGTTAAACAGCTAATTGAAGAGGCAGGCGGCACGATTCAGGATATTTGTAAAATAACGGTTTATCTCATGCATCGTGAAGATCGAAGCAAAGTCTATCCGGTGATTGCCAAACATTTTAAGGATGTCTATCCGTGCAGTACTGGGTTGCTCGTAAGTGGATTTGCCATGCCTGAGATGTTAATGGAAATTGATGTAGAGGCTGTAATTAGCGAATAAAGCATCGTATTATTTAATTGAAAAATAACGGCAAGGAGGAGAAAAATGACATTTTCGGTAGCAGGACGCTGTTCTTCCACAGGTGCATTAGGAGTCATTGTTACGTCCAGTAGTCCATCCGTTGGGGCAAGATGTCCCTGGGTTAAAACAGAAGTTGGTGCTATTTTAACCCAAAACGTTACTGATCCAAGATTAGCTGGTATCGGTTTTACTGTATTGGAAAACGGATTTGATGCAGAGTCCACGATCCGATCGATGAAGGAAGCTTCCCCGTTTCCAGAATACAGACAGCTAGCAGTTGTCGATTCTAAAGGAAATTCTGCTGCTTTCACAGGTACTAAGGCTTTAGGTGTACACGGAGAATTTTGTGCAAAAAATGTTGCCAGTATTGGGAATCTTCTCAGTAACCCTAAGATTCCGGAAGCCATGGGCCAGGCGTTTTTACAAACTGAAGGTCGACCATTGGCTGAAAGGTTAATTTCGGCGATTGAAAAAGGCTTGCAAATGGGTGGGGAGCTGGATCAGGAGCATTCCATCGGTCTTCTGGTTTATACGGATGAGCCATTCGCCTATGTTGACTTAAGAGTGGACTATAGTGAACAGCCTCTTGAGGATTTAAAGAAGCTTTGGGAAATCTACAGTCCACAGGCAAACGACTACAAAGTCAGGGCGATTGTTCCAGAGTTGGCTCCATCTTATGGCGTTGTAGGTGATGAATGAGTATCCCCATAACTAAAGTGTCCACGGCTTTAAAAGACCGTAATGAAAAATTCAAGAAATATCAGCAGTTTGGAGTCAAAGAATATTGAATTGTAGACCCTAATTACAAAATTATTGAGGTTTATGGGTTCGAGGATGGATATTTCCGAAATAATGAAGCATTTGGACAAAAGCAAGAATTAAAATCCTTTGTCTTTCCTGATTTAGCAATAGAAATTGATAAAGTATTCAATAAAGATCAGTCCTTGATAAAGAGACTGATTTTTTATTTGTTCTCATGGAAATTATGGAGAAACATAGAGAACTTTTAGAGGAAAGTTTTGGGGAAAACCTCATCAATTTACGTCGCAAATTTTCTATCCACCCAGATTTTAAAAAACATTATGTAAAATAGATTTGTACTATTCTTTCTGTTTTATACAACATATTAAGAAAAGCATTACTTCATAGCAAATAATGCTTTTCTTATTCAACAAACGGGCGCAATTCCAGAATAAAAACTGCGCCCTTTTTTAAATATTGGGCCAGATTGTTGAATAGGGTTTTACAAGAATAGCAAAAAATCCTTCGATTAATAAGTCTTTGAGAGAAGCGGATGGTTAGCTGAACATGATACAATGAATTGGAAAGGCTTGTTTAAAAATGAAGGATTTGCTAATTTAAGGAGGGAATGGAATGTTTACATCAGTAAATGATTTCTTAAACGAATGGAAACAAGAAGTAGCTGTTACCCAAAAAGTACTGGATGTACTGACGGATGAATCGTTGAATCAGGAAGTTTCTCCAGGACTATACAGCATTGGAAGCCTGGCTTGGCACCTTACTGGAGCAGCTTACTACTTTCCTTCACAGGTTGGAATAAAATTTGAGATTCCTGATCTTCAAAAAGAGGCACCAAAATCAGCTGCTGAAATCAGCGAGACCTATAAAACAGTAAGCCAGCGGTTAACACATGCATTTTCTGAACAGGTTTCAGATGAAAAAATGAACAAAATGGTGAATTTATTTGGAATGGACATGCCAGTTCAAGCTGTTTTCCGTCTATTAATTCAACATCAGGCTCATCATCGCGGACAATTGACTGTCCTTATGAGACAAGCTGACTTGAAAGTTCCTGGCGTATATGGTCCTAGCAAAGAAGAATGGGAAGCAATGAATGCTCAAAAGAGCTGATATCGTACATCCTTATTAAACAGGTGGGTTCTTCAAACAAGACAACATAAATGTTCTTCCGTAATTGGGCGCGATTCTATAGTAAGAATTGTGCTCTTTCTTTATGTTAAGGGCCATTTAATTGAATAAGGTGTTTCGATCAATAAACCGAAGTCTTAACTTCAATCTAAAGTTGTAGGGAACTTCATTCCATTTATCGATTCCTGAATCTATTTTCATCGTTACAATAGAGTGGAAGAAGCAAGAAGTCTACATCAAGTTTTTTTAAGCGGTTTTGAAAAGTTATTACTAAGAAAAGGAAGTGTACCCTATGAAACTAAACCATATTAATCTTACGGTCACTGACGTTAACGCTGCTCGAGAGTTCTTGGAGAAATATTTCGACTTGCAAACCAAGAGTATAAATGGAGATTCATTTGCTGTAATGACTGACGATGACGGATTGTTACTAGCCTTGATGAAAGATACCCGGGCTAACTATCCCAAGTCCTTTCATATTGGCTTCTCTCAAGAGAGTAAAGAACAAGTAAACGAGATTAATCAACGATTGAAGGATGATGGATTTGATGTGAAACCACCCAAAATGGCTCATCGATGGACATTCTATGTTAAAGCCCCAGGTGGCTTTAATGTGGAGATACTCAGTTGAGTAAGGCACATTCAATACATGGGTTACCTCATGCTCCAAAGAATCAGGCGATGTCCGTGACCTAAATGATTTAAAAGCAATGGTGGTGTGACAAGAAAAGGATCAAGTTCCAGTAGAGAGCAGATGCAATTGATGAGAAATGAAGTGTTACGCAATCCCGATAGTAAGAACAAATTTTGCCTACCATCAATTGACCATGCAGCTTCTCTATTTGAGCCATGAATCGATCGGCGTCATCTAGTTCTCCAACGATTTTTCTGCTATAGGGATTGACAAAAACCGTTAAGGATTTATTTCCATCAAGAATCCCCACTTCTGAAGACTGTTTTCCTTCACCACCAGGCTTGTATCGTGTGTATACCGGCAATTACAATCATAGTAAGTCACAATTAACTAACGAAAAAGTTGTGGGATTTGTATACCTCGACTTTTTCTTATTAAGCAATCAGGCGCTTTAATTGAAGAAAGACACAAAAATGATCAAACTTTTTTATAAAACAAAAAATAAATCTACTCGATAATAATCCTTTTGATCAAACTTTATTTCAAACCTACAAACATTTCTCAACGGGAGGAAAGACCTCGATAACGATGTGGGAACCTAAGACATCTATGTTGTAGTCAGTATTTTTAGGAATAAAACAAGTCTAGAGTTTCCTTTTCTATAGAAAGCTCGAGCATTCAACCCACTGATAAAGGGAAACCCAAAGAAAGGGCATACTAAGATTATATTTAAAGTGGGAGGAAATAAATTTGAGTACAAAAGAGAATGCATTATCTATCTTCGCATTAGGCGGCTTGAATGAAATCGGGAAAAATATGTATGCAATCGAATATTCAAACGATATCGTGATTATCGACTGCGGCAATAAGTTTCCAGATGAAAGTTTATTAGGAATTGATTTGATTATTCCTGATATAGCTTACTTAGTAGAAAATAAAGATAAAGTCAGGGCTTTAATTGTCACACATGGACATGAAGATCATATAGGGGGAATCCCGTTCTTCTTAAAAAAATTGAATGTACCTGTTTATGCAACACGCTTCACACTAGGATTAATTGAAATCAAATTAAAAGAACATAAACTTCTAAGAGAAAGCGAACTTGTTGAAATCAACCCAAACTCAAACTTGAAAATCGGAGAAATGAGTGTAAGCTTTTTCAAAGTGACCCATAGTATTCCTGATTGCTTGGGAATGGTCTTTCACACACCAGAGGGTAATATTGTACATACGGGGGACTTCAAGTTCGATTTAACCCCTGCGAATAATGAGCATTCGGATATTCATAAAATGGCAGAAATCGGCAAAGAAGGGGTCTTGCTTCTATTGTCTGAGAGTACCAATGCAGAACGTCCTGGTTTGACCCCATCGGAACAAATGGTAGGTGAACATGTGGAAGCAGCTTTCATGAAAGCAGAACGCAAAGTTATTTTTTCTACCTTTGCTTCAAATATTAGTCGCGTTCAGCAAGTTGTGAATGCAGCTCAAAAAACAAATCGAAAACTTGCGTTGCTTGGACGAAGTATGGTTAAGGTCTTAGCGGTTGCTATGGAACGTGGATATTTAACAGTTCCTGATGGAATGTTAATTGACCCACATGAAATCAATGAAATGACTCCTGAAAAGGTGGCTATTTTATGCACGGGGAGTCAAGGAGAACCATTGGCTGCTCTTGCCCGCCTATCCACTGGAAACTTTCGCGGTGTCGACATTTTACCTGAAGACACGGTTATCTTTGCAGCAGGTCCAATACCCGGGAATGAACGAAATGTCACGAGTATCGTAGACAACTTATTTGCACTTGGAGCCAAAGTGATTTATGGATCAGGAAGTACATCCGGAATGCATGTTTCTGGCCATGGTTATCAAGAAGATTTAAAACTAATGCTTACATTAATGAAACCAAAATACTTTATTCCCATTCACGGTGAATTTAGAATGCTACACCACCACCGTTTGTTAGCTGAATCCGTTGGTGTAGAGCAAGGAAACACGTTTATCATCAATAATGGCGATGTAGTCGATATTGAACATACCATTGCCCGTCATACCCGGAAAATACCGGTTGGGAATACCTACGTAGACGGGGGGGATGTCGGTAATGTTGGGGAATTTGTGTTACGAGACCGCAAACAGCTTTCAGAGGATGGAATGATCATGATTGTTTTAACTATGAGCAAAGCGGAAGGAAAACTGATTTCTGAACCCGATACCATTTCTCGTGGATTTGTGGATAGAGATTTCTCGGAACTCCGAAGAGACGTTAATCGACTTACTATAAAAACTGTTAAAGAGCTACAAGAAGCAAATAGAAACCAATGGAATGTAATGAAAAAACAAATAAAAAAATCAATACGACAATATATATATACACATACTAAGAAAAATCCAATGATTGTTCCTATACTTATTGAAATTTAATAGGTGGGAAGTTTTTAAAAAAATGAATTAATTGATCTTCAACAATCGGGCGCGATTCAGTAACAAGGATCAGCGCTCATTTTCATTTTAGGGCCAGATTGTGGAATAACATTATTAAATTGAATCAGGAAGATTGTGAAGAAATGTACTGATATGAACGAAACAGTCAATGTTCCCTACCCAAATTGATTTTGGTTTTAGTTTTTGGGTAACTCTAAGAAGAGAAGCGTTTTTCGGCTTCTTTGCTTATTAGTTTGGATTGAGCCTTAATGCTAGGGGATTTCCTTCTCAGCTTACAGACTGCTCCTCAATCTCCAGATTATGAAACCAAAGCTAGAAAACTAAGAGTTGTACCGCGTGGAAGGACGTGGAGAATGATGAGAGAGAAATGGCCGAAAACAAAAAAGGATCTTGATAACGGCAGGCTTTCACCGCTTGGCTTAATTAGAGGAAAATCATTTAATCCTTTTCAGATTAAAAAACATCATCAAGTACTTGCGTATGGGTATGACTTGAATGATAACAATCTGTCCATTAATATCTATGACCCAAATTTACCAAACGATGATCATATAACTTTATCATTTAATATAGAAAAGCCCGAATCGACAACCACTGTTGTTCATTCAAAATCATCTAAAGCGATTTATGGTTTCTTTAGAACTACTTACAAGTTTACCAGGCTGGCGAATTTTAACTAGATTTCAATTGGTACGTTCACCTCAGTCTAACAGAGCAGATCAAAGGGCATCCTAGAGGTTGCCCTTTTTGTTTTTCCTTTATCATTTTTTCGTCTTCAGTAAGGCCGCGTAGTTTGCCGCCTTTTCGGGTGAAGCAGTGAGTGATTTCTCATAACCTTTTTGGAAGCTTTCTTTGTACGCCTTCACAAACCCTTGCCCGAGTACCCGCTGAGCTGCCTGTACCGCATTCATTTCCGGATGGGCATGAAGGTAGGCGTTGAAGTTCTCCTCAGAGGAAAAAAAGAGGGACACCTGGCGAAGAAGTCCTATTTTCATGAGGGGTCGAGCGATCTCCTTCTTGTTTGCCAAACTCAGCTGAGAAGGTGGTACCTGCTGCCAAGCACGGGAGATTCTAAAATTATGTCGGTCTTCAAGCCCCGAACGGATTCCTTCATAAAAGCCTTCTTTCTTCCCCATTTCGACGGGATCCGGAGGTGGTTGGCCGTCAGTGTGAAGGGCGCCGGTGAAAAGGAAGCCGGCAAATAAGAAAAACGCCATAAGTTTCCGTATCACAGCTTTTTCCCCTTTCTGTGTTTTTCGTTTCTTTAGTTTAACCAATCAGTTTCTTCATATGTAGTAGAGAAGGAGGAGATCTCATTGATAAAATAAAAAAGTGAGAACAAGCTCCTATTTAATTCCAAAACCTCATTGGATAAAAAGGACCTATCTAGAAAGCTTTTTCTTTCTAAAAAGAGGAATTTAGTTCAATTACAACTTATGTAAAATGGCTCTTGTTACATTAGGCCAAGTATTTTATTGTTAAAAAATGAAGACTAAAAATCAAAGATTTAATAAATTGCAGCAAGATAAGATTTTCAAGCGATTGTTGATAGGAAGGGTAAAGATACATGCTTTATATATGGGATATTGAGAAGATCATTATAAATACATTACAAGAGCAAAAACTAAAATTTAATGTTGAATTCAGCGATAAACTCACTTCACCGATGAGTTATAACTTATCCACAAATACAATTAAGTTTAACTACATACAAATTAACGGCTATAACGCTAAAATTAACTTTAAAGTTAGAGAAACAGATGAAAACTTTGTGAAAATTATTCTTTATCATCAACTCGGTTATTACTTAGAATTCAGGAAAAATCCACGAGTTTTAAAGACACTCTATTATGGCAAAGAAGAAGAAAAGATACAGCTTTTAGCAGAAGTCGAAGAGAATGCATGGGAACATGGAAGAACATTCGTACCAATAGATCTTTTAAAAGCCTATGATCAAGTACGTGAATTGGATAAACTTCTGTTATAGTTGTACAGTTGATTCTATTATAAAATTGATAGTAAAAATACTTATGAAAGCGGTTGAACGATGTACGTTCCAGGATATATCACTCAAGATGAAGAAGCAGCGCTCCCTTTTTTCAACAGCCACGATGAGGCTCTTATATGGTTTAAGGATAAATACGGTAATAACTTCATATTTACCGGTTCAGAAATGATCGATGAACTGCAATGTCATTTTTATTATTTAATTATAAATCGGGAAATATATGAAGCCGGTCAGAATGAATTTGTGACAAAAGGTATTATCACCGATGCCATAAACTACATGGGCAGTTACCAAGAGGTTCAAATCTTTGATGATGGAAGTATTCATATCGCACATTAAATCAAAACTCCTGCTTAAAAGAGGAAAGGCTTCCGTTTTCGGGTGCTTTCTTAAGAAATGACACAAGAATTGACGTATCATTGGCATACGTCTTTTTCTTTATTTATCAAGGTTTCTGCGGAATTTCTTTAACTTTGACATAGCAATTGACATCATTATTATGATGGACAATAAGTATTGTACACTTAAAAAAGAGAGCCAAAACTTCTGTCAAATTAATTGTTTTTTGAGTACCAATATTATTGATCCTTCTTCAACTAACGGAGCAGTATAGTTCAATAGGAAATAAGGACAAAGTTAAAGAATATATGATAAATATACAAAATTTATTTGCTTTAGGGGGTAATTATTTATGAAAGTTTATTCTACTGATGCAATTAGGAATATTGGTATGCTTGGTCATAGTAGGTGCGGTAAAACTTCAATAGCAAATGTACTAAACAAGCTAAACCAGGGATGTCTTATTTGTGGCGTTTTAGAAAATATGGGGCATTTTGAATGGTTATGCAAAAAATGTGAAGAGGATTTCTGGGTAACATATGAACGAGATGGGGGATACACCATCACTAAATTAGTGGGACACAGTCGTACTGACTGAAAGGAATAAGCTGAATGAATAAACATTGTTATTCAACTAACTGGTGCTTGAGCGAAAAAAAGTTAGGTTGCTACGGCTAACGGGTTCCATTTTGAAGTACAAACATAAAAAAAGCATATGAAAAAGAACATCAAATCGCATACGGTTTAGATGTTCTTTTTTTGTTGATATAAAGGCATTTTAACCGTATATGTTGTGTTTCTAGTGTACCAATTCGCATATAAAAAGGTTTGGTCATAGGACTTTCTATAACGAAGCTAATTACTATACCTTTTAATGGTCGAAATTAATTCCATATTTTATATTTAAACTGAAACTTTTATATACATTGTGTAGGAGTGCACTTAAACAAACGGGTCAGAATTTTTTAATAAGAGTTTGAAAAATCAAGAATGAATTTGGATATCACTACAACATTATGTTAAGCTCTACTATATATTGTCGTATTATTGTAAATTATCAAAAAGGGAGATTAAATTATGAATGTTGGATTTATAAAGGTTCAGGACATTATAGAAAATTATAAGACTGCCGTTTATGAACAGAATGTTGAGAAGTTTGTATCAGCATACGCAACTAACATTCAAGTTTATGATTGTTGGGATGACTGGGAGTGCAAAGGTATTTCGAAGTGGAAGGAATCTGTGAATGGGTGGTTTAACCACTTGAAAGAGGATGGTGTTCAACTCAAAGTAGAGTTGAATGATTTAGTTGTTGAAGAAAATGCGGGACTTGCCTTCATAAATAGTAATGTGTCTTTCATAGCTTACAATGGGTCTGGAGAGAAACTCCGCCAGATCACTAATAGATTTACATTTGGATTAAAAAAGGAAAATAATTCTTGGAAAATAATACATCAACATTCATCATTACCAATCAGTATGGAAACTGGAAAAGGCATTTTTACTTTTAAGTAATAACCAGATCTAACTAAAATATAACAATTTCTTAAACTATAGGGGTATTCTTTAAAAAGAAAAACATCGCAAATTTAGCGATGTTTTTCTTTGCTATTTAGCTTGGGAAATAGCCTGCTACTTTAAGTTTTGTACTTCAAAACAGAACCCGTTATGCTACGGCAGCCTTTTTCTTATTGTGCTCTAACGATTCAGTTTAATAAGATGCATAAAATAAACCTCATTTCTGAGGTTTATGGCTTAAAATTCAATAATCCCAAGAATTTGCTTGTATTGCCTTGAAATTTAAAGAAATGTGGTTGGTTCTCATTGTCAAAAATCAATAAATATGGATTTTCTTGAACAGGAAAAATAATCATTACTTCATCTACAAGGTCATTGATCCATTGATTTTTAACCGTAACATTAGGTTCTAAAGGGATTTTTATCACAAACCCATTATTAGGATATGGGTTCAATTTCACGTAAACCCCTGTTATTCCATCAAGAAATTTCTCTACTTCTTGTTGTAAATCGGGGTTTTTTTGAACATTTTTTATAACTTTACCTTTTTTTATATCGATAATTTGTATTTGATGATTAGTTTGAGCCATAGCATTGGTTGTATATAGTATAAAAATACAAAAACTTATAAAAATCTTTTTAATCACTCTAATCACCTCAAAGGTATTTTCCCCAATAATTAAGGTGGTATTAAAATGTCGATTATGTAGCAGCAATTTTGAGATTGTGAATAATTGTACTTAAACAAACGGGTGCGTTAGTTTAATAAGAAGTATAAATAAAGCCTGTATCAAGGATTACTCGGTAATCTAAGATACAGGCTTTTTATTTAGGTAATTAATTGTTCTTATATATATTTTACTATTAGAAGTTTTTTTATTATTACCTTCTTTATTTAACTATTAGTTCTTATTGATTGAAGAAGGAAAAAAGCTGAATGAATAAAAATTGTTATTCAGATAAACTGATTTAGTTGTATAACCTGATTTACTGCTGCTGCGTTCTTTTTATTAAAATGGTGGATAGTTGAATAAGAATGGTGTATCTCTTTGTAGGTTCATAAAGTATTTCGGTACGGGTTGTTTTGTTTTTCAGTGTCGAACTCATATTTTTCCCTTTTAAGCCTTCACGAATATTTTGCAACTTTCCATTTCCTTTGCTTTATTCTCACTTTGTTTCTTACTTATTCCCATATTATTTCACCTTTCATACTCCAAACTATTCGGATTATTCCTGAGGATCATAAACGATACCCATAAACAACGGAATCTTTGTGTGATTATCCACGATAGCAAAAATAAATGGTCGATTTAACACGATGATTTTGGGCTGAATTATGAAAGCGGATCCCGCCATCATTTCAATTTTTGTTATCGCGCCAGCCTTCGTACCTTTCTCATCTACTTGAATATAGGCTTTGTGTAGTACATCAGAAATATAGAGTGGAAAATTAGACATACTAGAAAAATCAGCTTTCTCTGAATTGAACGCATCTATTAGTTCCATATTTTTTAGTGTTTTCACTAATGAGTTCGAGAAACTAAACTTAAATTTTGGAATTTTAGCGTAGACCACTTGTTCCTTATCAGCACTTTCAAGCAATTGTTTGAAATGAACACCATTCAAATTTTTTAGTGCAACAACGGGATCAGCATGGTCTTTGGGTAAAATAGCTACGAAGCTATATTTTGGATTTTTCCAATTCTTATCATCATATGGTTTTTCAAATCCGATGAAACTCGAATCCTGAAGGTAGTTAAATTCAGTCGATGACATAAAAGGCGTAGAGATTGTTTTTCCATCTGATAAATGAAAATCTTGATTATTGATTTGGAATTCATTATAGATAGAACTCCAGTCCATTTCAAACAGTACAGAGTTAATCAAAAGCAACTTGTCTTGACTATTTGGCTTATCAAGGATTTTCTCGATTAATCCATCTGTATTGTCATTAATCCAGTGGTTTATTTTGTTTACTGCCTCTTGTGAGTTTAAGGTAGTCACATAAACATCAGCATTGAAGTAATCAGCGTTCTGCTGTAAAAAGTTATGATTGAGACAAAAACCACTGATGTCCTGATACCAAATTGAGTTCGCGATTTTGACTTTTCCGCTTGAAACATTCGTCATGTCGTCTGCAAGCGCAAGGCAGTCTTTTGCCAATTGGTTTGTCGATATCCCGTTGCCCAAAACTTGTTCAAACTGTTTCTTGGTATCTCCTTGTGCACCGAGCGAACTCATCCCTAGCGCTTCCAAAACGGATACAGGCGAAAGGACAATGTTTTGCTTTCGTTTTGCAGTTTGTTTAAGAAGAGAAAGAGAGAAAGCATTTGCTGCCGTTACGAATTTATTATCCTGGCAATTGCTCAGTTCAGGTTTTATTGATGAATCACGTTGGATGCCCCTCATTAAATCATTAGGGGAAATATGCTTCTGTTTATCTTGCAAAGAAACCACCCCTTTTTTCTCAATCTGATTTTTCTTCATTTCCTATCCCTCTGATTTGCTATGTTCTAGTGTGAGAATAAGATTTCATCTTTCGTGCTCCAAGCTATATTCTATGCGTGTCAGCCCCTTAACATGAATTAATTTATGTACGGATTGCCCCAACTGTCCTTTTCAGGAAACTTGTGCTCTTTTTTCCCCTTTTTTTCTAAACTTCCGAATGAAACACCTTTTAATCAAAACAGAACCGTTAAATTTCAACTTTGTGAAGGAGTACACTTAAACAAACGGGTGCTTGAGTTGAGAATGGAGTTGCGGTAAGCAGCTCTTTTTTTTCGTTGATCATACTAACGGGGCAGGTTACTTTAAAAAGGTTCATTTATAAATAGCTATTTCAAAGCAGGTGAATTTTTAAATCCACCGAATTATAGTAGTATTCGCTAGATTATGTAATTTTTAGGTGGTGTGGATTATATGATTCTTTTTCGCCCAGTTGGAAAAGCAGAATTAGACCTAATTGAAATTAATAATTATTCTGCATTTCCACCCAGGTTGCCTGACCAACCATTTTTTTATCCTGTTCTTAATCAAGGGTATGCTGAGGAAATTGCCCAGAGATGGAACACAAAAGATAAACATTCGCAATACAAGGGATTTGTTTTAAAGTTTGAAGTTGACGATGTATATATATCCAAATTTAAAATTCAAACAGTGGGAAAAAGTTATCACCAAGAACTGTGGATACCAGCAGAGGAATTAGAAAACTTCAATAAATATATAAAAGGAAAAATTGAAGTTGTGAAAATATTAGAGTAGTTGCTGCCACAACTTTTTTCAATTCCACTAACTTTTGGGTTTCGTTGAAAAGATGAGGTTCTGCGGCAATCCAATTTCTTAATCGACTAACGGTCAGGATTGTTTTTCTCATAAAAGGATGATAAAAAAATCGTATATAATCCAAACGAAGGGTGATGAATATGGGAAAAATAAAAGTAATAAAAGGCGATATTACCAAACAAACCATTGATGCCGTTGTCAATGCCGCAAATTCAAGCCTGCTTGGCGGCGGAGGCGTGGATGGTGCCATTCATCGTGCGGCAGGAAGGGATTTATACGATGAATGCGTTGCTATAAGAAACAAGCAAGGTGGTTGTCAAACAGGAGAAGCTGTAATTACAACAGGCGGGAACTTGCCTGCAAAGTATGTAATTCATACCGTTGGTCCCGTATGGAACGGCGGAGAGAAAAACGAAGAAGGACTATTGAGGAATTGTTATTTAAATTCGCTTGAATTGGCACGTACAAACAGAATTGAAAATATCGCCTTTCCAAACATAAGCACTGGCATTTATGGATACCCGAAAATACCAGCGGCTCAAATTGCAGTAAAATTAGTAACCGAATACCTTAAAAACAATGAAGGAATCAAGGAAGTTGTTTTTGTATGTTTTGATGAAGAAAATTATCAAATTTATCAAAAGTTAATTGGAAAATAAAATTTTTTCCTTAGCAGAGGATTTATAATTTTGTGAATAAATTCACTTACACTAACGGGTGCTTATGTTGAGCAATCGGGTTGCTGCGGCAGCCCCTCTTTAATATTAATTTTACAAAACAGTTTGGTGGAAGAAGCTGATAAAATATTATAAAGAAACAATATGCTAGGAGGTGTCTTATGAATAAAATTATTGATAAAAGGGATTGGTTAATTAAAGAATCAAACTCAATAATCTCATTTGAAACGACTGGTGGAGGAGGTTGGGAAAAATGGGACAGGTATATAGCAATTGAGGGAAAGAAGGCTTTTCATATTGGAAATATCTGCGGTACCTGTTCATTTTTCTTTGAAAGGTTAAAGGGTGCAAACGGTTCTATTAAAGGAATATCACCTAAAGAGATTAGTAAATCATTACAAGAAGGCATAACAAAGTTAGACAGTGATTTTCTTTCTAAAGTATCATTAATTCTCCCTAGTGGGGATTATGAAGTTTCCATATTAGAAGTAATCCCGAAGTTTATTGAATTAGGTTCAGAACAAGATTACTTTTCTAACGAACAAGTTCAAGTGTGGGGAATAGATGGTTTTTGGGGATTACCACATTACCCAAAAGTTAAATACTATCGAGGATTAACTAAAGAAATTAATAATACCTCTAAGTTATTTGAATTTATTGTTCCTACTTTTCCTGTAAATTGGTTAGACGAAGATACTGTTGAAATGTATAAGTCATTTATTTCTGAACAAAAGAAACCCACAGCATTGTGCTTATCGGTTTTAGACATAAAAGAACCTGCTGACTATGATGATAATCTAAATCATACTCAACATTGGTGTTTATCACATTACATTGTGGATGGTCATCATAAGTTGTATTCAGCAGCATTACTTAATAAGCCTATAACATTACTTTCATTTTTGGCAAAGAAAGAATGTATAGCAGATAATGAAGATATTAAAACATTGTTTAATTATCTATAAAACATAATGTTTTTAGTTTCTAATTCAGCTTACTGATGCATTTATTAAAATAAGGGACTGCTGCGGCAATCCCTTTTCTTGTTCAACTAACGAAGCAGGTTTAAGAAGAAAATAGAATACATAAACGTAATTAATCAAAGATTTAGGAGGAATTATTGATGGAGTGGTCCCAATGGTTGCAAGGCGGTCCTTTCCTTGAGGTTAGTTTCTTGTTGGAACTTAAAGAAGAAAAAACGAAAACAATACAAGATATTATAAATAAGTTATCAAGGGTCACAAATAAAGTTGAAATCGTTGATAATAACGTTGAAGAAATTATTGATTTTTTTGATAGAGGTTATCCCTATGATGAAGAAGACCCGCAATCCATAAACTTACACTCATTAAGATTAAGATTATATGTCTATTTATCAAGGAAACGAAAGGCAACATTACAAATAGAAATGGTTTCTTCAAATGCACTAATGGTTGATTTTTGGTTTTATGGAAATGAATTTGATGAACCAGAATGGGACCAAATTGGTATAAAAAAAGAAGAATTTGCAGGGTTTACAAGTTTACTTAAAGAATTGTATTCCGTTTATGAATTTAAAATCGGTGGAATTGCAATCGAAGAAGATGTTCTTGAATTATTTGGGTTCGGCGAAACATATCCTAACGAGTGTTATCGTTATGAGAACTTGACTCCTGACCATTTTCTTAAAGAACCATCTAATTTCGTATATATAATTTGGAGGGGAAAATACAAGAAATTAAGCCATATTCCTTACAATTACAAAAGGCTTGATAAGGAAGGAATCCTTATTGAAACTGGTAGTTTTTATGACTAACCTTATTCAAATAACGGTGCAGTTTAGTGGAAGAAGGTATTTATTTTTTAAACCAAAATATGTATGTATAGGCTACTTTAAAACTAAGTTAAGGTGGATTTGAAATGGATAAAAGAGTTCTTTTCGACTTTGAAATCGATTTTACAAATGGCGGAGGATTACAAGGGCAGGAATTTCGTCTTGATATTGATGGAGATGACATCTCAGATGAAGAGTTAGCTAAGTATATTGTAGAAGATATGAGGTTACTAATGGTTGGTGAAGTAAGGATACTAAACAAGAAAATCATTAATGAAAAACATAAACGAAGACCTGCTGGTGAGAACTGTGAAAAATAATAAAAGTTTTTTCGCGTTACCCCAAGTTTTAGCTGCAAAATCAGGCAGTTTATCTTTTGTGCTAACGTGGTGCTTATGTAAAAGACGGGATGGCTACGGTCATCCCGTTTTCTTATTGGACTAACTGGCAGTTTACTTGAAGAAGGAATCGTGATGATATTTAGTTTAAAACAGTAAATTGGAGTCAGTATGTATTGATACTGGCTCTTTTTTTTATTTTTATGGTAAATGGAAATTTCATTTTATAAATATATTTTTATACTTTGTAAAAGTAAACTTTACTTTTTTATAATTATGATTTAAAATAAAGGTAAATTAAGGAAGTGGAGCAAAGAGGTGTAAATTTTGAAAGAAGACTTTGGTGATTCAATAACAAATAAGGTGTATGAGCATCGAGTGTTAAGAAGAATATCGCAGAGGGAGTTAGCGGATGCAGTTGGGGTTTCGAAGCAGACGATTTTTGTAATGGAAAAGAACAATTACTCTCCTTCGCTAGTGTTAGCTTTTCGAATTGCGAATTTTTTCGAGGTTGATATTATTGAAATATTTTCTTATGTAAGAAAGGATGATAATAATGATTGATGTATTAAATACATGGATGTTAGAAAGCACAAATAATTTCAACATCATTGTGGGAATTACAATGGTACTATATTTAGGTTCATTGATTGTACTTTTGTTTATTAGTAAAAAATTTGGTAAGCCAGATGAAAGAACAAATGGAATTTATTTAAAAATTACCTCTTGTATGTTTCTTACCCAATTGATTATGAATAGCATCTTTATTTCCCAAGTCGACCGCAATATTGAATATTTTCGTCAATTCTTTTTATTATTTCAAGGTGTTGTATTTCTAGTTGGTGCAGTTTATTCTTATCGACTTTATAG
Source organism: Neobacillus sp. DZ-9 (assembly GCF_059587065.1). NCBI lineage: Bacteria > Bacillati > Bacillota > Bacilli > Caryophanales > Bacillaceae > Neobacillus > Neobacillus sp. DZ-9. The sequence continues at coordinate 92,166 of NZ_JCAIOL010000015.1, forward strand.
AAAAGATTTTAAGTAATCTTATTAAAAAATCATTTTAGTTTGTCAATTAATTCACTTAAACTACGGGGTGCGATAGTTGAAGATCAGAAGCTGCCTGTGTGGCGGCTTATTTTTCGCACTTAAGGAATTTAATTGTCTCTTATTGGACATGAAAAGGGAACCCAATTATCACTCCTGCTATAACAAATAACATTAGTAAAAAAACAGGTTCATACAATAAACTGAAAATTTTAATATCAGTGGAATAATTCAAACCAATAGTGACAAAATACGCTTGATTTGCTCAATAGAAGTATCTGTATTACCATGAAAGCTTGCAATGATTGCTTCATTAAAATTTGATTGGATATTTACAAGAAATTCAAGGAAAATGAACAATTCGCCTTTTACATATTTTTGTGATTGGCAATGAGAAAGGGGCTTATCAGTTGTTTTCCGAAATGGTTAAAATGCTTTATGAAAGGTATCAGCAATTAGTGATAAGGTACCAAAATGTGGGGGATTGTGATAAAATACTTCAAGATTTTCACTTCACATGGTAGAATGTTGACAGCCTCGTTTTTGGGAGAGTGGTTATTTTGAATAATTTTCAAGGCAATTCACGTTCAACGTTTAGAACAAAAAGAAAAAAAATCAATTTCATTTTAAACGGATCAATTGTAATCGTAATTATACTTATTGCATTTGTTTCGTACTCGATTTTTTCGTCAGGAGATAACAAGGAAGCATCCAAAAAAAGTGTTCAAGCCTCAGCTGAAAAACAATCGGTTCACAACATAAAGAAGGATAAGCCAGCTGTGAAAAAGAGTTCAACAAGTAATCAAACAAATGACGACTCATCGACTCAAGATCAAACTCAAAATGATCAATCGAATAGTGATACTGCATCAGCAAGCAATTCATCCTCATCTTCTTCGGATAGCTCGCAGTCAAGTTCAACAACATCACCAGCACCGGAAACACCGGCACAACCGGGTCAACAGCATGTTACAAGCTATGATTCAAGTTCTCAAGATTGGCAGGAGATGCTGCAAACAATCTCTTCTGCTGCTGGAATAGATCAAAGCAATATGACTGTATGGTTTTTAGGGAGCGACAAAAGCAACCCAGGCGGCTCAGTCGGGACTGTATCAGCAAAAGCAAACGGCTCGCAAAAATATCGTGTATATCTGCAATGGGATGGCTCTGGATATAAAGCAACAAAAGTTGAACCAACTTCATAAAAAAGGCAAGAAAGAAGAATTGAAAATCAGCCTCAAACTGGTAAAAACGAGAAAGCCATCGAGCCGTTTTAATCCGGAAAACGGCAAACAAAAGAATCTTGCTGACCACAAATTTCATAAACCATAAAACAGGGCATAGGAATTTCCTATGCCCTGTTTCTAATTATTGGATCTGTTAAAGAATATTGTTTTTTCTTCTTCATTTAACTTTAGTTACCTTTCAAAGGGGTGCTACGACAGCCTTTTTTTATTGTACTAAAGAAACAGGATAGTTGAAGATGAAGGAGAATTTATAACTTATATAGCTTTACAAAAATACCAAAGATTAAAAATGAAAATGATTAATGAAATCATTGATATTCTATTAAATAATGTGAATTGTGAAGAATTGCACTTAAACTAAAGGGTGCAATAGTTAAAGATGAGATCGCTGCGGCGGTCTTTTTCTTGTTCAGCTAACGGAGCAGTTTTGTTGAAGAGTAGTGTTTAATTTGTGTTCAACAATCGGGCCATTTTCTTGAACAAAAGTTTTAAAGAAAATTGGCTATTATGGTTCAATCTCTAAAGAAAGATCATTAATTCATAAGTCTTATAAATATAAATAGGAAATATTTCCCTTATATTCCATATTTTTAACCTGTAAACTGATACATAGTTAATAAGATTATTTTTTAGGGATAAAAAGAGAAAAAATGAATTTATCCCTCAAGGAACTATAAGAGCTGTTTCTGTTTATTTTATGCTTTTCAATTCTTTTTGCATTTTCGCCACAGTCTAAGGACCAAAAAGCATCATCCATATTAACGGCTGGGGAGCGAAACGGGATTCATTCATTGGTTTACAGGCCGAAAATATATTGTGTCAAAGATTTATTTATGTTCGGTAAATTTAAAAAGACAAGACACATAAATAGAAGGTGTCTTTCTGATTTGATAATTTTTTAGAAAATTCAGCATTCATATTGTTTGGGATATATTACTATCATTACTTTTGATAGGCACCAACTAGTTGCTATTAGAAAAATAACACTTGTAAAGGAGTCGATTTAATGACATTATCTCAAGGATTTTGACAATATATATTTGGATGGGAACCACTATTTCGTATGCTTCGATCATTAAACCAAATAAGTTTTATAAGTATCCACCATAGTAAATGCATGCAGCTTCTCTCAATATTGTTATATTTTTATAGGTTAAATTAATATTTTTATAGAGGAGATTTTCATTTTGAAAAATAAAATAAAAAGTATGCTGAGTATTTTATTGAGCTTTGCAATTGTTTTCGGCGGAATTGGGCAAACAGTGGTGGCTAAGGGTGTTAACGATGCTAATCAAGGACGACAAAAGATTTCTAGTGAGGAAAATGTAAAACAGTGGTTAAGTGAATATGAATTCTATGAGGATACCAGAGATGGATTAATCTATGAGAAGGTTGCAATAAATGAATTAAAGCGTTTCGTAACAGTCATAAAAAATTCTAATGCTAAGTTAGATTCTAATGCACTAGATAATCTGATTAGGGAATTTGCTAAAACCGGAGACTTTAAGCAAAAAGATATGAATGAACTTGAAATGTTTGAACAATTGATTAACCAATATGAACAAGCAGTTCAAGAGGAGTATATAAAAGAGGTAGTTCTAAAAAGTGATCTGCTTTTGGATATCAAACATAAGTTAACAATATATCTATGGGGCTATGCATCAAATAACGATTTTAATAAACCAACTGAAGTATTACTTGCAGATATACTATTTAATTTTTATTTATCGGATAAAATTGTCAATAAAAATGCTATTGGCATTTTAAAAGATATCTCTGATCAATCGGATCAAAATGGAAATAAAATAAAAGCTCATTTGGATAACGCTGTGAAAATGTCTGAAAAAGGTAATGAGTTTCTGGAAAAAGATCTAGGTATCCCTGCATCAAAGTCCTATCAAAATGCATATAAACAAGTGTTATTCGGACTTGAAAAAGCAGGCTATACATTTAACACAGAATTCTTTGAAGCTACCTCTGACACGGACGGTGACACGATAACAGATGGAATAGAATTCCTAGAGGGAATGAATCCATTTAAAACGAATACAGATGGGGATGGATTAAAGGACAATATTGAATATGAGATCAAATCATCTATTTCCCCAACAAAATATGATACAGATCATAATGGCATAAGTGACGCAGATGAAGATACCGATGGAGACGGCCTGAATAATAAAGACGAGCAGGTTTATCAAACAGCTTTAATGAAGAAAGATTCCGACCAAGATAGCTTAACTGACGGATTTGAAGTACATCAGTTTAAATCATTACCTAATAAGTTTGATACAGATAACGATGGGTTAAGTGATGGAGATGAATATGCTTTAAAGACAAATCCGAATGCTGCAGACAGCGACAATGACGGAATCGAGGATTCACAAAAACTCTATAAACAATCGATTAGTAAATCATTGATTCAGCCTGATAAATCTGAAATTAAAAGTGTAGAAGTTAGTTTTAATGCAAAGGGTAATATTAATAAAACGACTAGAATTAGCAGCACAAACAACGTAAATATTAAAACAACCAATTTACACGGTATTATTGGTTCTCCTTTAAGCATCAATACGCAATCAGAATTTGAGAAAGCAAGTATTACGTTTACTTATGATGAAGCGAAGCTAGGAGACACAGTGGAAAATGATTTAGGCATCATTTGGTACAATGAAGATAAGGAAATGTATGAAGGCCTTAACACTGTGTTAGATGCAAGTAAGAATACAATAAGTGTGGAAACTAATCACCTTGGCGAATTTCTGGTTGTTGATAAGACAAAATGGTTGGAGCTTTGGAGCAGGAAAATAGACTACTCAGGGACGCATGGTGTTAATGAAACGCAGCTTCACAATATGGCAACGAGAACAGGTGGAAAGAACGATCAAGCCGCAAGCAGCGATAAGTTGAATGACATTGTCCCCAGCGATGATTCAGGTGATGGAGGGATAGATACAACAGATTCCGATGGGGATGGCTTATACGATATCTATGAAATTAACGGAATGAAAACACCATACGGTATCATCTACTCAGATCCTAACAAGAAAGATAGTGACGGAGATGGATTAACCGATGGGGAAGAAATGGGTCCATTCCAAACATTCACGGTAGACATTTTTGGGGTTACTATTCATTTTGAAGGATTCTTTCCAAAGAGTTTTCCTGACCGAAAAGATAGTGACGGAGATGGAAAGTTTGATAATGAGGATTTAAAACCGTTGTACTCTGATTTATCCGATATGGTCATTTTCCAATCAGATAGACCAGAAGGCTATGATGAAAATGGAAATGTAGCGAAGGATATGACAACAAATGATTATACTGGAGATGAAATGACTGACATTAGCTGGATGTTCAATTTTCAATTACTAGAATCATATTTCCCAGGTATTCTCTTTGATGAGTTCGAAACAATGTCCACAAGCTTATTTTCTACGGGAGAAATGGAAGATGTTGTTTTAGATATGATTGATCATTTTGAGGAGGGAACTGGTACAGCGTATAGTAATCAGACTTTAACTAAAAAAGCGAGTGAGCATGAGACTACAAAAGACTATGTTGAATTTGTCAAAAATTCTTTAATTGATGAGCTAAAGAAAAATGGAGGTAATTTGGCAGCACTTCAGTTTGATAAAAGTACAAAAGCAACTAATACATTTTATCAAAATATACAGGATAATGCTTCTTACCCGACGTTTAGCAGCTGGAGTGATAGAATAGGCGGACTTACCATTACGGTAAATGATACGTGGGGGAATAAGATATCCGTAAAAGATTTTTCAGTAGAGAACAATCACTTTGAAGGTGTCATGCATGTTCGTTTATATGATCATTTTGGGCTAGATCAGCCAGATGTGGAGAAAATGTATGTCAACTTAGCAGGATTTCGTTCTTGGTTTGTCTTACAGCATTATGAAGATTATGATGGGGAATATAAACCCTTTGTTACTTTAATGGAAATGGATATCCCATTCGAGGGGGAATTGAGCAATTAAAGTTAATATAAAAATTCTAGTTTTGATTATTGGAATATTCTTCATTCCATTATACTTAATTGGATGTACAAAGAATGAGGAATCAAGCGGGGAAACAAAGATTTTCGAAATTGCCAATACAGAACAAATCGTTGGTAAAAAGGATGAAGAAGTGGTAACTCTTAGAAAGCATTACATGATTCTAAATCCACCAAAAGATTTAAAAGATTTGAAAAAATTAGTTGAAAAATACAGTAAGAATCATCCAGTTGAAGATGAAAAGAAAGCAATAGAAGGAAAAAACAGGATTTTTTATATGTCCTTTTATAGGGAAAGTGACGATTTGCCAAGAGACTGGCAGCCTGATGAAAGTTACATGAATACGGATCGGATGGAACATCATAAACATGATCTCATTGTATCGATCATTTGGTCAGATGCTGATCCACAAAAAGAATACAATGTTTATGATAAAAATAAGGAAGGAAAGGTAATTAAGAGGATGCGTTTTATTGAGGATCAGCTTGTTGAGTGATACACTGGATCACTATGAATATTTTCCATAGTGGCCCTCATTACTCGAATCGTTTCCATACCCTATTAAAACTTTAATATTTCATAATACAAGCTAATATAATTTTTTCTTTGTTCCGTTAAAGGGCGCTTTTCTTGAAAAAGAAGGCGTCTTTTTGTAGGTAATATAGCCACTCTGTTACAACATATGGGGCACACCTCTGTAATACAAGACTTTGGGCTTTACATCTATCAAAATAAAACAGAGTAACTCAGAATAATTAAACAAGATAATATATTTATAAAGGATTTATATTATAATTGTTACCATTTACATATTGATTATCTATGGGTCGATTATTCATTAAGAGGTAAAGGTTATGGTAAAGAGTTATTAAATCATATTGAAAAAACGGCAAGAGAAAATAATTGCAGACTAATACTATTAGATTCTTTTAGCTACCAGGCACCAGATTTCTATCAAAGGTTGGGATTTAAAGTCGTTGGAATAGTAGAAGATCACCCAGAAGGATATAAACAGTATTATTTAGAAAAGAAATTGTTTTAACAGCTATAAACATTAATTTTATTAAGAAACTTATTCATCGAGTGCGTTAGTTCAATAAGAAGTATTAAAAAACAGCCTGTATCAATGTTTACTTGGTAATCAATGAGACAGGCTTTTATCTATCTATCGGAATTTAATTGTCCTTATATATATATTTATTCTCATACCAGTATTGTTGAGTTGTTAAACACAATTTCATTGGGATTTAATGCGTGCAAGAGTTGAAGATCCCACTTCCATCAATGCCGCATTTTATTATACTGATGAGACAGGATACTGAAATTAGAAACAGTCGGAATAATCAAGGAAAAGCATGTGTTGAGCAAGGCTTTCATTCTAATAGCCTATACGATTCCTGTCCATTATTACTTTTTCACAAATTCAGATTTTAATTTCATAGCTCCAAAACCATCAATCTTACAATCAATATCATGATCTCCGTCAACTAAACGGATATTTTTAACCTTTGTACCTACTTTTAAGACTGAAGAACTCCCTTTTACTTTAAGGTCTTTGATTATTGTTACAGTATCACCATCGGTTAAGACATTTCCATTTGCATCCTTGAAAATCCTTTTATCCTCATTATTTTCGGTTTTTGAATCTAAAGTCCACTCATAAGCACATTCTGGGCAAACATAAAGAATTCCATCTTCATATGTATATGTTGAATTACATTTTGGGCAATTTGGTAAATTTGACATAATTGCATTTCCTCCGTTCATTTAATCCTTTTTATTACTATTTATTATCTTTCTATCTCCATTTATATTTGGATTGTCTACCAAGGGATCTACCGTATGCTTGTAAGTATATGCTTTGGAAGTTGTTATAACACTTAAGAATAGCACAATTAAAACAATCAAAACTCCAACAATAATAAAACCCATTATCATTTTATTCACCTGACTTCATTCATTATTAGCAAAACGATTATTATAGATGGTCATGTTGCACAGAAACACTTCACCAGATATACTATTTGTATATCTGATTATTTGAATATAGTATAATACGAATCTACACCTGATTACATATTTAGTCAAAGGTTTTTTAGATAAAGTGCTTTGAAAGTTTATTCATACGATTTATACAATATTTTATAAATAACAGCATCAACCCATTTTGAACTCTCAGAAAAAAAGGATATATACTTTATTGAAATTGTGGGGTAATAATGAGTATTGAAATGACGAAAGATGAAATAATTAATTACGGTTTAAAAATATTTGAAGAAATTGGAGCAAATGAAATTTGTAGGGTCTGTATTAATAGTGGAAATTCCTGTTGCTTTGGATGCGAATTTATAGCTGACCAAGTTGGCTGTCAAAAAAGAAATACCGCATGTACTGCTTGGCTTTGTGGTGTGCAACGATATTATTTTAATGACATAGGACTATTAGCGGAATGGAATGAATTTTGGAAACAAATTCCAGGTAGGATTTATAGGGCAGACCGAACTCCCGAAGTGATTACAGTGGACAGGTTACCAAAAAGTGATCATTTTAGTAAAAATAAAGGAAAAAATCTAGCAAAAGAATTAGAAATTTTTATAGCAGGTGGAGGTAGTATTGATAAATTAGAAAGAAAGTTAAGCCTTGATTTGGAATTTGGTAACCTATATTTAAAATAAGCTGCTACCTTTGAAGTATACTTTAAAGAATACAAAAACAACATTTAGACTAGGTAAAATTAATGTGTTATTTATGGAATGGATTCCTGTTATATTTCAAGGAAACGATCATTTTATAATTTTTCAATACGCATCTGGTTACTGTGAGATTATCCAAGAAGGAGAACCCAATTATAAAGTTAAACTGGTGCATTTTTCCGAATTGAAATTAAAAGGAGCGTGATCGTCTAATAGCGGTCATTTTTTGTTAGTGTTCTAAAAGGGCTGTTTAGTAACAAAGTATTTAAAAATAATTTGATTAGAAAACTGTCTTAACTGTGCAGCATTACTTTGTTCGAGCTTTGCATTTGTTGGAAGGTGTTTTGGATTTGACAAATGACTTGCTGATTGTATATGAGTGATCACTCCTTAGTAAGTTT